>JBASCW010000041.1:0-2218 GCA_049651845.1 Burkholderiales bacterium | reverse complement strand
GGGCGCCGCACCGAAGAAGAGGCGTTCCAGGCTGCTCAAGCCGCTGTTGGGCGCGCTCGCGCTGAGCGCCGCCGCCGCCGGCGCCTGGTTCGGCGGGCTGCGCGACCATCCGGCGATCGCCTTCGAGGCAAAGCCCGTGTCCACGGGCGCGAAGAAAGCGCCGACCTTCCTGCCGGTCGAGATGTTCACGGTCAACCTGCTCGACACCGATCGCGAGCGCTACCTGCAAATCGGCATCGTCATCGAGCTCAACGACGCGCGCATGCTCGACGCGGTGAAGCTGAAGATGCCAATCATCCGCAGCCAGATCCTGATGCAGCTCGCGAACAAGCGCATGGCGGACCTGCTCGGCATGCAGGCGAAGGAAAAGCTCGCCACGGACATCGTCGCCCGCACGCGCCAGCAGGTCGAGTCCGAAGCGGCCGACAAGGGCGTCGAGAAGGTGCACTTCTCCCAGTTCATCATCCAGTAGCGCCCGCGCCATGGCCCAGGAATTCCTCTCCCAGGACGAAGTCGACGCGCTGTTGAAGGGCGTCAACGGCGAGGCCGAGGCCGCGCCCGCGGCGGCGCCCGAGGGCGGGGTTCGCCCCTACGACCTCGCGCGCCAGGAGCGCATCGTGCGCGGGCGCATGCCGACGCTCGACGTCATCAACGACCGCTTCGCGCGCCTGATGCGCATTGCCATGTTCAACTTCATGCGGCGCAACCCGGAGATCTCGGTGGGCGGCCTGCGCGTGATCAAGTACGGCGAGTTCGTTCGCAACCTGGTGGTGCCGACCAACCTGAACGTCGTGCAGCTGAAGCCGCTGCGCGGCAGCGCGCTGTTCGTGATCGACCCGAGCCTGGTCTTCACGATCATCGACAGCCTGTTCGGCGGCAACGGCCGCGTGCATACCCGGGTCGAGGGACGCGACTTCACCCTCACCGAGCAGCGCATCATCCAGCGGCTGCTGACGGTGGTGCTCGAGGAGTACCGGAACTCCTGGAGCCCGGTCTACCCGCTCGGCTTCGACTACGTGCGCTCGGAAATGCACACGCAGTTCGCCAACATCGCCACGCCCAACGAGATCGTGGTGGTCAGCACCTTCCCGATCGAACTGGGCACCGGCGGCGGCCAGTTGCACGTCTGCATTCCCTATGCCGCGATCGAGCCGATCCGCGACCAGCTCGCCAGCAGCACGCAGGGCGACCACATGGGGCCGGACAAGCGCTGGCTGCGCATGCTGTCGAAGCAGGTGCAGATCGCCGAAGTGGAGTTGAAGGCGAACCTCGCCCACATACCGCTGCGCGTCAGCCAGCTTCTGGCAATGAAGGCGGGCGACGTGATCGCCTTCGATCCGCCCGACGCCGTCACCGCGGAGATCGACGGCGTGCCGATCTTCGAGTGCCGCTACGGCCAGGTCAATCGGCAGTACGCGCTCAAGATCAACCGCGTGGTCGCCATCGCCCCGCAGGACAACACCCTTGGAGACGAACGTGCAGCCTGAAACCCAACACGGGGCCGCGGCCGACGACTGGTCGGCCGCGATGGCCGAGCAGGCCACCGCGGTGGCGCCCGGGACGCCGGCCGCCGGGCCGGCGCGGCCGGTGTTCGAGAAGCTGTCCCCCTCGGGCGAGGCAGCGGCGGCGGTCCACGACATCGACCTCATTATGGACATCCCGGTGCACCTGACGGTCGAGCTCGGGCGCACCAAGATCCCGATCCGCCACATCCTGCAGCTCGCGCAGGGCAGCGTGGTCGAACTGGACGGCCTCGCGGGCGAGCCGATGGACGTGCTGGTGAACGGCTGCCTGATCGCGCAGGGCGAAGTGGTGGTGGTGAACGACAAATTCGGCATCCGCCTCACCGACATCGTCACGCCCTCGGAGCGCCTGCGCAAGCTCAACCGATGAGCGAACTTGCCGCACTGCTCGCGGTCGCGCTGCTCGCGGCGGCAGCAACCTGGTTGCTCGCGCGCGCCGCGCGCGCGCGCCTCGCGCACACCGCACTGCTGCGCGTCGTCGCCGCGGTGCAGGTCGGTCCGCGCGAGCGCGTCGTGATCGTCGAGGCGGGCGACACCTGGCTGGTGCTCGGCGTCGCCCCCGGCCGCGTGAGCGCGATCCACACGCTGGCTCGGGACGCGGCGGCGGCGCCCGCGCCGCAGCGGCCGTTCGCCGACTGGCTGCGCAAGGTGACCGACAAACATGCCGCGCGCTGAGGGTTCCCGCCGCATTGTCG
>JBASCW010000040.1:0-3968 GCA_049651845.1 Burkholderiales bacterium | reverse complement strand
TCTGGTGCCTCGCGCTGCAGGCGCTTGGCTACCGGCTGTCCGAGCACGTGATCGACGCGGCCGACTGCGGCGTGCCGCAGAACCGGCGGCGCCTGTTCGTGGTTGGCATGCGCAACCGCAAGCCGCTGCCTGAGTCTCTGCGCCCGACCACGCCACACGTCCCGATCGCGAGCGTGCTGGACTTCAGCGCCGGCAAGTGGTCGCCGATCGAGAAGCCGGGCCGCGCCGCCGCGTCCCTGCGTCGCATCGAAGCCGGACGCCGCCTCTACGGCCCGCGCTTCGTCTGCCCCTACTACTCGCTGGGAAGCGGCATCACGGGTCGGTCGCTGGACCGTCCGCTCGGCACGGTCACGACCATTTCGCGATGGGCGCTTGTCGACGGCGACCGCATGCGCATGTTGACCGTCGAGGAGCTGCGCGCCGCGATGGGCTTCCACGCGGGCTACCGGCTCGCGCCGTCGAAGCGAGACAGCGAGAAGCTGCTGGGTAACGCGGTGGCGCCGCCGTGCGCCGAGTTCCTGGTGCGCCAGGTTGCGGAGCGCGTCGCATGACCCGCCGCCCCACCTGGACCGCAGTCGTCGCGGAGCGCGGCTACCGCGCATTCGCCGTGGACGGCACGGCGTGGCGCCTGCAGGTCAGCCGAGCGAACAGCCGGCGGTGGCTCTGGCGCGTGTGGCACGTGCTGACGGGCCCGTATGCGAGCGGCTTCCAGCCAACCAGGGCGAAGGCGCTGCTGGCCGCGAAGCGGTTTGCGGAGGTCGCGACGTGACCGTCTACGTCGACAACGGCCGCTTGCCACTCGGTCGCATGCGCATGGCGCACATGCTCGCGGATACGCTCGACGAGCTGCACGCGATGGCGCGCGCGCTGGGCTTGCGTCCCGAGTGGTTCCAGGCCAACGCCTCGACGCCCCACTACGACGTGTGCCAGGCGAAGCGGGCACGTGCGATCGATCTCGGCGCGGTGCCGGTTGACGGCCGCGGCATCGTCGCGGTGGTGCGGCGGCTGCGGAAGCAACGGGAGCCCGTCGCATGAACCAGCGCCGCAAGAACGTGTACGGCGATTGGGGCTGCGACGGCTGCGGCCGGTTGCAGACCCGCTGCCGTTGCGACGAGTTCGATGCCCAGGATCAGCGCGTCGCGATCGCGAAGTTCAAACGAGGCTTCGACAAGGTTCGCCGGGCGCTGCGCCGTGACCTGGGGCAGGACGCCTTCGGGTTCGCTGACGTTGCCAAGCTGATGCGCGAATGCTTCGGGACGCGGAAGCGGAAGGAGCCAAGCGCATGACCGTCAACGACATCCCGGCTACCTGGCGCGACCTGATCTGGACCGAGCCGCTGGGCAAGGTGTTCGCGGAGCGCGATGCGCTGCGGGCCGAGGTCGAACGGCTCGGCGCCGTCATCGCGCAACACGACCTCTGCCACAACCAGCACGGCAAGGTCGGGGCGCGCGACTTCGCTGACGGCTGCACGCAGGAGCAGCGCAAGCACTACGGGTGCGCTCCGGACGCTGACGACTCGGCCGAGGCGATCGCGCTGCTGCGAACCGTCGCGGTCCCGCCTGGCTACGCATGGGGAGCGCGCCGCGACGCGCTGCTCGCGAAGCACGGAGGGCCAGCATCGTGATCCCGCGCAAGCCGCTCGACGAACCGCTCCTTCGCGCCCTCTGGCTGGCCGACGCCAACGTCGCCGAGATCGCGCAGGCTCTCGGCTGCAGCGACAGTCACGTCAGTCACGTGGCGCACCGCCTGGGCCTGCCGCGGCGCGCCTGTTGCACCGGCAATCTCCCGCAGCGCGCGATCGTGGTGGCGTACCAGCAGGGCGCCAGCCTCTCGCGCATCGTCGCGAGCCTGCGGCCGCGGTTCCCGACGCTGGCCGACACCACGATCAAGAACCTGCTGCGGCGCCGCGGCATCGCGCTTCGGCCGCGTGGCAGCCCGCGGGTCGAGGTCACGGAGTGCGTGCGGCTTGCGCGTGCGGGACTCGACTGCCCGACGATCGCGCGCCGCCTCGGACTCACACCGCGCCAGGTCGAATACCGCGCGAAGCTGGTGTTGGGCGGCCTCGGCGGTCGCGGCCGCAAGCCATGGCTGCCGGTCCGCTTGATCGTGTCGCGTGCGGCCGCGGGCGAGACGTGCGTCGCGATCGCACGTGACCTCGGGTGCTCGGTGTCGGCCGTGAGCCTGCACGTCCGGGCCGCGCGCAAGCGACACCAGCGTCGGAGGGCCACGGCGTGAACCACGGGAGGCGAGATGGTCGCGAAGAACAGGACTCGCTGCAGTACGTGCGGCAAGCCCTTCGAGCAGCCGCGCAGATGGGCCTACTGCAGCAAGCGCTGCGAGAAGGACCGGCGCGCGCGGCCCGATCCCCAGGACCTGGACCTGCCCGACGTCGTGGACGAGCGCCTGCGCCTGCGCGTCGCGCTCGAATCGGCCAGCCCGGGCGAACGCGCCGCGCTGTTGCGCATGCTCGCGCAGAACGAGCAGCGGGAGGTCGCGATGCGTGACGCGTTGGCCGAGATCGGCGCGCCTCGCGACTCCGTGCGGTTCTGGTTGCCGAGTCTCCGGGAGGAGGCCGACCACTTCGAGCTCACGATGCGCCGTTCGCTCGCGTCCGCGATCCGGCTCGGCCGGCGCCTGCTCGAGGCCAAGGCCCATGTGCCGCACGGCGAGTTCTGCCGGCTGTTCCGGGACCACCAGGACGCGGTGGTCGGGGCCCTGCCGTTCACCAGGCACTGGGCGCACCGCCTCATGACGATCGGGGCGAATGAGGCCGTGGCAAATGTTGAGCACGCTCAACATCTGCCGTCCGACATCGAGACGGTCTACCTGCTCGCGAGGCTGCCCGCCGAGGTCCTGCAGGCCGCGATCGAGCGCGAGCAGGTCACGACCGACATGGGCCGGGGTGAGGCCCGCGCGATGGTCGCGCCGACCGAGAAGCCTGCGCCACACGACATGGTCGGGGCCGCGATCGAGCAGGTTGCGCGGGTGTGCCGCAGGCTCATGGAGTCGAGGCCCGGGAAGTTCCCGGAGTTCAGTGCGCGGGTGCGGTCGGTGCTGCGCGGGTTGCTGCGGGAACGGAGGGCGCGGGCATGACCGAGCTGCACCAGATGACGCTTGATGAAATCGCGAGGTCGCGGCGAACTGATCCGCAGACCAGCCGGGATGCGGCACGCCGCGCGCACGGACTCGCGAGTGAGCACTGCGCCACGATCCTGCGCGTTCTGCGGGCTGCGGGCGCTCCGCTCTCGCCCGACGGCATCGCGGTGCGGTGCTCGCTGTCGAGCCTGCAGGTGTCGCGCAGGCTGCGCGAGCTGGTCGACGCCGGCGCGATCGTCGAGGCCGGGGTCGCGCCGACGCCGAGCGGGCGGAGTGCGCGGACTTGGAGGCCAACACCATGAGACCGCTCCCCAAGCCCGGCGACGTCGGCATGGCCTCGTGGCGCGGCCTGCTCCCGTTCCGCGCGCGCGTGAACCTGATCGTGACGGGCAAGAACGGGCCCGCGCTGGTCGTGGAAGCGATCGACGCTGCGGTGTGGCACGCGCTGCCCGCGTCGTCGGTGGTGGTCGACGCCCAGGACTTCGTGCCAGAAGGAGCCACCACCCATGGCTGACGGCGCCATCCACATCTACGCCGCTCGGTTCCAGACGGCGACGCACTACTTCGTCGACCTGAGCGACGAGAAGCGAAAGCGCCTCATGTGGCTGCACATGTCGCCGCACAAGCTGGTGCGCTGCTGCGCGTGCCACTGCCTGCGGCGTGCGAAGAACTGCGTCGTGCAGGTTTACTACGACGGGCATCGCTTCTCCTGCCGCGACGGCGAGAAGTGCTGCCGTGGAAGGAGGCGGAAGTGAAGTGCCGCCACCGCATCGTTCTGTTGTCCGCCTACGACGTGCCCGGCCACGGTCCCGCGCGCCACGTCATGCGTTGTCCGAAGTGCGGGCGCTACCGGTTGCCGCCCAGGAGGAAGG
>JBASCW010000039.1:0-18566 GCA_049651845.1 Burkholderiales bacterium | reverse complement strand
CGGTGCCGGTGCCGGTGCCGGTGCCGCTGCCGCTGCCGCTGCCGGTGCCGGTGCCGGAGCCGACGCCGCAGCAACGCTCGCGCCTCGCCGCGGGCGTGGCGATCGGCGCGGCGATGGCGGTGGTGTTCTGGGTCGGCACACTGGTGCCGAGCAAACCGACGCCCGTCGCGCAGATCCCTGCGCCGGTTTCGCCCGTGACGGTTGCGCCGGCGCCGGCCGCCAAGGCGCCGGCGCCCGAACTGTTCAGGCTGGATCGCGACCTGGATGCGTTCGCCTCCCGCGTGAAGGACCAGCCGTGATCGGCGACTCGGCCGGAACGCTGGTGGACCTGCGCTCCGATACCGTGACGCGCCCGGGCGCGGGCATGCGCCGCGCGATGGCCGAGGCGCAGGTCGGCGACGACGTGTTCGGCGACGATCCTACGGTGAACCGCCTGCAGGCGCGCGCCGCCGAGCTGCTCGGCTTCGAGCACGCGCTGCTGTTCCCCTCGGGCACTCAATCGAACCTTGCGGCGCTGATGAGCCACTGCGGCCGCGGCGACGAGGTCCTGGTCGGCCAGGAGGCGCACACCTACCGCTACGAGGCGGGCGGCGGCGCGGTGCTCGGCTCGATCCAGCCGCAGCCGCTCGCCAACCGGCCCGACGGCACGCTCGACCTGGCCGAGGTCGAGGCTGCGATCAAGCCCGACGACCCGCATTTCGCGCGCACGCGCCTGCTTGCGCTGGAGAACACCATTGGCGGGAGAGTGATTTCGCGCTCCTACCTGGAACAAGCTTTGATCCTGGCGAAAAGGAAAAATCTCTCAACCCACCTGGACGGCGCGCGCATCTTCAACGCGGCGGTGAAGCTCGGCGTGAGCGCGAAGGCGCTCTGCGCGGGCTTCGACTCGGTGTCGGTGTGCCTGTCCAAGGGGCTGGGCGCGCCGGCGGGCACGCTGCTGCTGGGCAATGCCAAGTTCATAAAAAGGGCGCATCGCCACAGAAAAATTCTGGGCGGCGCGATGCGCCAGGCGGGCGTCATCGCCGCGGCGGGCCTGTACGCGCTCGAGCACAACGTGGCGCGGCTCGCCGAGGACCATGCCAACGCCGAGCGCCTGGCGCGCGGCCTGCGCGAGGCCGGCTACGACGTCGAGCCGCCGCAGACCAACATGGTGTTCGTCAAGGCGCCGCCCGGCTTCGCCGACCACCTGGTCAACAACGAGATCCTGGTGCTGGCCGGGGCGCGCATTCGCCTGGTCACGCACCTGGACGTGGATGCCGCCGGCATCGAGCGCGCGCTGCGCGCGGCGCAGACCTTCTCCCGCCGCGCTGCCTAGCCTAGAAGAGGTGGATCGCGGTCGGGAACCAAACCCCGATCACGCAGAAGAACACGCTGGCCGCGCCGAGCGCGACGGCGGTCCAGGCAAGCGCCGGGATGCTGGTGATGATCGAGGCCGAGGCGAGCACGATCGCGATCTGCACCGCGGCCGAGGACACCTCGAAGTGATGGTAGGCCTGGCGCGCGAGGTCGCGCTTCTTCTCGGCGGCCTTGGCGCGCGCCTCGAGCTGGTCGCGGCCTTCGCCGGTGTCGGGCTCGTTCTGGTAGCGCTCCGCGGTCTTTTTCCAATCGGCGATCTGCTCCTTCGCCTTCGGGCTGTCGGCGTGCACCGCCATCTCCTGCGCGGCGGTGCGCAGGACCGTGCGCCGGATGGTCTTCGACTGGTAGAACGCCCAGAGGTTGGAGGCCTCGATGTTGTAGCTGAGCGCGCTGGTCTGCGCCGACTTGCCGAGCGTTTCCGACACCGCCAGCACCAGCGCGAGGATGGAGATCAGCAGTGCGATCTCCTTGTTGTGCGGATCTACGTGTCCGCCGTGGCCGCCCGACATGGTTTTCCCCCTATCATTCCATTCTAGAGCAACAACGAAACGCTGCCGTGATCGCCGCACGCCCCGCCGTCCAATCGCTGTCCGCCTCGAAGATCCGCGAGCTGTTCAACGCCGGCTTCGGGCGCGCCGACATCCTGCCGTTCTGGGTGGGCGAGCCCGACGAGCCGACGCCCGAGTTCATCCGCAAGGCCGGCATGGACTCGATCGCCGCCGGCGAGACCTTCTACACGCACAACCTCGGCATCCCCGAGCTGCGCGAGGCGCTCACCGACTACCTGAAGAATCTGCACCCGGGACTGCGGTCGCGCGAAGCGGTGGCGACCAGCGCCGGCGTGAACGCGTTGATGCTCGCCACGCAGCTGCTGGTCGAGCCGGGCGAGCGCGTGGTCGAGGTGGTGCCGCTGTGGCCCAACCTGCAGGAGATTCCCCGGATCCTCGGCGCCCATGTGGATACGGTGGCGCTGGAATTCTCGCCTTCGGGTTGGCAGCTCGACCTTGAACTTCTTTTGAAAAGACTTACCTCGAAGACAAAAGCCCTCTATCTCAACTCTCCGAACAATCCCACCGGCTGGACGGTAACGCGCGAGGAGCAGCAGGCGATCCTCGAGCATTGCCGCAGGCACGGCATCTGGATCTTCGCCGACGACGCGTACGAGCGCCTCTACTTCGGTGACGCTGGTGTCGCGCCGTCGTTCTTGGATATTTCTGATGAAAACGACATGGTCATCAGCGCCAACACCTTTTCCAAGACCTGGCTCATGCCGGGCTGGCGCCTGGGCTGGCTGGTGGTGCCGCCCGGGCTCACCGCCGATCTGGGCAAGCTCATCGAGTACAACACCTCCTGTGCGCCCGTATTCGTGCAGCGCGCGGGCGTGGCTGCACTGAAAGAGGGCGAGCCAACAGTTGCGCGCACCCGCGAGCGGTTCAGGAAGGCTCGGGACTTTTTGGTTTCTGAACTGAGAAAAATCCCGCAGATCGAGGCTGCGCCGCCCTCCGGCACGATGTACGCGTTCTTTCGCGTGGAAGGCGTAGCCGACAGCATGGAATTCTGCAAGCGGCTGGTGCGCGACGCAGGCCTCGGGCTTGCACCCGGTTCGGCGTTCGGTCCGGCCGGAGAGGGCTTCGTGCGCTGGTGTTTCGCCTCCAGCGAAGAGCGGCTCGCCGCCGGCGTCGAGAGGCTGCGTCGTTTCATGGTGCACCAATCTGGATGATCGGCACCAAGTTGGTGCCGCCGCATTCGCCCGCCTTCGCGAAAGTCAATCAAATCATCCTGTTGCCCGTAGGCATGGACGTTGCATTGGCTCTGCCAGCTTCGCTCAAATCACTTTGCTCACGGGAGAGTTCATGAAACGTCGCATGTTCGTTAAGCAGTTGGCCCTGTCGGCTGCGGTCGCCGCCATTGGCCTGGGTTCCACCAGCCTTTGCGCGCAAGGCAAGACGGTCAAGATCGGCGTACTGCACTCGCTGTCGGGCACGATGGCGATCAGCGAGACGGTGCTGAAAGACACCGTGCTGATGGCCGTGGACGAGATCAACGCCAAGGGCGGCGTGATGGGCCACAAGATCGAGCCCGTCGTCGTCGACCCGGCCTCCAACTGGCCGCTGTTCGCCGAGAAGGCGCGTCAGCTCATCACCCAGGACAAGGTCGCCGTCACCTTCGGCTGCTGGACCTCGGTGTCGAGGAAGTCGGTGCTGCCGGTGTTCGAGGAGCTCAATTCGCTGCTCTTCTACCCGGTGCAGTACGAAGGCGAGGAAATCTCGAAGAACGTGTTCTACACCGGCGCCGCGCCGAACCAGCAGGCGATCCCGGCGGTGGAATACCTGATGTCCAAGGAAGGCGGCAACGCCAAGCGCTGGGTGCTTCTGGGCACCGACTACGTCTACCCGCGCACCACCAACAAGATCCTGCGCGCGTTCCTGAAGAAGCAGGGCGTCGCCGAGGCCGACATCATGGAGGAGTACACCCCCTTCGGCCACAGCGACTACCAGACCATCATCGCCAAGATCAAGAAGTTCGCCTCGGAAGGCAAGAAGACCGCGGTGGTCTCGACCATCAATGGCGACTCGAACGTGCCGTTCTACAAGGAGCTGGGCAACCAGGGCCTGAAGGCGACCGACGTGCCGGTGGTGGCGTTCTCGGTAGGCGAGGAGGAGCTGCGCGGCGTGGACACCAAGCCGCTGGTCGGCCACCTCGCCGCCTGGAACTACTTCATGTCGATCAAGGCCCCGGCCAACGATGCCTTCATCAAGAACTGGACCGCCTACGCGAAGAAGAAGAACATCGCCGGGCACAAGGACAGGCCGCTCACCAACGATCCGATGGAGGCGACCTACATCGGCATCTACATGTGGAAGCAGGCGGTGGAGAAGGCGAAGTCCTTCGACGTCGACAAGGTGAGCGTCGCGATGGGCGGGCAGACCTTCAAGGCGCCCTCGGGCGTCACCTCGACGATGGATCCGAAGAACCACCACCTGCACAAGGCGGTGTTCATCGGCGAAGTCAAGGCCGACGGCCAGTTCAACGTGGTCTGGAAGACCAAGGGCCCGGTGAAGGCGCAGCCCTGGAGCCCGTTCATCGAAGGCAACGACAAGAAGAAGGACGAGCCGGCGCTGATGGCCGAGAAGAAGAAGTAACCGGTACGTCATGTGGTAAACAGGAGAGGGCCGGTTCGCCGGCCCTCTTCACGTATGCGAACGTTCTTCCTGACACTCCTGCTCGTCGCCGCGCCGGCGCTGGCGCTCGATAGGGCCGCGGTCGAGAAGCTCGCCGCGGGCGAAGCCGAGGAGCGCAGCGCCGCGATCGCGGCGCTGGTCGCCGAGGGCGACCCGCGCGCCGCGGCGTTCCTGCAGGCGGTCGCCGAGGGCGAGGTGCAGACCGTGGAGGGAAAGAGCGGCCGGCGCGTGCTCGTGGTGAAGGGCGGGGCAGCCACCGACGCACTCACGGGCGAGAAGGTCGACCCGGTGCCCGAGGGTGCCGAGGACGTCGTCGCCAACAACCGGTTGCGCAAGGAGATCGAGGGCGCGCTCGCCGCGCTCAAGCTGCTCGCGCCCGAGCGCGAGACGCGGCTCGCCGCCGTCAAGGAGCTCGCGGGCGGCGCCGATGCGGCGATGCTGCCGCTCGTGAAGAAAGCGCTCGACAAGGAGACCGACGCGGCGATCAAGCCGGTGCTGGAGATCGTCGCCGCCTCGATGGAGCTCAAGAGCGGCGACAAGGCGCAGCGCATCGCCGCGATCCGGCGCCTCGCCCGCTCCAACAGCCCGAACAGCCGCACGCTGCTCGCCGAGGCGGCGGCCGACGCCGACGAGGACATCAAGCTCGAAGCGCAGAAGAGCCTGCGCGAAGTGCAGGCCAAGCTCGCCTGGGGCGAGCGCGCAGGGCTCCTCTTCGCGGGTATCTCGCTCGGCTCGATCCTGCTGCTGGCCGCGCTCGGCCTCGCCATCACCTACGGCTTGATGGGCGTGATCAACATGGCGCACGGCGAGCTGATCATGATCGGCGCCTACACCACCTACATGGTGCAGAATTTTTTCAAGGTGAATTTTCCCGAAGCGTTCGACTGGTACCTTCTGGCTGCAATACCAGCCTCCTTCATCGTGACGGGGCTGGTCGGGATGCTGCTCGAGCGCGTGGTGATCCGCTGGCTCTACGGCCGGCCGCTGGAGACGCTGCTCGCCACCTGGGGCATCAGCCTGATGCTGATCCAGTCGGTGCGCACGCTGTTCGGCGCGCAGAACGTGCCGGTCGAAAACCCGGACTTCATGTCGGGCGGCATCCAGGCCTTCGCCGGCGTGGTGATGCCCTGGAGCCGGATCTACATCATCGTCTTCGCGGGCCTGGTCCTGTTCGCCATGTATCTGCTGCTGACCAAGACCCGGCTGGGCCTGTTCATCCGCGGCGTCACGCAGAACCGCGACATGGCCTCCTGCGTCGGCGTGCCCACGGGCAGGGTGGACATGTGGGCGTTCGGCCTCGGCTCGGGAATCGCGGGCCTCGCGGGCTGCGCGCTCTCGCAGCTCGGCAACGTCGGCCCGGACCTCGGCCAGGGCTACATCGTCGACTCGTTCATGGTGGTGGTGTTCGGCGGCGTCGGCCAGCTCGCCGGCACCGTGTACGCCGCGCTCACGCTCGGCTTCGCCAACAAGTTCCTCGAGGCGGTGTCGGGCGCGGTGATCGCCAAGATCGTGGTGCTGGTGTTCATCATCTTCTTCATCCAGCGCCGGCCGCAGGGCCTGTTCGCGGTGAAGGGAAGGGCGGTGGAAGCGTGAGGCTCAACTTCGGCCGGCTTTATGGGTTCAAGGGCTGGACTTTGATTGGCGCGATGTCGTTCGTGCTGTTCGTGGTGTTCCCGATTCTGAGCCTGAAGACCTCGCCCGACAGCGCCTTCCATCTGTCCCAGTATTGGGTGACGCTGATCGGCAAGATCATGTGCTACGCCATCGTGGCCATCGCGATGGACCTGGTCTGGGGCTACGCCGGGATCCTGTCGCTCGGCCACGGCCTGTTCTTCGCGCTCGGCGGCTACTCGATGGGCATGTATCTGATGCGCCAGATCGGGCGCGAGGGCCAGTACCAGGCGGACCTGCCCGACTTCATGGTGTTCCTCGACTGGAAGGAGCTGCCGCTGGCCTGGTGGAACTCGGACCAGTTCTGGTGGTGCGCGCTGCTGGTGGTGCTGGTGCCCGGGCTGCTCGCGCTGGTGTTCGGCTTCTTCGCCTTCCGCTCGCGCGTGAAGGGCGTGTACTTCTCGATCATCACGCAGGCGCTCACCTTCGCGGCGATGCTGCTCTTTTTCCGCAACGCCACCGGCTTCGGCGGCAACAACGGCTTCACCGACTTCAAGCGGATCCTCGGCCTGCCCATCACCACGCCGGAGACCAGGATGATTCTTTTCGCCACTACGGGAATCGTCCTGGTCGGAACCTTGTTGCTCGCCCGCTGGATCGTGACCTCCAAGTTCGGCCGCGTGCTCACGGCGATCCGCGACGCCGAGACGCGCGTGGCGTTCTGCGGCTACAACACGGTGCACTACAAGCTGGCGATCTTCACGCTCTCGGCGGTGATCTGCGGCATCGCGGGCGCGCTCTACGTGCCGCAGGTCGGCATCATCAACCCGAGCGAGATGTCGCCCGCCAACTCGATCGAGATCGCGATCTGGGTCGCGGTGGGCGGCCGCGGCACGCTCGCCGGCGCGATCCTCGGCGCCGGCGTGGTGAACGGCGCGAAGAGCTTCTTCACGCAGGCCTTCCCCGAGTACTGGCTGTACGCGCTCGGCCTGATCTTCATCCTGGTCACGCTGTTCCTGCCGCGCGGCCTGATGGGCTTCTTCACGCGCAAGGAGGCCAGGTGAGCGAAGCCGCGCTCGTGCCCAACGAGGGCAACCGCGCCTTCGGCCACGTCGCCGGCGAGGGCCTGGACGCCACGCACGGCGTGGTGCTCTACCTGGAGGACATCTCGGTCAGCTTCGACGGCTTTCGCGCGCTCAACAAGCTGTCGCTGTCGATCGACGTCGGCGAGCTGCGCTGCGTGATCGGGCCCAACGGCGCCGGCAAGACCACCATGATGGACGTGATCACCGGCAAGACGCGCCCCGACGAGGGCAGCGCCTTCTTCGGCCAGACCATCGACCTCACGCGCCTCACCGAGGCCGAGATCGCGCACGCCGGCATCGGCCGCAAGTTCCAGAAGCCGACCATCTTCGAGAGCCACAGCGTGTTCGAGAACCTCGAGCTCGCGATGAAGGCCGACAAGCGCGTGAGGAAATCGCTCTTTTCGGTTTTGTCTTCCGAACAAAAAGATCTGATATCGGAAAACCTGAAAACCATAAGGCTTCAGGACAGCGCCGACCGCGTGGCCGGGTTGCTCTCCCACGGCCAGAAGCAGTGGCTGGAGATCGGCATGCTGCTGATGCAGGAGCCCAGGCTGCTGCTGCTCGACGAGCCGGTCGCGGGCATGAGCGACGACGAGACCGAGCGCACCGCGGAGCTGTTCCTGTCGCTCGCGGGCAAGCACTCGCTGGTGGTGGTCGAGCACGACATGGCTTTCATCGAGAAGATCGCGCGCCAGGTCACGGTGCTGCACGGGGGCAGCGTGCTCGCCGAGGGGCCGATGCAGCAGGTGCAGAACGACCCCAAAGTCATCGAAGTGTATTTGGGTCGTTAGCTTTTACTTTTCTATCGCTTTTCAAATGAGATGCTGAAGGTCAACAACCTGAATCAGTACTACGGCGGCAGCCACATCCTGCGGGACCTCTCGTTCGAGATTCCGGCGGGCAAGGTGGCCGCGCTGCTCGGCCGCAACGGCGTCGGCAAGACCACGCTGCTGCGCACATTGATGGGGCTGGTGCCCGCCAAGTCCGGTGAAGTGCTTTTTTATGAAAAAAGCATTGCAAATGCAAAACCATTCGAACGCGCCCAGGCGGGCATCGGCTACGTGCCGCAGGGGCGCGAGATCTTCCCGCGCCTGACGGTCGAGGAGAACCTGCAGATGGGCCTCGCCACGCGGCCGCGCGGCGCGAAGCTGCCGGCGCGCATCTTCGAGATGTTCCCGGTGCTCAGGCAGATGCTGGGGCGCCGCGGCGGCGACCTCTCGGGCGGCCAGCAGCAGCAGCTCGCGATCGGCCGCGCGCTGGCGATGGGCCCGAAGCTGCTGATCCTCGACGAGCCGACCGAGGGCATCCAGCCGTCGATCATCAAGGACATCGAGCGCGCGATCCGCGCGCTGGCCGCCACCGGCGACATGGCGATCCTGCTGGTCGAGCAGTATTACGACTTCGCGCGGTCGCTCGCCGACCAGTACCTGGTCATGGAGCGCGGCGAGATCGTCAAGCGCGGCGCGGGAGCGGACATGGACAAGGACGGCGTCAAGGGGCTGCTGGCGGTATGAGTTGCCGCCAGCGGATTGACATCCGCATCAGCCGGACGCCCGCCTAGTTCGCAGTGACGTTTGCCGCCCGAACGACGACGCCCCACTTGGCAATCTCGTCGCGCAGGTGGCGATCGGCCGCTTCGGGTGAGTTGCCGACGACATCCGAACCCGTATCGATCAGCCGCTGGCGCACCTCCGGAAGCGCCAGCGCACGGGTGAATTCTGCGTGCAGACGGCTGATCACGTCCTGCGGCGTTCCGGCCGGTGCGACGAAACCGAACCAGGCGACCGTCTCGAAACCCTTGACGCCTGCCTCGTGGATGCTCGGCACGTCAGGCAGCATGGCATTGCGCTTCGCACTCGAGACGGCGATCGGCCGCAGTTTGCCCGCCCGGAAGTGGGGTATGAGCGCAACGATGTTGTCGAACATCATCTGGATCTGTCCGCCGAGAAGATCGACGTGCGCCGGGCCGGAACCCTTGTACGGGACGTGAACGACGTTGATGCCGGTGTCGATCTTGAATTTTTCCCCGGTGAGATGGTGCGACGTGCCGACGCCGGCAGATCCAAAATTAACCTTGCCGGGATGCGTCTTCGCGTACTCGATCAGCTCGGCGACATTGCGCGGCGGAAAGTCGAGGTTCGCCGCAAGGGCGAGCGGCGAATGCGACACCACCGTGATCGAAGCGAAATCGCGGCCGGTGTCGTACTTGAGGTTGCGATAGACGTGGGCGCTCACCGGCAGCGCCGCCGTGGACACGAGCAGCGTATGGCCGTCCGGCGCGGACTTCGCCACGAACTCGGCGCCGATCGTGCCGCCGGCCCCGGTCCGGTTCTCCACCACGAACGGCTGGCCGGTCGCCTGCGTGAGTTTGTCCGAGAACATCCGCCCGACGATGTCGGAGGTCGTCCCCGGAGCGAACGCCACGACCACTCGGACGGGCCGATTCGGATATCCTTGGCCAAGGGCTTGGGACGCGCCCAGCGCAGCGACCACGATTGCAGGAAGAATGCGAGATAGCATCATTTCAGGGCCGGCGGTCCGACCGCCTAGCGGCGGTCGCAATAATATACTCGCAAGTATCTGATGGCGACACTGTTGCGCCTGCTGCATTTGCTGCCAGTCGTCGCGGCATGCGCGCTCCTGATCGTCGATGCGCGAGCGATCCCCGACCTGTTCCTGAACGCCGACCCGACGCTGCAGGGGTCGTTCTCCCTGCTGCACCTGCGGCCGTTCGTAGCGGTGCTGGGGCATGCGTGCGTGGTTCTCGCTTCGCTGCACCGGCTCTTCGCCGGCGCGCCTGCTCCGTCGGGCGCCCGCTGGGCGTTTCGGGCGATGCTCGGCGCCCTGGTTCTGGAGGTGGTCTCGCTCGCGCCGTGCGTATTCGCGCCGGACGCGCTGTGCGGCCTTTTCTACCTGCTGGTCAACCACGCCACCGCGCCGATCATGCTGGCGGCATTCGTCGCGTACCTTGCACGGGCGGGTAGCGCGAGGCTGACGCGCGCCTCGGCCGCGGGCGCGCTGCTGCTCGCGGCCGGCGTCGCGGCCGCGTTCTGGCAGGTCACGCCCCGGTCGGCAGGGGGATGCGACGCCATCGGGGACGAGCTGAAGCGCGGCGCCTGCCTCATGAATTTTGCGCTGCGCGACAGCGACGAGCTGCTGTGCGACCGGGTCAGCTTCGATTCCTCGCGCTGGAGCTGCCTCTACCAGATCGCCGAGCGCAAGGGCAAACCAGCGCTATGCATGCAGATCGCCGCGCCGTGCCGCTTCGCGTCCCCCGGCGTGCAGTGCGACCCGCAGACCTACCGCGATACCTGCTACCTGGTGGTGGCCAGAAAGCTCAAGGATGAGACGTGGTGCGGCCAGGTCTCCGACGCCGGCAAGCGGGCCGCCTGCCTCAAGCAATCCGGGCGCTGACGACGGAGGACCTGCGCGGCAAGACCGGCAGTATGATTCGGGGATGCAGCTCGCGGAGCCCATCGTCAGCTCGTGGAAAGCCTCACTTTCCCTGGAATTCGGATTCAGGGACGGGAAAAGCATCCTCGAGAGAAAGCAGCACGACGGCCCGCTCGTGGTCCAGAAGCCGCTCTATCCGGAGGGTGGCGAGGTCTGCCACGCGATCGTGGTGCATCCGCCCGGCGGCATCGCGGGCGGCGACGAGCTGCAGCTCGACGCCAGCGTCCGGGAGCGCGCGTGCGCGCTGCTGACCACGCCGGGCGCGGCCAAGTGGTACCGCTCGGCCGGTCCCTGGGCCAGCCAGGCGCTGCGCTTCGCCGTGCGCGGCACGCTCGAGTGGCTGCCGCAGGAAACCATCGTCTTCGACGGCGCGCTCGCGCGCACGGACTGCGAAGTGGAGCTCGCGGCGGACGCGTCGCTCATCGGCTGGGACATCGTCTGCCTCGGGCGCACCGGCTCGGGCGAGCGCTACGCGCGCGGCAGCTACCGCAGCTCGATCCGCGTGCGCCGCGAAGGCCGGCTGCTGTGGCTGGAGCGCGGCCGCATCGACGGCGGCGGCCGGCTCATGGCCTCGCCCGCCGGCCTCGGCGGCAGGCCGGTGTTCGGCACCCTGTTTGCTTCGTCGTCGAACTTGAATCAAGCGCTCTTGAACGGTTTGCGGAAAGCCGAACCGGAAACAGGCCGCGGCGCGGTCACCGTGCTTCCGGGCATTCTGCTGGCGCGCTACCTCGGCGATTCGGGCGAGGCGGCGCGCGGCTACTTCACCGCGCTCTGGCGAATGCTTCGACCCGCGCTCACCGGCCGGGAAGCGAGCGAACCGAGGATCTGGCGGACATGAGCAGGGAAGAGGCACAGAAGACGCTGGTCGACGCGCTGCTGCGCAAGCGCGGCCTGCCGACCATCACCGAGGGGACCCGGCGGCTGATCGAGGCCTTCCGCAAGCGCAAGCCGGCGCAGACCGCCGACTTGCCGCTGAGCACCGAGAAGGAGGCCTACCGCATCCAGGAGGAAGTGTTCGCGGCGCTCTGGCCCGGCGCGCGCGCCACGGCCTGGAAGGCGGGCGGGCCGAGCGACAAGGTCGAGCCGACCGCGGCGCCGATCGCCGCCGAGAGCGTGCTGCGCAGCCCGGCGAGCGTCGCCGGCGCGACGATGCAGATGATCGGTGTCGAGGCCGAGGTCGCCTTCCGCCTGGCGAAGGACCTGCCGCCGCGCGGCCGGCCGTATTCGGCGAGCTCGATCGCGGCCGCCGTAGGCGAGGTGGTGGTGGCGATCGAGCTCTGCGACACGCGCCTCGCGAACTGGAAGGAGACCTCGGGCCTGTGGAAGCTCGCCGATTTCCAGAACAACAGCGCGCTGGTGGTCGGCAGCGGCATCAAGGACTGGCAGAAGATCGACTTCCCGAAGCAGGAGATGGAATTCCGCATCGGTACGCGCGTCTCGAAGGCGAAGGGCGCGCACTCCTTCGGCAACCCGTTCCGCCTGCTGCCCTGGCTGGTGAAGCACTGCGCCAAGCGCGGCCTCGGGCTGCACGCGGGCGACGTCGTCACCACGGGCGCCTGGACGGGGCTGGAGATCGCGCAGCCGGGCGACGAAGTCGTCGCGCGCTTCGCCGGCATCGGCGAGGCGAGAGTGAAGATCGCTTGAGTTTTTCCCGCTGTTCCCCGAACTTCCGCCAAGAAGAAAATGGAATTGACGCCAAGAGAGAAGGACAAGCTGCTCGTCTTCACGGCCGCGCTGCTCGCCGAGCGGCGCAAGGCGAGGGGCCTCAAGCTCAACTTTCCGGAGGCGGTGGCGTTGATCACCGCCGCGGTGATGGAGGGCGCGCGGGAAGGACGAAGCGTCTCGGACCTGATGAGCTTCGGCGCGACGATCCTGAAGCGCGCCGACGTGATGGAAGGCGTGCCGGAAATGATCCCGGACATCCAGGTCGAAGCCACGTTCCCGGACGGAACGAAACTCGTGACGGTGCACAACCCGATCCCATGATTCCAGGCGAAATCAAGGTCGTTGCAGGGGAAATTCTCCTGAATGAGAAGAGAAAGACGAGCCAATTGAAGATCACCAATACCGGCGACCGTGCGGTGCAGGTCGGCTCGCACTACCACTTCTACGAGACCAACGAGGCGCTCGAGTTCGACCGCCAGGCGGCCTACGGCTGCCGCCTGAACGTCGCGGCCGGGACGGCCGTGCGCTTCGAGCCGGGGCAGACGAGAACCGTCGAACTGGTTGGATTGGTCGGTTTGCGGCGGGTCTTCGGCTTCGCCGGAAAAGTAAACGGAAAACTCAGGTGAAAATCACGAGACAGGCGTATGCGGAAATGTTCGGCCCGACGACCGGCGACCGCGTGCGCCTGGCCGACACCGAGCTCTGGATCGAGGTCGAGAAGGACCACACGGTCTACGGCGAGGAGGTGAAGTTCGGCGGCGGCAAGGTGATCCGCGACGGCATGGGCCAGAGCCAGCTGCCCTCGGCCAAGGTGGCCGACACGGTGATCACCAACGCGCTCATCGTCGACCACTGGGGCATCGTCAAGGCCGACATCGGCATCAAGGCGGGACGCATCTGGAGGATCGGCAAGGCCGGCAACCCGGACATCCAGCCGGCGATCACGATCCCGATCGGCGCGGGCACCGAGATCATCGCGGGCGAGGGCACGATCGTCACCCCCGGCGGCGTCGACTGCCACATCCACTTCATCTGCCCGCAGCAGATCGAGGAGGCGCTGATGTCGGGCGTCACCACCATGATCGGCGGCGGCACGGGCCCCGCGACCGGCACCTTCGCCACCACCTGCACGCCGGGGCGCTGGCACATCCACCGCATGCTCGAGGCGGCGGAGGCCTTCCCGATGAATCTGGGATTCCTGGGCAAAGGCAATGCTTCCATGCCTTTGCCCTTGAAGGAACAGATCGAGGCCGGCGCGATGGGGCTGAAGCTCCACGAAGACTGGGGCACCACGCCGGCGGCGATCGACGCCTGCCTCGGCGTCGCCGACAAGATGGACGTGCAGGTGGCGATCCACACCGACACGCTCAATGAATCCGGCTTCGTGGAGACCTCGGTCGCGGCGATGAAGGGGCGCTCGATCTCCACCTTCCACACCGAGGGCGCGGGCGGCGGGCACGCGCCGGACATCATCAAGATCTGCGGCGAGCCGAACGTGCTGCCCTCGTCCACCAACCCCACGATGCCCTACACGGTCAACACCATCGCCGAGCACCTCGACATGCTGATGGTCTGCCACCACCTCGACCCGGCGATCGCCGAGGACGTGGCTTTCGCCGAGTCGAGAATCCGCAAGGAGACCATCGCGGCCGAGGACATCCTGCACGACCTCGGCGCCTTCTCGATGATGTCCTCGGACTCGCAGGCGATGGGGCGCGTCGGTGAAGTGGTCATCCGGACTTGGCAGACAGCCCATAAGATGAAGATTCAAAGAGGATCTTTGAAAGAAGACAAAGGCAAGAACGACAATTTCCGGGTCAAGCGCTACATCGCCAAGTACACGATCAACCCGGCCATCGCGCACGGCCTGGCGCACGAGGTGGGCTCGATCGAGGCCGGCAAGCTGGCCGATCTCGTACTGTGGAAGCCTGCTTTCTTCGGGGTCAAGCCATCCTTGGTGATGAAAGGGGGAGCCATAGCGGCGGCGGCGATGGGCGACCCGAACGCCTCGATCCCGACGCCGCAGCCGGTCCACTACCGGCCGATGTTCGGTTCCTTCGGCAAGGCCTTGCGCAGCACTTCCGTGACCTTCGTATCGAAGGCTTTTCTGAAGGGAAGGGACGTTCCGAAAATGAACCTGAGAACCCTGGTCCCGGTAAAAGGCGTCCGCAAGATCGGCAAGAAGCACATGGTCCACAACAGCTGGCAGCCGAAGGTCACGGTGGATCCCGAAACCTACGAAGTGCGCGCCGACGGCGAGCTGCTGGTCTGCGAGCCGGCCAAGGTCCTGCCGCTGACGCAAAGATATTTCCTGTTCTGATGCTCGAGATCAAGTCGAAACTGAAGATCCCGCGCTCGGCCTACAAGGTCGAGGTCAAGGGGCAGCTGATCCTGCCGTTCGAGCAGCGGCAGAAGAGCCGCCTGCGCACCAAGCTCGCGTCGGGAGAGGAAGTGGGCCTCAAGCTGCCGCGCGGCGAGATCCTGCGCGACCGCGACCTGGTGACCGCTTCCGACGGGCGCGTGATCGAGGTGGTCGCCCAGCCCGAGAAGGTGCTGCACGTCGAGTGCGCGGATGGCGCCGCGCTCGCCAAGGCGGCCTACCACCTCGGCAACCGCCACGTCCCGGTGCAGGTGGGCAACGGCTTCCTGCGCCTGGCGCCCGATCGCGTGCTCGAGGAGATGCTCGGGAAGCTCGGCGCTACGGTCACGGCGATGGAAGCGCCGTTCGAGCCCGAGGCCGGCGCCTACGCAGGCGGCCGCCACCAGCACGACGAGATGGGGCACGGCGGCAAGATCCACGACCACGGGCACAGCCACGATCGCGACCACGATCATGTCCACGACGAGCATTGCGGCCATGACCACGGTCACCATCACCACAAGTGAATCTCTCCAAACTCCTCCAGTTGGCGAGTCCAGCCCTCCCGGTCGGCGCCTACAGCTATTCCGGCGGACTGGAAGCCGCGGTCGAGGCCGGCGTGGTCAAGGATGCGGCGAGCGCGGAGCAGTGGATCGGCGACGTCCTCGAGCATTCGGTGGCCAAGATGGAAGCGCCCCTGCTGTTTTCCCTGATTTCTTCTTTCGTCGAGAAGGCCTCGTCAAGAGCGGAAGACACCAATCGGCAATTCCTGGCGAGCCGCGAGACCGCGGAGCTGCGCGCCGAGACGGTGCAGATGGGCTATTCGCTCAACCGGCTCCTGAAGGACCTCGGCGTCGGCGAGGTTCCGGTCGTAGAACCATCGTTCCCGGCGGCGTTCGCCTACGCGGCCGCGCACTGGAAGATCGAGCCGCAAGCGGCGCTGCAGGCCTACCTCTGGGCCTGGGTCGAGAACCAGGTGATGGCCGCGGTGAAAGCCGTGCCGCTCGGCCAGACCGATGGGCAGAGGATCCTTCTAGATCTGGGGGAAAGAATCTCGATTTTCATCCCGAGAGTTCTTTCGATGAAGGACGAGGACATCGGCAACTTCGCGCCGGGCCTCGCCATGCTCTCCTCGAAGCACGAAACGCAATACAGCCGGCTGTTCCGCTCGTGATGGGCCGGCTATGACGCTTCGCGTCGGCATTGGCGGGCCGGTGGGCTCGGGCAAGACGGCGCTCACGCTGGCGCTCTGCAAGCGGCTGCGCGACCGCTACAACCTCGCGGTGGTGACCAACGACATCTACACCGAAGAGGACGCGCAGTTCCTGGTGCGCAACGAGGCGCTCGCGCCCGAGCGCATCATCGGCGTGGAGACCGGCGGCTGCCCGCATACCGCGATCCGCGAGGATGCCTCGATCAACCTGGAGGCGGTGGAGCGCCTGAACCGCCGCTTCACGGGCCTGGACCTGATCCTCATCGAGTCGGGCGGCGACAACCTCGCCGCCACCTTCAGCCCCGAGCTCTCGGACCTCACGCTCTACGTGATCGACGTCGCCGCGGGCGACAAGATCCCGAGGAAGGGCGGTCCCGGCATCGTCAAGTCGGACCTGCTGGTGATCAACAAGATCGACCTCGCGCCCATGGTCGGCGCCTCGCTCGAGGTCATGGAGCGCGACGCGAAGAAGATGCGCGGCAAGCGGCCGTTCGTCTTCAGCAATCTGAAGACCGGGCAGGGGATCGAGGTCATCGTCAAATTCATCGAAACGGAAGGAATGCTATGCGCGGCTTGATGGCACTGTGGCTGGCGGCGGCCGGGAGCGCGATCGCGCACCCCGGCCACGGCGCGCCCGAAAGGCATTTTCACGGTTGGGGCGTCGAACACGGCTTGCTCCTGCTGGTGTTCCTGCTGTTTCTTTTCGTCGCATTCAGAGGGAAGGACTGAAAGCCTGTGGCCAGAGGCATCGTTGACCACGAAGGGCTGAAGAGCCCCGCGAGCGAGGCGCTGCGCGCGCTCGGGCCCAAGGCTGGCCGGCCGTTCAGCCTCACCAAGATCGGCCACGTGGTGCTGATGGTCTCGGACATCGAGCGCTCCACGCGCTTCTACACCGGCGTGCTCGGCTTCCGCGTGTCGGACGTCTATCCCGAGACCATGATGAAGGGTTGCATGGTCTTCATGCGCTGCGCCTCCGATCACCACGGTGTCGCGCTGGTAGGAGTGGCACAAAGCGCCGCTGGGGACGCCGCGCCCGGCGCTTCGACCCACCGGCAGATGCACCACATGGCCTTCGAGGTCGCTACGCTCGACGAAGTCTTCGCCGCGCGCGAGTGGCTGAAGCAGAACGGCGTGAAGGTCGAGTTCGAGGGCCGGCGGCGCGCCGGCTGCCAGGTCGCGGTCGAGTTCCGCGACCCGGACGGCCACTGGCTGGAGATCTACTGGGGCCTCGACCAGGTCGGCCCGGACGGCAGAATCCGCCCGCCGCAGGAATGGCGCGAGTGCTTCACGCTGGAAGATGCGGTGAAGGACGCGCCGCCCGGCCAGGACACGCGGCTCAGGAAGCATTGAACGACCGGGAGCTCATCCGGCGCCGCGTGCTGCGCGGCATCGCGCTGAACCGGATTCCCGGGCTGCATTTCCCCGGCAACTTTCTCGACGTCTCCTTCGACAAGGTCGCGCGCAGCGGCGTTCGTCTCTCGCTCGATCCCGGCCCCTGGTGTACGGACGCGGCGGGCGAGGTGGACTTGAGCGCACTGGCGATGCTCGCCGACCTCGCGCTCGGCGCGAGCATCCGCGCGCAGCTCTCGCGCGAGACGCGCATCGCCACCGTCAACCTGAGCCTGCAGTTCACGGGCGCCCCCGCCCGCGGGCGCCTGCGCGCGCAGGGCGAGTTCCAGGGCTTCTTCCATCGCGCCGCCGGGCGCCTGGGCCTGAGCTGCGTCTCGGTCGTGGGCAGCGCGGGGCAGGTATGCTACGGCACCGGCAGCTTCATGGCGCTGCAGCCACCGAAAGGGATGAGCCTGCATCCTGTTCCGCTGCGAAAACGAGGGTTTTCCGAGCCTTTTCCATTGAAGCTCTCCCAGCTCGAGAAGTCGGAAAAGGAAATCCTCAAGCAAGCAGAGTCCGCTCTGGCCGCGCCCGGGACGTTCATCGAAAATTTCTGGGGCGGCGCGGGCGTGCTGCAGAACGGCCTGCACGCCGGCAACCGCGTGGGCCACGCGCAAGGCGGCATCCTCATTGCCATGGCCGCGAAGCACGCGGCTGAAAAGCTCGCGGGCGGCTGGCGGCTGGCGACGATCTCGGCGTTCTACATCAGCCCGGGCGAGGGCCGCACGCTGCGCGCGCGCTCCACGATCGTCCACCGGGGCGGGCTTACCGCAGTCGTACGCACGGAAGTCACGGGAAAGAACCGCCGGCTCGTGCTCGAAGTGCTGTCAACCCACAAAGCGCTCGGCCGCTAGGCACCCGAACACCCGATCCCGGCGAGTCGGCGGGCTGCGACGGATACCGTTCCATCGCGATCCGAGATACGTGCGGGAAATCATTGTCTTGCGCGAATCCTGCGGCCTATCCTGGCAGCCGCAAATCGCGAACGCATCTATCGTGCTGATTGCACGGAGCATTCACAGCGGCGCGGGGAGAACGCGACTAAGATAGGCCGCAATACTTCTTATGATTGAACTATGAGGACTTCCCCGTTTCTGCAACGGCAACGGAGATGACGAGAGAAGGTCGGACTGCGTCACTATAGCCGGCCTGTTTGCGAGCATTGAATGCTCTGGCCCAGATGAAAGCCGCACGCCCGGTCCTCGCTCGTTAGTCGGCATGGCTGCTGCCGTTCAGTTTGATCAGGATCCCCG
>JBASCW010000038.1:0-88056 GCA_049651845.1 Burkholderiales bacterium | reverse complement strand
AGAGCTACCGCGACCTCACCGAGCGCTTCTACGGGGAGCTGCTCAACCAGACGCACTTTCGCTCGCAGTACGAAGCGATGACGCTGGTGCCGCGCGCAGGCGCGACCCCCTACGGGGACCTCACGCCACTGGTGCCGATGTTCGAGGCGGAGATCGCAGTGAATGAGGCCGCCGGCACGGCGCGGCTGCAGGAGTTCGCCCGGTCCCTGCGCGGGCGCGACCTCCTTGGCGAGACGAGCTACTTCGCCTTCAGGGAGCGCTTCATCCTCGACGCGGGCGGCCAGGTGAACGAGGACCGGGCGTTCGCCTTCGATGCGGCCGGCGCGCCGGTAAGGGCCGGTACCTCCGACTTTACCGAGGCGGTGCGTGCTTCGGGCGGGCGCCTGGGCGGGGGCTTTGGCGAGGATGTGCTCTACGGGGATGGTGCGTCCGCATCGATCGAAGGCGGCCTGCACGACAACCTTCTCTACGGCGGCGCGGGCGCGGACGATCTCTCCGGCCTGCAGGGCGCCGACATCCTCGACGGGGGCGCGGGCGACGATGTGCTGCGCGGGAATGTCGGCGACGACTTCTATCTCTTCCGGCCGGGCTCGGGCCGCGACCGCATCCAAGAGCTCGACGGCATCGACACGGTGTTCTTCGGCGGCGGGCTCACGCGCGCCGACGTGCGCGTAGTGGCCGGGGACTGGAACTCGCTTCGCTTCGAGCTGCCGGCGACGGGGGACGTGCTTTCCTTCGAGGGCAACTGGTGGGTCCCCGCGTCGCTGGAGCGCTTTGCCTTCTCCGACGGCACGCAATTCGGCCTTACGGATCTGCTCGTGCCGACCGAGGCGGCCGATCTTCTCGTGGGCTCGCCCGGCGCGGACACGATCGATGCCCTGGGCGGCGACGACGTGGTTTCGGGCTTCGCGGGCGACGACCATCTGATCGGCGGTGCGGGTGCGGACTCACTCGACGGCGGCGAGGGGGCCGACCTCCTGGAGGGCGGCGAAGGCAGCGACCAGATCATTCCCGGCGCGGGCGATGACGTGATCGATGGCGGGCCGGGCGACGACCGGGTCGATATCGGCGTCGATTTCAACACGGGCTACTGGCAGAGCCGGGGCGGCGGCAACGACACCTTCCGCTTCGGCTTCGGCGACGGAGCGGACACGATCGCCGAGGAAAGCGGCTTCGACACCGTGCTCTTCAAGCCGGGCGTGACGCTCGGCGACGTGAGCCTCACCAACGAAGGAGCCAACCTCGTCATCTCGCTCGCCGGAGGCGCCGACCGCATCACCGTGGTCGATCATCTCAACGGCAGGCCGATCGAGCGGGTGCAGTTCGCCGATGGCACGGTGCTCGCCGCCGCGGACCTTACCAATGCGACCGTTACCGGGACGCCGGGGGCGGACACGCTGCGGGGCTACGTGGCGGCGAAGAACCTCATTCTCGGTCTCGAAGGCGACGACGAGCTCTTCGGCCAATCGCGCGCCGACCGCCTGGAAGGCGGCGAAGGCGACGACGAGCTTTCCGGGAGTGACGGGAATGATCGCCTGATGGGCGGCGCGGGCGACGATCGCCTGTTCGGCGAGAGCGAGCGGCTATTCCTTCTCTCGACGCTCTCCGAGTCCGCCGACGGCGGCGACGACCTCCTCGAAGGCGGCGACGGCGGCGATTTGCTGTTCGGCGGCCACGGCTCGGACCTCTACGACGGCGGCGCGGGCGACGACGAGTACGTCGAGCCCATGCAGCCCTTCACCTACTCGCTCGGCGCGGACGTATTCCTGTTCGGCCGCGGCGACGGCCACGACCGCATCATCGCCAACGAGTCGGACTGGTCCTATTGGTACTGGCTGCCGGGGCGGATTCCGGGGTCGCAGATCGTCGATGACGTGGTGCGCCTCGGAGCGGACATCGCGCCGGAGGACGTGACGGTGTTCGCCGAGACGGAGATCGTCGGCCCGACCGAGCGCCACGGCAACATTCGCCTGCAGGTGGCGGGCGACGAGGATTCCTCGCTCACGATCCGCGACTTCCTCGGCGGCGGCAACAGAGTCACGCACCTGTGGTCGTCGGTGCGCCGGTTCGAGTTCGCCGATGGCACGGTATGGGACCGGGAGGACGTGCTGGACCGGCTCGTCTGGCAGGGCACGCCAGGCGACGACCGCATCGTCGCCGGGCAGTTGCGCGACCGCGTTTACGGCGAGGGCGGCGACGACACGCTGTACGGCCATGCCGGTGACGACCTGATCGACGGCGGCGCTGGAAACGACTTCATCGACGGCGGCGCCGGCAGCGACACCCTCTTTGGCGGTGAAGGCAGCGACTCCATCCACACCGGCGGCCACGGCAACGACGTGATCGACGGCGGCGCGGGCGACGACCGCATCGGCCACTGGCGGGTCGACCGGCCGGAAGCGTTCTTCTTCAACGCGCCGCCGCGGCTCGAGGGCGACGTCACGGTCCTCTATGGCGCCGGCTCGGGCAATGACCGGGTTTTCCTGCCGAACACGCGGCCCGATTCGAACGACACCATTCAGGTTTCCCTGGTACCCGAGGACGTGAAGCTCCTGCGCCGCGAGGGCGACCTGCTGGTCACGTTGCCCGCGACGGGCGAAACGCTCACGGTGCAGCACTGGTTCGACGGTGCCGCCTACCGGGTGGAGAACGTTCGTTTCGGCGACGGCACGGAATGGGATGCCGATCGCATCGCATCCGAGGTGCTGATCGGCACTGAAGAGTCCGAGCGACTGGTCGGCTACGACTCGGACGACCTCATCGAGGGCCGCGAGGCCAACGATTCCCTCCACGGCGCCGGCGGCGCCGACCGGCTCGTGGGCGGCGCGGGTGACGACTTCCTCGACGGCGGCGCGGATGCGGACGTCTATGCCTACGCGCGCGGCGACGGCAACGACGCCATCGTTGCCGGCGGCGGAGAGGACGCGCTCGAGCTCGCCGCCGGGATCGCCCCCGGCGACGTGCTGGTGCGCAATCGCGAAGGAAACATGGTGCTCACGCTCGATTCGGGCGAGCAAATCACCGTGGCGGGCCAGTTTGCCGGGTACGTGTCCGGCCTTGCGGAGCTGCGCTTCGACGACGGCACGGTGTGGGACGAGGCGATGCTGCGCGAGCGGGCGCTCGCCGGCACGCCGGGGGACGACGTCATCGAAGGCTTCGACACCGACGACGAGCTCTCGGGCGGCGGCGGATTCGACGAGCTGCAGGGCGGCGCGGGCGACGACCTCTACCGGTTCGAAAGCGGTTTTCTCATCCTGTCCGACCGCGGCGGATTCGACACGCTGTCGTTCGGCTTGCTGTCGCCCGATGACGTGGACTACGGCCTCTCCGACGGGGAGCTGTACATCGAAGTCGTCGCCACCGGGGACGCGGTGGCGATCGCGGATTTCGCGGATGACTTCAGCCCGACGGGGAATATCGACGCCTTCGAATTCAGCGACGGCGCGACCACGCTCAGCGCCTTTCAGGTATTCACGCTCATCGGCGCGGGCGACGCCGAAGTCATCTTCGGCACCGATGTC
The DNA here is from genome assembly GCA_049651845.1 of Burkholderiales bacterium. Lineage (GTDB taxonomy): Bacteria > Pseudomonadota > Gammaproteobacteria > Burkholderiales > SG8-39 > RBG-16-66-20. Next base: position 84,535 of record JBASCW010000038.1, on the reverse strand, counting down.
GACGACATACTGGAAGGCTCGGAGCGCCGCACGATCATCTTCGCCGGGGAGGGTGACGACCGCGCCGATGGCGAGGGCGGCGCCGACGAGCTTTACGGCGAAGCCGGTTCGGACGTGCTGCAGGGTGGCCGGGGCGACGACCTGCTCGACGGCGGCGAGGGCGGGGACGAGCTGCGCGGCGGCGACGGCGACGACGAGCTCGACGGCGGCGAGGGCGATGACCTGCTCGACGGCGGCGAGGGCGACGACGCGCTCTACGGCAGCGGCGGCGACGATCGCCTGGACGGCGGCGAGGGCCGCGACCGGATCGATGGGGAAAGCGGCGACGACACGATCGTCATAGGCGGGGGTAGCGATCTCGACGACGTGATCGCGCGCGCGCGGGCCGACGGCGGCGACGTGACCGTGCGCGAAGGCTTCGAGCAGGCCTACGCGCAAGGCCGCAGCGAGCTGTCCGAGATCGAGGGGCTGGAAGGCGAGGAATACTTCTATAGCAACTATTGGGCGATCGAGTCCGACGGCGGCGCCGCCGCCGGCATACCGCTGGACCTGCTCGAGCCGCTCCTCCTTCTTCAGGGCGGCGTCAGCGCCGATTTCGCGCGCCAGGCCTTGTCGGATCTGGATCTGTGGCTGACCACCCCGCTCAGGCAGGGCGCGGAATGGTCTTACAACGAAATGGAGTACGCGGCGCGCGCCGCATTTGCGAACGCCCTGGACGACGAGGACGGGAACTATTTCAACGACTACTGGGCCGAGCTCTCGTGGAACTACGAGATCCCGGGAGACATCTTCGGACCGCTCGTGCAGATGCAGGAGGGCGTGCCCGCGCGCGAGGCGCAGGTCGCGCTGCAGCAGCTGCTCGGCTGGCTGTACGAGATCGTCGGCTCGGACGAGGATTCGTCGCGCTTCTATCTCTTCCAGCTCTACGGCGAAGGCCTTGTCCAGCTGGAGGAGGCAGAGGCTCTCCTCGGCGGCGGCGGCAGCTTCTCGAGCGACTACTGGGCCCAGAACGGCGACGGCGGTCTTGTCGATCTGCTCCCGGAGGACCTCCGCGGCCGCCTCATCCCGTTCACGGATGGCGTTTCACCCGGCGATGCGATCGCCACCCTTCAAGACCTGCGCGACTACCTCCTGCAGCGCGACACGGGAGGCTTCGCCGAAGAGGACGCGATCGAGTTCGGCGACGACATCGAGGTGGACGACCTCGAGATCGCCACGCGGATCGACGAGGACACGGGAAACGTCACCGAACTGGCTATCGGCATCCGCGGTACGAACGACGGTGCCATCATCTCCGAGAACGGCTACGCCGAAGGCAACAGCAGCTCGGTCGCCGACCTTTCGCTTCGCGCTTTCCGTCTGCAGGATGGCACCGAGCTGACGCTCGACGAGGTCCTCGACATGGCCGACGGCACGATTGGCGTCCAGAGAGGTACGGAAGATGCCGACACGCTCAGGGGCAGCGCCGCCGAGGACACCATCTGGGGCGACGACGGTGACGACATCCTGCTCGGCCGCGGCAATGACGATGAGCTGCGCGGGCAGGCGGGCAGCGACATCCTCGGCGCCGGGGCCGGAGACGACGAGGCGCACGGCGGTCCGGGCGACGACATCGTCGCGGGCGAAAAGGGCAGCGACGCGCTGCGCGGCGGGCCCGGGAGCGACGTCTATCTCTTCAACTACGGCGACGGCGAGGATTCAATCGACCCGGCGTTCGGCGACGAAGGCGAGACCGATACGCTCTCCTTCGGTGCGGACATCACGCCGGACATGGTCGGTGCGGTCGTCGCGACCGACGGCACGCTTACGCTGTTGGTGGACGAGGGTGACGGCGGCAGCGTCAGCATGGTGTCGCCCGTTCACCGGGTGCAGTTCGTGGATGCGAACGGCTCAATCCGTATGTTCGACCTGGCAGGGCTCGTCGCCAGCGTCGGTGCCGAGCTGGCGACTACCGGCAGTGCCGGGACGAGCATCGCCCTCTTCGACGACGCCTCGGCCTTCGAGCTCACGGCAAGCGAGGCTCCGGCCGGCGGCGGGAACGCGGTCGCGTATGCGCAAACGGGCGACCTGTTCGCGGAACCGGTCTACATGGACAACGAGCCGAGCGACGGAGGAGACCAGCTCATCGGTGGCGCCGGCGACGACGCGATCGACGCCGGCGCGGGCGACGACGTCGTGAGCGGCGGCGCGGGGGATGACGTCCTTCTAGGCGGCGACGGAAGCGATGTTCTGTCCGGCGGGGTGGGCGAGGACTTTCTCGCCGGCGGCGGAGGCGGCGACGACATCGCACGCGGCGGCGACGGGGACGATACCTATCTGTTCGAGCGCGGCGACGGCACGCTCGCGATCCACGACAACGGCAACAACACGCTCGAGTTCGGCGGCGACATCGAATTCCAGGAGCTCAGGCTTTCCCACAGCGGCGGCTTTCTTGAGATCCGCTTCGCTTCCGAGGGCGACCTCGTGCGTATCGCCGCATTCGAACCTGCCGACCTGTTCGACGAGGTCGCTATATCGACGTTCTACTTCGAAGCCGAAGACGACGAGTACGATTTCGAGACGCTCCTCGAGCGGGGATTCACGATCGAAGGGACTGACCAGGCCGACTCCCTCGACGGCACCGCAATTCACGACGCCATCACCGCGGCGGACGGCGCCGACTTCATCGCCGGCGGCGCCGGCGACGACGTGCTTGACGGCGGGTCCGGCGGCGACACCTACTTCTTCGGGGAAGGCGGCGGCTTCGATGAGATCGTCGACCGCGAATCCGGGCTCGGGCGCAACACCGTGGAGTTCGGCGCCTCCGTCGACCCGGAGAGCGTGTCCGTTTTCCTCTCCGGGGGCAGCCTGTTCGTCGAATACGGCACGCTGGGCGACACGCTCTTCACGCGGGAGGTCAACCTGGGCGATCCCGAGCGGGCGATTCCGTTCGAAACCATGCGCTTCGCCGACGGCTCGACGCGATCGCTGGTCGACCTGCTGAACGCCGGGATCGCGATCGAAGGCAGCAACGAGGCCGACAGCCTCGCGGGCGCCACCGGTGGCGATACCGTCTTCGGCCTGCAAGGCGACGACCTTCTCGCAGGCGGCGCGGGCGCCGATGTCTACGTCGTCGAGCCGGGCTCGGGCACCGATACCATCGACGACGTCTCGGTGCCGGGCGAGGAGAACACGCTCCTCTTCCTCCGCCCGGACGCGGGCGCCGGGGACCTGGGCCTCGTCTATGACGCGGTGGCCGGCACGCTGGACGTGCGGCTGGAGGATGAGACGGTCAAGCTCGCCGGGTTCGACCCGGCCGACCCGTTCGGCGTGCGGGCGGTGGACTTCGTCCAGTTCGCCTCGGGCGAAAGCCTGACCTACGCCGAGCTGCTCCAGCTCGGCATCGAGATCGTCGGCACCGGCGCGGCGGAGGTGCTGCGCGGCACGGCGGCGCGCGACCTCATCTACGCGCTCGAGGGCGACGATTTCATCCAGGCGAGCGCTGGCGGCGACACTGTGCACGGCGGCGCGGGCGATGACGTGTATTCCTACAACCGCGGCGACGGTGTGCTGACGATCGTGGACGGGATTTCGACGACGCCGCAAAACGCGCTGTTGTTCGGGCCGGGCATCGCGCTGGCCGACCTGCGCAACAACCTGCGCTTCGAGGCGCCGGCGGGCGAATTCCCGGGTGCGCTGGTAGTCGATCTCGGCGGCGAGGACCGGGTGCGCATCCTCGGCTTCGATCCCACGAACGCCGAGGGCGGCGCGCACGGCATCGATACCTTCGCCTTCGCCGACGGCACGGCGGTCGGCTACCGCGACCTCGTGCGCAACACGTTCGTCGTGCAGGGCGACACGCTCGACGACGCGCTTTCCGGCACCGACATCGGCGACCGGCTCTACGGCTTCGAGGGCGCCGACGAGCTGCGCTCGGGCGACGGTCCGGACGCGCTCACCGGCGGCACCGGCGATGACCTGCTGGTGGGCGGCGCGGGCGGCGACGAGTACGTCTTCAACCGCGGTGACGGCATCGACCGCATCCGCGACAACGCGGGGTTCGACGACAACTTCATCACCTTCGGCGCCGGGATCGCCGCCGCCGACCTGTCCCTGGCGCTCGATGGCGGGAGCCTGCGCATCGCCTACGGCGCGGGAGACGAGGTCACGGTCGAGGACTTCGACCGCGACGCGCCGGCGATTCGCAGCCTGCGCTTCGCCGGCGGCTCGACGCTCGACATCGGCGCCGCGCTCAATACGGCGCCCTTCGCGGCCGCGGCGCTCGAGGACCAGCTCGCGCTGGAGGACGGCGCGTTTGCCTACGCCCTCCCGGCGGACGCGTTCGACGATGCCGACGGCGGCGCGCTCAGCCTATCGGCGCTGCTCGCCGACGGCTACGCGCTGCCGGCCTGGCTTGCCTTCGATCCGCTGACCGGGGCGTTCTCCGGCACGGCCAAGAACGAGGACGTCGGCCTGCTCACGGTGCGCGTGCTCGCCACCGACCGGTACGGCGGCGAGGCTGCGCAGGAGTTCGAACTCACGGTCCTCAACACGAACGACGCGCCGGTCGTCGCCAACGCGGTCGCCGATCGGTTGGCGACGGAGGACCAGGCGTTTGCGCTGACGCTCCCGGCAGGCCAGTTTGCCGACGCCGATCGAGGCGACACGCTCACGGTTTCGCTGACGCTCGCGAACGGCGACGCGCTGCCCGCTTGGCTCAGCTACGACCCGGCGAGCCGGTTGCTGAGCGGCACCCCGGCCAACGACCACGTCGGCACGCTCGAGCTCGCTGCAACGGCGACCGATGCGCTGGGCGCTGGCGCGACCGACGGCTTCAGCCTCAGGGTCGCCAACGTCAACGACGCGCCCGCGGTGGCAGTCGCCGTTTCCGACCAGACCGCGACCGAAGATGCGCCCTTCAGCTTCACCGTCCCCGCCGGCACGTTCGCGGACGCGGATGCGGGCGATGCGGCGACCACCTTCGCGACGCTCGCCAGCGGCGATCCGCTGCCAGTGTGGCTCTCCTACGACCCCGACACGCTGACCTTCAGCGGCACGCCGGCGAACGAGGACGTTGGCACCGCGAGCGTGAGCGTGACCGCGGTGGACACGTTCGGCGCGACCGTGGGTGCGAGCTTCGATCTCGCGGTGGCGAACGCCAACGACGCGCCGCTGCTCGCGGCACCGCTCGCCGACGCGTTCGTGACCGAAGACGAGGCGTTCAGCTTCTCGGTGTCGCTCGATGCGTTCGCCGACCCCGACCTGGGCGACACGCTGACCTTCAGCGCGGGCGAGCTGCCGGCGTGGCTCAGCTTCGATCCGAGCACGGGCACGTTCAGCGGCCTGGCCACCAACGACGAAGTCGGCGCACAATTGGTGCAGGTCGTGGCGACCGACCTCTCGGGCGCCATCGGGACGGGCCTATTTGCGCTCATCGTCCTCAACGTCAACGACGCGCCGGTGGCTGGCGACGACACCGCGACGCTGCGCGAGGACGTACTGACGACGATCTCGGGCAACCTGACCGACAACGACGAGGACGTCGACCGGCAGGTCGATCCGGCTGCGCTCCTGGTGGTTTCGCCGACCGGCGATATCCAGGGTGGCCACGGCACGCTCACGCTGGCCGCGGACGGCGCCTACGTCTACAACCTCGACAACGACGCGGTCCAGCTGCTGCGCGAGGACCAGGTGGTGTTCGACAGCTTCGAGTACCTGCTGTCGGACGGCATCGTGACTACCACCGCGATGCTCACCGTGACCGTGGTCGGCGCGAACGATGCGCCGGTCACGACGGCCGATGCGGCGTCGCTTGGCGAGGACGCGGTCTCCGTTTCAGGCAATGTGCTGACGAACGACAGCGATGTCGATGCCGGAACGACGCTGATCGTGGCGAACGCCGATAGCCGCGTGCTGACGTACGGCACGCTGCACCTCGCGACGAACGGCGCCTATGCGTTCGAGCTCAATGCCGCCGCGCAGTCGCTGCGCGCTGGCGAGCAGATTGAGCAGTCGATCAGCTACGTTGCGAGCGACGGACTTGCTTCCTCGGACGGCACGCTGACAATCAGCGTGAGCGGTACGAACGACGTGCCGGTCGTGGCAAACCCGATCGCGGACCAGAACGCCGCGGCCGGCAAGCCGTTCAGCTTCACCTTCGACGCGGGCACCTTCAGCGATATCGACGCCGGCGACTCGCTGTCGTACGCGGCGAGCCTCGCCGACGGCTCGGCGCTGCCCTCGTGGCTGAGCTTCGATGCCGCGACGCGCACGTTTACAGGCACCCCGCCCGGCAGCGCGGGCGGCGGCACGGCGCCCGAGGCGCTGGACCTGCGCGTGACGGCGACCGACACGGCGGGCGCGAGCGCGCAGGACGCGTTCGTGCTCAACATCGCGGGCGGGGGCGGCGGCATCGTGCCGATCGTCGGTACCGACCACAACGACGTGCTCACCGGCACCGGCGGCAACGACGTCATCGACGGCCGCAAGGGCTACGACGAGATGTCGGGCGGCGCGGGCGACGACGTGTACTACGTCGACAAGACCGGGGGCAAGGTGGACCTCGTCACCGAGGAGGCGGGGGCCGGATACGACACCGTTTACAGCTCGGCGAAGTACACGCTGGGTTCGAACCTCGAAGAGCTGCACTTGATCGGCGACGACGACCTGGAAGGAAAGGGCAATTCGCTCGCCAACATGCTGATCGGCAACAGCGGGGACAACCGGCTCTACGGCGAGGCGGGCAACGACCTGCTGCTGGATGACGCGGGCGAGGACCGGCTGGACGGCGGCGCGGGCGACGACGTGATGGACGGCGGCGCGGGCGACGACACGCTGCTGGGCGGCGCGGGCAACGACCTCTACGTGCATGCCAAGGGCGGCGACGACGACGTGGTGATCGATTCCGGCGGCAACGACGCGATCCGATTCGGCACGGGCATCGCCGCGGCGAACGTCACGGTGCGGCGCAACGGCAGCGACCTCACGCTGAAGCTCTCGGGCGGCAACGGCAGCGTCACGGTGAAGGACTGGTTTTCGTCGGCGTCGAAGCGCGTCGAGACTGTGCAGTTCGCCGACGGCACGGCCTGGGACGAGGCGGCAATCCGCGCGCGGGTGGCTGAGGACGGCCACGGCCACGGCTATGGCGATGGCGGCTACGGCGGCTACGGCGGCGACAGCGGCAATGGCAACGGCTACGGCTACGGCAATGGCAACGGCTACGGCTACGGCAAAGGAAAGGGCCACGACAACGACGACGACGGCTGGAACGGCCGCCACGGCGGCCGCCGCGACCGCAAGGACCAACACCACGGCGGCGGCGACGGCGGCTCGGACGACTACCGCGACGCCCTCGCCCAGCGTCTCAAGCGCGACCCGAACTACGACTTCACGGCGCTCGCGCAGTACCTGCAGAAGAACGGCGGCGGCGGCTATGGGGCGATGAGCCCGCGCGAGATCGCGCAGCGCTGGCTGCAGGTGCAGAACAGCGTGGCGAGCCTCGCGCCGATGGACGGCCACGACGGTGGCGAAGGCCAGGGTGGCGGTCATCACGACGGCGGAGGCTGGGGCGGCGGCGACGGCCATTCGCGCCGCGGCTGGGGTTACGCCGGCTCCACCGGCGAGCACGGCGCCTACGGCGGCATGGACGGCTTCTCCGGGCTCGGCGAAGGGTTCCGCAAACTGTGACGCCGGCGCGTGCCGATCCGCGCGAGTTCCAGCCGGCGCTGGTGCGGCTGCAGGAGCTGCCGCCCAGCCCGCTCGGGCGTCGCATGCTGTGGACGGCGCTCGCCTTCCTCGCCGGCTTGCTGCTGTGGGCGGTGTTCGGCAAGCTCGACATCGTCGCGGTGGCCGAGGGGCGCCTGGTGCCCGACACCTATCTGAAGATCGTGCAGCCGGCCGACGCCGGCGTGGTGAAGGAAATCCTCATCAGGGAAGGCGAGCACGTGCAGGCGGGGCAGATCCTCATGCGCATGGACGCCGCGCTCTCCGATTCGGACCTCAAGGCGCTCGGCACGGACTACCAGACCAAGCGCCTGTCGCTGCGGCGCATCGACGCGCAGCTGGCCGGCACGCCGCTCGCGCAGCGCACCGACGACCCGCCCGAGCTGTTCCGCCAGGTGCAGGCGCAATACCTCGCCAATCGCCAGGCCTACGAGAGCGCGCTCGCGCAGGAGCGTGCGCTGCTCGACAAGGCGAAGAGCGACCTGGTGGCGGCCGAGGCGATACGCCGCAAGCTCGCGCAGGTGCTGCCGCACTACCGCGAGCAGGAGGCGGCCTACGCCAAGCTGGAGAAGGACGGCTTCGCCGGGCGCCTGATGTTCACCGACAAGCAGCGCGAGCGCATCGAGAAGGAGCGCGACCTCGAGGCGCAGGAGGCGGTGATCGTCTCGGCGGCGGCGACCATCGCGCAGGAGGAGAAGAAGATCGCGCAGATCACCGCCGACTACCGGCGCCAGCTTCAGACCGAGCGCGTCGACATCGCCAACCAGCTCGAGAAATCGGGCCAGGAGCTCGCCAAGCAGGAGCACCGCGCCGGCTACCTCGAGCTGCGCGCGCCGCAGGACGGCCTCGTGAAGGACCTCGCCACCCACACCGTCGGCACCGTGGCGAGCCCGGGCACCATCCTCATGACGCTGGTGCCGAAGGACGAGAACCTGCGCGCCGAGGTCTGGGTGAAGAACGACGACATCGGCTTCGTGCGCGAGACGCAGCCGGTGAAAGTGAAGCTCGCCGCCTTCACCTTCCAGAAGTACGGCATGCTCGAAGGCACGGTCGCGCACGTGAGCGCCGATGCAGCCGAGCAAGGTTCGACCGCCGGCTCGAGCGCGCCAGCCGCACCGAAACCGCCCACCGAGCGGCTCGCTTACCGCACGTTGGTGGATCTGAAGAGCCAGACCCTCGATGCCGACGGCGCGAAGTACCGCCTGCAGCCGGGCATGCAGGTCTTCGCCGAGATTCACCTCGGCACGCGCACCGTCCTCGAATACCTCCTATCACCGATCCAGAAGGCGTTCCAGGAAGCCGCGCGGGAGCGCTGAAGGCTGTGGTATTTCGAGCAGTCAGTTGGGGCGCGACATCAGGTCCGAACGATCAGATGAAGCGCGTGCTGGGCCTCAGGCCCAGGTAATGCTGGCCGACGCTCTGGAAGTGCGCGGGGTGCGACTGGATCTGCTGCGAGGCGGCGTGCATGTCGCGCAGGCGCCGCTCGAACGGGTTGACCTCGAAGATCGCGGTGGCGCCCGCGTCGATGTACGCGGTCTCGACCACTTCGCGTGCTTCCTGGATCGCGTAGGTTGAAGCGAGGCGCAGCTGGATGCGGTGCTCGAAGCTCACGCGCCCCGCGGCCGCGCACTCGGCCCACATCTCGCGCAGGATGCTCAGCAGCCACGCGCGCGCCGAGCCCAAACGCGCCTCGGACTGCGCGACCCGGAGCTGCACCACGGGATTTTCGCGCAGCATCGTGGTGCCGCTGGAGGGCGTCTTCCTGGTCGCCAGCTCGAGGAACGCGTTCTGCGTCGCGCGCGCGATGCCGAGCGCCACGCCCGCAAAGCCGCTCTGGTAGACGCTGGTGGGCGAGAAGCGGTAGAGCGTGCCCCGCTCGCGGCGCTCGGGCTCCGGATCGGGCTCGGCGTCCGCCGCGGGCGGCAGGTCGCGGCCGCTCGCGCGCGCGACGATGGCGTGCGCGGCCGGCACGAACAGGTCCGCGACCGAGTAGGTGTCGCTGCCCGTGCCGCGCAGGCCGACCACGTTCCACGAATCGGGCTTGATGGCGACTGCCGAGCGCGGGAACAGCATCGTCCGCTCGCCGCCGTCCGGGAGCTGGCAGTGGCCGCCCAGCCAGGTCGCGTGGCGGTTGCCGCTGCCGAAACCCCAGGTGCCGTTCACCTTCCAGCCGCCCGGCGCCGGCACGGCGCGGCAGGGCGCGGCGGGGAATCCCCACGCGAGCACCGCGCTCGCGTCGCCGAAGATCTCGTGCGCGGCCGCGGGCTCGAGATAGGCCGCCGCCATCGCGCAGCCCGAGCTCTGCGACACGCACCAGGCGGCGCTCGCGTCGCCTTCGGCGATGGCGAGCACCACCTGGAAGAAGTCGGCGAGCTCGAGCTCCGCGCCGCCGAGCGAGCGCGGCAGCAGCATGCGGAACAGCTTCGCTGCGTGCAGCGCGTCGACGACATCGGGCGGCAACCGCTTCTCCGCCTCGATGCGCGGCGCCGCCGCATCCAGCAGCGGCGTCAGCGCCCGAGCGCGAGCGAGCCACTCGTCGCGTGCGATGCGGTCTCGCGCGGGCAAAATCAAGGACGCACGCCCGATCCGGCGGGGATCAGGCGCAGCAGATCGTGCGGTTCGGATTCCAGGGTCTTGCGGTCCGTGCGCATCGGGATGTACTCGTTCTTCGCCCAGGCCTCGGCGAAGGCCTTGTAGTGCTCCGAGAGCAGGTTGCCCGACTGGCCGCCGGAGTGGATGTAGAGCGACTTCTCCAGGTCCGCGAGGTCGTAGATCGCGCGCAGGCTCGCGGCGTGGCGGTTGGCGTAGGGCCGCGCCTCGTCGTTCATGTTGTTGCGGCCCACGTTCACCGTGTAGGGATCGCCCGGCGAGTCCACGCTGATGTCGAACAGGCGCGCGAGCAGCGGCTGGCGGCCGAAGGGCCGGTGCTCGTGGCGTGCGTGGTGCGCCTCGCCCCAGCGCCAGCGCGAGGCGTCGTCGCCGAAGCGCGTGCGCAGGTCCGCGAGCGCAGCATCGAGCGACACTGCGAGCACTTCCTCGCAGGTCTCGACCGCGGGGGTGCGCACGTTGTCGCACCAGCGCGCCTTGTCCGCGGCGCCCGAGAACACGCCGTTCATGAACACCGCGCGCGACAGCCAGTTCTGGCGGAACGCGTCGCCGAGCTCGTCGGCGTAGACCGCGCGCGCGAGCTCGCGCCACCAGGCCGAGGCGATCAGCGGCTCGGCACGCTCGGGCGCCATCGTGCCGTCCCATTTCGCAAGCAAGGCCAGCGCCTGGCGCGCCCGCTCGCTGCGCGGGCGCGCCGAAAGCAGCTTGGGCAGCAGTTCGCGCATCGCGAGCGAGGCCACGTCGGCCTGCAGGCGCGCGAAGCTGCCCGTCGTGTGCTTCGGGGTCGCGTCGAGCAGCTGCTGGATGCGGTCGGCGCGGTAGGGCGGCTGCCAGTCCGAGCTGATGAAATGCGCGTAGCCGGGCGGCGTGATGCGGTGGTTGGCGGTGACGATGGCGCCGCCGGCCGGATTGAAGGCGCGCGGCAGCTGCTCGAACGGGATCCAGCCGGCCCAATCGTATTTCTCCTGCCAGCCGGGCGCCGGCGCCATGCCCTTCAAGTCGTTGGTGGGCAGGCGGTGCGGCACGCGGCCCGCGGCGACGAAGCCGATGTTGCCCTCGACGTCGGCGTAGACCACGTTCTGCTGCGGCGTCTGGAAGTCGCGCGCGGCGGCGAGAAAGCCGTCCCACTCGCGCGTGCGCGCGAACTTGAGCGCGGCCTGCAGCGTGCGGTCGTCCTCGGCGAGCGCGGTCCAGGAGAAGGCGATCACGTGGCCCCGCGGCGAGGCGTCCTGCGCGGCGCGCACCACGTCCGAGATCACCGGCCCGTGGCGCGAGATGCGCACGCGCAGGCGCTCGGGCTCGCCGCCCTTCACGCGGATCACCTCGTCCACGGTCTGGAACGCGCGCGGGCCGTCCGGCGCGAGGTAGCCGCCCGAGGCGTCGAGCTTCTCGATGAACAGGTCCTGCACGTCGGGGCCGGTGTTGGTGAAGCCCCAGGCGAGGCGCTCGTTGCGCCCGAGGATCACGCCGGGCACGCCGGGCAGCGTCGCGCCGATCACGCTGACGCCAGGGGCCGTGAGCTGCGCGAAGTACCAGACCGGCGGCGCCGTGAGCCCGAGGTGCGGGTCGTTGGCGAGCAGCGGCTTGCCGCTTTCGGTGCGCGCGCCCGACACCACCCAGTTGTTGGAGCCCAGGCCTTCATTGTCCGGGGCAAATTCGGCCAGGCGCACGGCCTCGCGCTCGAGCGTCCCGTAGAGCTCCTTCAGGTCGGCGATCACCGGCACGGGCTCCCCGGGATACGGTGGCAGCAGCTCGTGGATGCGCGCGAGCGACAGCGTCCTGGACAGCCGCATGCGCAGGATCTCGCTGCGCCAGTTGCCGCCCAGGTCCCAAGCCATCATCTTCACCCAGGCCACCGAGTCGGCCGGCGTCCAGGGCTCGGGCCGCACGCCGGTGAGCCAGAACTCCGGCGGCAGCACCGGTCCGTCGGCGATGAAGGCGTTGACCCCGGCCGCATAGGACTCCAGCAGGCGGCGCGTCTCCGCATCGAGGGTCTTCAGGTTGGCCTCGGCCGCGCGCCGCACGCCGAGCGTGCGCAGGAACCGGTCGGTTTCCAGGCCGCCCGCGCCCACCACCTCGGCCACGCGCCCCGCGGCGATGCGCCGGCTCATCTCCATCTGCCAGAGCCGGTCCTGCGCGTGCGCGTAGCCCAGACCGAAGCTCGCGTCGGCGAGGTTGCCCGCGAAGATGTGGGGAATGCCGTAGCGGTCGCGCAGGATCTCGACCGGGCCGGCCAGGCCCGCCAGCCGGACCTCGCCCTCCGTCTTCGGCAGCGACTGCCGCAGGTACAGGAAGGCGCCCGCCAGCAGCACCACCAGCAGGGCCGTCAGGACCCCCGCAAGGCGTAGGAATCTGCGCACCTTGAGAAGAATACCCGGGAACCCCTTCTTTTCGCTCAATGTCGCACTGCCGCAATTCTGTTATGGTAAGCGCAAGGGGGTGTTACGACCGCCATGCTCTACAGCTTCTATGAGGCGCAGCACCAGATGCTCGGGCCTTGGCGCATTGCCGCCGAGGCGATGCTCGGCTGGTTCGCACATCCCGCCAGTCCGCTCTCCCAGTCGCTGATCGGGCGGCGGATCGCCGCGTCGACGGACCTGTTCCTGCGCGTCACGCAGCGCTACGAGAAGCCCGCCTGGGGCATTGACGGCACGACGGTGGACGGTCAGCCGGTCGCGGTCGAGGAGGTCGTCGAGCTCGACAAGCCCTTCTGCAAGCTGGTGCATTTCCGCCGCGCGCTCGAACGAAAGCCCGGGACCAAGCGCTCCGATCCGCGCGTGCTGCTCGTCGCGCCGCTCTCGGGCCACCACGCCACGCTGCTGCGCGACACGGTGCGCTCGTTGCTGCCCGAGCACGAGGTCTGGGTCACCGACTGGGTGGACGCGCGCATGGTGCCGCTCGCGGCGGGCCCGTTCCACCTCGCCGACTACGTCGACTACGTGCGTGAGTTCATCACGCTGTTGACCGAGGAGCGCAATCCGAACCTGAACGTGATCTCGGTGTGTCAGCCGACGGTGCCCGTGCTGTGCGCGGTGGCGCTGATGGCGCAGGACGGCTTCCCGCACCCGCCGAAGGCGATGGTGATGATGGGCGGGCCGATCGACGCGAGAAAGAGCCCGACCGCGGTCAACAACCTCGCCACCCAGAAGCCGATCTCGTGGTTCGAGCAGAACGTGATCCACCGCGTGCCGCAGAAATACCCGGGCTTCATGCGGCGCGTCTATCCCGGCTTCCTGCAGCACCTCGGCTTCGTGGCGATGAACCCGGACCGGCACCTGACCGCGCACTGGGACTACTTCAACCACCTGCTGAACGGCGACGGCGACTCGGCCGACAAGCACCGCGACTTCTACGACGAGTACAACGCGGTGCTGGATCTGCCGGCCGAGTACTACATCGACACGGTGAAGGCCGTGTTCCAGGACTTCGCGCTGCCCAAGGGGCGCATGTTCATCCGCGAGCAGCTGGTGCGGCCGCAGGCGATCAAGCACACCGCGCTGCTGACGATCGAGGGCGAGCTCGACGACATCTCGGGCAACGGCCAGACCGAAGCCGCGCACCTGCTGTGCCTGTCCATCCCGCGCCACGATCGCGAGCATTACCTCGCGCCCAGTGCTGGCCACTACGGCATATTCGCCGGGCGCCGCTGGCGCGAAACGATCTATCCCAGGGTTCGGGACTTCATCCGCAAGCACGCCTAGGCGTGCCCAGCCCGAGGCCTAGAGTTCATAGGCGCTGCCGGCTCGTTCCATCACGGTTTTTTCCACCAGGTCGCGCGACAGCCTGGGCGCGAACAGCTCGATGAATTCGTAGGCGTAGCCGCGCAGCCAGGCGCCGCGCTTGATGCCCAGGCGCGTGGTGCTCGACTCGAACAGGTGGCTTGCGTCGAGCGCATGCAGGCCGCGGTCGCGCTTCGCGTCGAAGCCCATGGTGGCGAGGATGCCGATGCCGAGGCCCAGCTCCACGTAGGTCTTGATCACGTCGGAATCCAGCGCCGTGAGCACGACGTTGGGCGCGAGGCCGCGCTTCTCGAAGGCCTTGTTGACCTGCGAGCGGCCGGCGAAGGCGAAGTCGTAGGTCACCACCGGGAATTGCGCGATCGCCTCCAGCGTGAGCGGCTTCACTTTCAGCAGCGCATGCCCGGGCGGCACCACCACGCAGCGGTTCCACCGGTAGCAGGGCAGCGACACCAGTTCCGGATACTCGGCGATCGCCTCGGTGGCGATCGCGAAATCGGCTTCGCCGGTGCGCACCATCTCGCAGATCTGCGTCGGGTTGCCCTGGTGCAGCACCAGGCGCACGTCCGGGTAGCGCTTCTTGAACGCGGTCACGGCCGTGGGCAGCGCGTAGCGCGCCTGCGTGTGCGTGGTGGCCACGGTGAGCGTGCCGAGCTTCTGGTTCGCGAACTCCTCGCCCGCGCGCTTGAGATTGGCCGCCTCGGTGAGCAGGCGCTCGGCGATGGCGAGCACCGCCTTGCCCGGCTCGGTCACCGCGGCAATGCGCTTGCCGCGGCGCACGAAGATCTCGACGCCCAGCTCGTCCTCGAGGCCCTTCACCTGCTTGGAGACACCCGGCTGCGAGGTGTGCAGCACCTCGGCGGCTGCCGAGACATTCAATCCCTGGCGCGAGACCTCGCAGGCATAGCGTATCTGCTGAAGTTTCATGTACTTACCTTATCCAATACAGTTATATCATCCTAACATAATAGTATTTCATAAGAATAAAGCGGCCGCCTAGCATCGTGCCCGGCCATGTACCGCTATGACGACATCGATCAGCGCCTGGTGGACGAGCGCGTGGCGCAGTTCCGCGATCAGACGCGCCGCTTCCTCGAGGGCAAGCTCGCGGAGGACGACTTCCGCGCGCTGCGGCTGAGGAACGGCCTGTACGTGCAGCGCTACGCGCCGATGCTGCGCATCGCCATTCCGTATGGTCTGTTGTCTTCAGGGCAATTGAGAAAGCTCGCGGGCATCGCGCGGCGCTTTGACCGCGGCTACGGCCATTTCTCGACGCGCCAGAACCTGCAGCTCAACTGGCCGAAGCTGGCCGAGGTGCCGGAGATCCTCGCCGAGCTCGCCACCGTGCAGATGCACGCGATCCAGACCTCGGGCAACTGCGTGCGCAACATCACCACCGACCATTTCGCGGGTGTGGCGCAGGACGAGATCGTCGATTCCCTGGTCTGGTGCGAGCTGATCCGGCAGTGGTCCACCTTCCACCCGGAGTTCAACTACCTGCCGCGCAAGTTCAAGATCGCCGTGAACGGCGCCGCCGCCGACCGGGCCGCGACCTTCGTCCACGACATCGGGCTGCATGCCGTGAGGAGCGAAGCTGAAGTGGGATTCAAAGTCATCGTCGGCGGCGGCCTGGGCCGCACGCCCGTCGTCGGCCATGCGATCCGCGAGTTCCTGCCCTGGCGGCACCTGCTGACCTACCTCGACGCCATCCTGCGCGTCTACAACCGCCACGGCCGGCGCGACAACATCCACAAGGCGCGCATCAAGATCCTCGTCAAGGAACGCGGCGTCGACAGGTTCCGTGCCGAGGTGGAGGAGGAGTGGTCGCATCTCCAGGACGGTCCCGCGACGGTGACCCCGGCCGAGATCCGGCGCATCGAGAGCCGCTTCACGCGGCCGGAGTACGAGAAGCTGGCCGACGTGGACTACACCAACCTCAAGACGCCCTTCACCGCCTGGATGAGGCGCAACGTGCATCCGCACAAGGTGCCGGGCTACGCGGTGGTGAGCCTTTCGTTGAAGCGCACGGGCGTGCCGCCCGGCGACGTGACCTCGGACCAGATGGAGCGCATCGCCGAGCTCGCCGAGCACTACGCGTTCGGCGAACTGCGCGTCACGCACGAGCAGAACCTGGTGTTCGCCGACGTGCGCCAAGCCGAGCTGCACGGGCTGTGGCTCGAGCTGCGCGCGCTCGGCCTCGCCACGCCGAACGTCGGCCTGCTCACCAACATCATCTCCTGCCCGGGCGGCGACTTCTGCTCGCTCGCCAACGCCAAATCCATCCCGGTGGCCGAGGCGATCCAGCGCAGGTTCGACGACCTGGACTACCTGCACGACATCGGCGAGCTCGACCTCAATATCTCCGGCTGCATGAACGCCTGCGGTCACCACCATGTCGGCCACATCGGCATCCTCGGCGTCGACAAGAACGGCGAGGAGTGGTACCAGGTCGAGATCGGCGGCAATCAGTCTCCCGCCGCGCTCGGCAGGGTCATCGGCCCGTCGTTCGCGCGCGCCGACGTGCCGAACGTCATCGACCGCCTGATCGAAACCTACCTCGCGCTGCGCGACAGCGAGCACGAGCGCTTCGTCGACGTGGTTCACCGCGTCGGCGCCGAGCCCTTCAGGAACAATGTCTATGGCGATCTTGATCAGAAACCGGCAGATCGTCCACGAGCCCTCGCCGCCGCCTGAGCTGGTGGTGCTGCAGCCCGAGGACGACCCGCGCGCGCTCGCAGGGCGCCTCCCGGGGCTGAAGGCCGTCGCCGTCAACTTCCCCAAGTACGCCGATGGCCGCGGCTACTCGCTCGGCCGCCTGCTGCGCGAACGCTACGGCTACCAGGGCGAGCTGCGCGCGATCGGCGTAGTGGCGCGCGACCAGTTGCAGCTGCTCGCGCGATGCGGCTTCGACAGCTTCCAGCTGCGCGACGGCGAAGACGCCGTCGAGGCCTTGAAGGGCCTCGACGATTTCAGTGAAGCCTACCAGGCGAGCGCCGCGCAGCCGCTGCCGCTGTTTCGCAGGCGCGCCGGGCATTCGCCCGGTTGACCGGCGGAAGGTAGCGGAAAAGGGGGTCTGACCCCCTTTTCCGGTCAGTCCTTCCTGAACTGCGAGAGCCAGTACTCCATCTGCTTGCCGGCCGCTTCGCGGCCGCCCAGGCCGAAGGCGAGCGCGAAGGCGACCGCCACCGAGCCCAGCGTGAGGCCGAAGGCGAGGTTGACGATGTCGTCTGCGATGCCCATCGCGCGCAGGCCCATCGCGATCACCAGGCCCAGGATCGCCAGGCGCGCGAGGCGCGCGAGCGCGGTGCGCTCGCTCGCGCGGCCGATCGCGTTGTGGGCGAGGTTGGCGAGCCAGAAGCCGATCACGAGGATCGCGCCGCCGAGCAGCACCTCGCCGCCGAACTTGATGAACATCGAGACCAGGTCGCGCACCTGCGTGAAGTCCAGGCGGTGCGACGCCTCCACCGTCGCGAACAACATCGCGAAGAAGAGCGTGAGCATGCGCACCAGGCCCGAGGGCTTGAGCGGGCCCGCGAAGGCGCTCGCCATGCCGATCTTCTCGGGCACCGTGTCCAGGCCCATGCCCGCGAGCAGCCGCGACAGCACGTCGGCGGCGAACCTGGCCACGTACCAGGTCACCACCAGGATCAGCGCCGCCGCCACCAGGTTCGGCACCGCGGCGAGCAGCCGCTCGAGCATGTCGGTGGCGGGCCTGGAGATGGCCTCGACCTTGAGCGCGTCGAGCGCCGCGATCAGCGTGGGCACGAACACCAGGATGAAGACGATGGTGCCGGCGAGGCGCGAGAGCTTGACCGCCTCGGCGAGGCCGATCTGGCTGCCCATCTTGTCGGCGCCCGCGGCCCCGAGCAGGTTGGTTACGAGGCCGCTCAGCACCTTGGCCACCAGCCAGCCCACGAAGCCGATTACCGCGGCGCCGAACAGGTTCGGCACCATGTCGAGCAGCTTGGCGAGCATGCCCTGGACGGGCTCGAGCAGCGGGCGCAGGTCGAACGCGCCGAGGATGCTCGGCACGAACAGCAGGATCACCAGCCAGAACAGCACGTTCGACACGGTCTTGCCCATCGGTTCCATGCCGGCTTCGCGCGACAGCGTTGCGCCCAGCTTGCTCGCCTGCAGCGCGCGGCTGATGATCGCCTGGATCAGCGTCGCGATCACCCAGGCGACGAGCGTGAGCACGGTGCCCGCGATCAGGCGCGGCGCATAGCCGATGATCTGCGTCACGAGCTGAGCGAACGGCTCGGAGATGCGGTCCAGGTGCAGCGAGTTGAAGACGCCGACCACCGTCACCAGGATCACGAGCCAGAACACGCCGATCGCGATGCCCGATTCGACCGCGACCTTCTGGCCGGTGCTTTCCTCGATGCGCTTGTCGACGTGGAGCATCGCGAGCAGGCGCCGCGCGCCGGCGCGCAGCAGCACCGCCGTCAGCCAGCCTACGGCGATGATCACGAGCGCCAGGAAGATCGCGGGCAGCTGCCCGCCCAGCGTGGTCTGCATCGAGGTTGCGAGAACCGAGAAGTCCATGTTCTTTCCTCCCCTGAGAGGTTGAACGCTAGCGCTCGACCCGCGTGCGCCGCAGCGCCAGCCAGAGCGCGTACAGCGCCAGGGCGGCGAAGCAGGCAAGCGACCACTCGGCGATCGAAAGGCCGAGGAATCTCCAGTGTACCTCCGCGCATTGGCCGGAGCCCAGGAACAGCTTTCGCAGCGTGCTCGACAGGGGAAAGTTCTCGATCATGAAGAACAGGTCCGGGCCGCAGGCAGGTACCCGATCCGGCGGCAGATGCTGCAGCCAGACCTGGCGCGCGGCCACGCCGAAGCCGCCGAGCGCGAGCACGGTTGCGGCGCCGCAGTACGCCCAATTGCCGCGGCGGCCGGGCAGATGCAGCGCTGCGAGCGCGAACACCACGAGCACCCCGTAGTAGAAGCCGCGCTGCACGAGGCACAGCGGGCAAGGATCCTGGCCGTCGAAATACTGCAGGTAGTAGCCGAAGCCGAGCAGCGCGGCGCAGGCGAGCGCGGGCGCCGCGAGCAGGAGGCGCGAGCGCGTGGCGTCCTTCATGAGGCGATCTTACCTCTCAATCGGGGCAGGTCCGCCGGGGCGTCGATTTCCATGCGCAGCAGCTGTGCGGCGACGTTCTTGCCGAGGTTGTCCATGCGCAGGCTGCGCGCGGCGCCTCCCTGCAGCGCTTCGTTGAGCACGATCTTCAGCGCGAGAAGGTTGTCGAGCGGCCAGAGCTCGATCGGCCCCGAATGCAAGCCCGCGAAGTGCGCCGCCAGCCGCTGCGGCGTGACCTCGCGCCTGAGCACCGCGTAGCTCGGCGCGTCGAACGCGAACAGCCCGATGTCCGCGCGGTCGGCCTTGTCGCCCGAACGCGCATGGGCAATCTTCCAGAGGGCTACTTTCATCTAGATGTTCTCGACTTCGATCCTGGTGTTCTTCTCCACGAGCTCCCTGGAAACCAGCGTCGGCCAGATTCCCAGAAGTTCCTTTGCCGGCTGAACGCCCTTCATGCTTCCCACATAGGGCGGGCCGGAGAGGCCAAGCCAGGGAAACAGGCGCCCGAACGCATCCGCCACTTTCTTGTCCTTGGTGCGGATGGTCATGCGCAGGAAACATTCATTCAGCTGGTCGCGGTAGGTCGGGTCGGCGTTGGCGCCGAGCAGCGAGTTGTAGCCGATGTACTCGACGTTGGTGTCCTCGACCGGCCAGCCGCGCTCGGCGACGAGCGTGCGGATGATCTCGGCGCTTTTCTCGCACTTGGCGTAGGCCTCGGGCCAGGCGAAGCCGATCATGCCGGTCCCCATCCAGCCGTCGTGGTAGCCGGCGACGATCTTGAGCGTCTGCGGGCGCGGCGCGCCCGAGGCGCCCGAGATGCGCACGCGGTCGTTGCCCTGGTCGTCGAATTCCAGCGTGCCCATGTCGAGCACCACGTCGGGCGAGTAGTAGGCGTGCGGGTTGTGCACTTCGTAGAGCAGTTGCTGGCGCACGGTGTCGAAAGACACTCGGCCGCCCGTGCCAGGGGGCTTGGTGAAGAGCGCGCTGCCGTCGGCGGACACTTCGGCGATCGGGTAGCCGAGGTGCGCGTAGTCGGGCACCTTGGCCCATTCGCCCGCCGAGCCGAAGTTGCCGCCCGAGCCCTGGCCCGAGCACTCGAGCAGGTGGCCGAGCGTGAGGCCCGCGGCGAGGCGGTCCCAGTCGTCCCATCGCCAGCCGAACTCGTGCGCGAGCGGCCCGAGCGTGAGCGCCGCGTCGGCGACGCGCCCGGTGAGCACGATGTCGGCGCCCTGCGCGAGCGCCTCGGCGATCGGCTGCGCGCCGAGGTAGGCGCTCGCGAACAGCATGCGCTCGCGCACGCCGGCGATGTCGGCGCCCGTGTCCATGTGCGCGAGCGCCTCGCCCGCCGCGCGCAGCTCGTCGATGCGCTCGAGCACGGAATCCCCGCTCACCGTGGCGATCTTCGCCCGCCATCCCTTGTCGCGGAAGGTCCTGGCGATCGCCAAGCGCGCGCCCTCGGGGTTCAGGCCGCCCGCGTTCAGCACGAACTTCACGCCGCGCTTGGCGGCGAGCGGCCACAGCTCGGCCAGCATCGGCACTGCGTCGCGCGCGTAGCCCGAGGGCGGGTCGCCGGGCTTGTCCCGTTGGCGGTCCTTCTGCAGGATCGCGAGCGTGAGCTCCGAGAGATGGTCGGAGGCGATGTACTGCACGCCGCCGCGCTCGATCGAGGCGCGCACCGGCCGCCAGGAATCGCCGTAGAAGCCCAGGCCGGCGCCGACGCGGACGGTTTTCATTGCGGCCTAGTCTACAATTCTTTCCGGGAGGAGTTCCGCTGAATCAGGTTTTGCAACTGCTGCTTGCAGGCGTGGCACAAGGCTGCGTGTATGCGCTCGTCGCGCTCGGCTTCGTGCTCATCTACAAGGCCACCGAGACGGTCAATTTCGCGCAGGGCGACCTCATGATGCTGGGCGGCTTTTTCGCGCTCACCGCGAGCGTGATCGTGGGCTGGCCGTACTGGGCGACGATCCTGTTCGCGGTGGCGGCGATGGCTGCCGTGGGCATGCTGATCGAGCGCATCGTGCTGCGACCGGTGCTCGGCCAGCCGGCGTTCACCGTGGTGATGATCACCATCGGCGTGGGCTACGTGCTGCGCGGCCTGGTCACCATGGTGCCGGGCTGGGGCAGCGACACCTATACCTTCCCGACGCCCTTTGCCGATGCCACGTTCAAGCTCGGCGAGGTGATCTTCGCCGTGCAGCAGGTGGCGGTGATCGTCATGACCGCGGCGCTGGTCGCGGTGCTGTACCTCTTCTTCCGCTTCTCCAGGCTCGGCGTCGCCATGCAGGCGACCTCGCAGAACCAGCTCGCCGCCGCCTACATGGGCATCCCGGTGCGCCGCGTCAACATGATGATCTGGGGCCTGTCGGCCGGCGTCGCGGCGTTCGCCGGCATCCTGCTCGCGCCGGTGACCTTCGTGCATTCCAACATGGGGTTCATCGGCCTCAAGGCCTTTCCGGCGGCGGTGGTGGGCGGCTTCGGCAGCGTGCCGGGGGCGATCGTCGGCGGCCTGATCATCGGCGTGGTCGAGGCCTTCGCGGGGCGCTATTTGCCCGAGGGCTTCAAGGACGTGGCCGCCTACGTCGTCGTGCTCGCGGTGCTGCTGGTGCGGCCCTCGGGCATCTTCGGCGAAACCGCGCGCAAGAAAGTGTAGATGAGGTTTCTCTTCAAGACCGATTACGCGCAGGACATCCGCCTGTTCAAGCACGGCGGCCAGGTGTTCTGGTACGGGCTGCTGGTGCTGCTGCTCGTGGCCGCGCCGTTCATGGCGGGCGAGTACCTGATGTCGCAGCTGCAGTTCATCTGCATCTACTCGATCGTCGGCCTGGGCCTGATGCTGCTGGTGGGTTTCACCGGGCAGATCTCGCTCGGCCACGCAGCCTTTCTCGCCATCGGCGCCTATACCGAGGCGCTGCTGCAGGCGCGCGGCGTTCCTTTCGCGGTCTCGCTTCCGGCCGCGGCCCTGCTGTCGGCGGCGTTCGGCTGGGTGGTGGGCCTGCCCGCGCTGCGTCTGAAGGGCATCTACCTGGCGATCGCCACGCTCGCCTTCAATGTGATCGTCGAGGAGGCGATCACGCGCTGGGAAGGGCTCACGGGCGGCAATTCCGGCCTGCACCTGAAGCCCATCGAGCTCGCAGGCTACAGGCTCGACGGCGACACCAGCTTCTACTACCTGTGCCTGGGGCTCACCGCGCTCTCGATCCTCGCGGTCATGAACCTGCTGCGCTCGCCCACGGGGCGTGCCTTCGTCGCGATCCGCGACTCGGAGATCTCCGCCTCCTGCATGGGCGTCAACCTCGCTACCTACAAGACGCTGTCCTTCGCGCTGTCGGCGGCGCTCACGGGCATCGCCGGCGCGCTCTACGCGCACAAGGTGAGCTTCATCTCGCCCGAGCAGTTCACGCTGCTGCAGTCGATCGAGCTGGTGACGATCGTGATCCTCGGCGGCGTGGGCTTCGTGCACGGCGCGGTGCTGGGCGCGGCGTTCCTGATCGTGCTGCCGCAGCTGATCTCGCTCGCCAAGGACTATCTGCCCGCCGACGTCGGCGGCACCGGGCTGCAGGCGGTGGTGTTCGGCGTGGTGCTGATCGTGTTCATCGTCTTCGAGCCGCTCGGGCTGTACGGGCGTTGGCTGAAGATCCGCACCTGGCTCGAGCTGTTTCCGTTCTATCGCCGCGGCATGTTCCGGCGCCAGAAGAGCTACATGAAGTCGGAGCGCCTGAGGTGAAAGCCGCATGAGCTTCTTCAAGGTCGAGAACCTCGGCATCCGCTTCGGCGGCGTGGTTGCGGTGGACAAGGTCTCGTTCGAGGTGCCGCGCGGCCAGGTGTTCACCATCATCGGCCCGAACGGCGCCGGCAAGACCACCATCTTCAACCTGATCGGCCTGATCTACGCACCGACCTCCGGCAAGATCTACTTCGAGGACGCGGAGCTGACCGGCATGGCGCCGCACCAGGTCGCCGACCTCGGCATCGCACGCACCTTCCAGAACATCGAGCTGTTCGAGCACGCGACCGTGCTGCAGAACCTGCTGATCGGCCGCCACCGCCACCGCCGCACCGCGCTCTGGCAGGAGCTGCTGTTCCTGCCCTCGGTGCGGCGCGCCGAGCTCGCGCAGCGCGAGGCCGTGGAGAAGGTGATCGACTTCCTCGGCCTCGCGAAGGTCCGCGACAGCCTGGTGGCCGGGCTGCCCTACGGCGTGCGCAAGGTGGTCGAGCTCGGGCGCGCGCTCGCCACCGAGCCGCGCCTGCTGCTGCTCGACGAGCCGTCCTCGGGCCTCAACCCGGAGGAGACCGACGACATGGCGTTCTGGATCGAGGACATCAAGCGCCACCTCGGCGTCACGGTGCTGATGGTCGAGCACGACATGAACCTGGTGTCGCGCGTCTCGGACCGCGTGCTCGCGCTCAACATGGGAGTGGCGATCGCCGAGGGCACGCCCGCGCAAGTGCAGGCGAATGCCGCCGTGATTGAAGCCTACCTGGGCAAAGCAGCATGAGCGAGGTCATCCTCGAGCTTGCCAATGTGGAAGCGAGCTACGGTCCGGTGCAGGCCTTGCGGGGCGTCTCGCTGCAGGTGCCCAAGGGCAAGATCGTCACGGTGCTCGGCGCCAACGGCGCCGGCAAGTCCACGATCCTCAAGACGGTCTCGGGGATCATCGACCCGAGCAAGGGCCAGATCCGCTTCGACGGCGAGGAGATCCAGCGGCGCGACCCGGCCTGGATCGTGCGCCGCGGCATCGGCCACGTGCCCGAGGGGCGCGAGGTGTTCCCGCTGCTCACTGTCGACGAGAACCTGCGCATGGGCGCCTACACGCGCCACGACTCGGCCGGAGTCGCCAGCGACCTGGAGATGGTCTACGCCTACTTCCCGATCTTGCGCGAGCGCCACCGCCAAGAGGCGGGCCTGCTTTCGGGCGGCCAGCAGCAGATGCTCGCGATCGGCCGCGCGTTGCTGTCGCGCCCGAAGCTGATGCTCATGGACGAGCCGAGCCTGGGCCTGTCGCCGCTGCTCACGCAGGAGATCTTCCGCATCATCGGGCGCATCAACAGAGAGCAGGGCACCACGATCCTGCTGGTGGAGCAGAACGCCAACATGGCGCTCGAGCTCGCCGACTACGGCTACGTGCTTGAAGTCGGCCGCATCGTGATGGAAGATACCTGCAAGGCGTTGCTCGAGAAGGAAGACGTGCAGGAGTTCTACCTCGGCATGAAGGCCCAGGGCGTGAGAGGCCAGCGCAGATGGAAAAAGAAGAAGCAGTGGCGTTAGACAGGTTGACGATGGACGCGTCGGCGATGAACACCATTCCGGCCATGTTCTGGCACGGCGTGCGCACGCGCGGCGAGCAGACCATCTACCGTCAGAAGGAGCTCGGCATCTGGCGACCGGTCAGCTGGCGGACGCTCGGGCAGACGGTGCGCGAGGTCGGCATGGGCCTCGCGTCGCTGGGCTACGCGCCCGGCGAGGTGGTGTCGATCCTCTCGAACACCAACAAGGAATGGATGTGGTCGGACCTGGGCGCGCTCGGCGCCGCGGGCGTGGTGAACGGCATCTACCCGACCGACGCGCCGGCGCAGGTCGAGTACCTGCTCGCCGATTCGGCGTCGGTCTACGCCTTCGTGGAGGACGAGGAGCAGCTCGACAAGGTCCTCGAAGTGCGCGCGCGCCTGCCCGGTCTGCGCAGGATCTTCGTCTTCGACATGGAAGGCCTGTACGAGCTGAGCGACCCGCAGGTCATGGCCCTGGAGCAGTTGCGCGCGCTCGGGCGCGAGTACGACGCCGCGCACCCGGGCGAATGGGAGCGGCGCATCGGCCTGCGCAAGCCCGGCGACCTGGCGATCCTGGTCTACACCTCGGGCACCACCGGCAAGCCGAAGGGGGCGATGATCTCGCACGAGAACATCGTGCTCACCTGCGCCGCCTACCAGGCCGCGTTTCCGCAGTCCGCCAGCGACGAGCGCATGGCCTTCCTGCCGCTGTGCCACATTGCCGAGCGTATCGGCGGCGAGTACCACGCGCTGTATTCGGGCGCGGTGCTGAATTTCGTAGAGAACCCGGAGACCGTGCCCGAGAACGTGCGCGAGATCTCGCCCACCATCTTCACCGCGGTGCCGCGAGTCTGGGAGAAGTTCTATTCGGGCGTGCTGATCGGGCTCAAGGAGGCCGGACGCCTGCAGCAATGGGCCTACAAGGTCGCCATCGGCATCGGCTTTCGCCAGGCGAAGCTGCGCGAGCAGCGCAAGCCCGTGCCCGCCGGCCTGCGCCTCGCGTTCTGGCTGGCGCGGCTGCTGGTGCTGAACAACGTGAGAAGGCTGATGGGCGCGCACCGCGCCAAGTTCCTGATCACCGGCGCGGCGCCCATCTCGCCGGACCTTGTGCGCTGGTACATGGCGCTCGGCCTGGAGATGATCGAGGTCTGGGGGCAGACCGAGTCCTGCGGCGCGGTGACCTCGAACCTCGGCGGCGCGGTCAAGCCGGGTTCGATCGGGCCGCAGATGTCGCACGCCGAGGTGAAAGTCTCGCCCGAGGGCGAGCTGCTGGTGCGCGGCAAGACCGTGTTCATGGGCTACCTGAACCAGCCCGAGAAGACCGCCGAGACTCTCAAGGACGGCTGGCTGCACACGGGCGATGTCGGCAAGGTGGACGCGGAGGGCTACTTCTACATCACCGACCGCATGAAGGACATCATCATCACCGCAGGCGGCAAGAACATCACGCCCTCGGAATTCGAGAACCAGCTCAAGTTCTCGCCTTACATCACCGACGCGGTGGTGATCGGCGACAAGCGGCCCTATCTCACGGCGCTGGTGATGATCGACCACGAAAACGTCGAGAAATACGCGCAGGACAACGCCATTCCGTTCTCCAATTACGCGAGCCTGTGCCGGCGCCCGGAGGTGCAGGCGCTGATCCAGGGCGAGGTGGACCGCGTCAACCAGCAGTTCGCGCGCGTCGAGCAGGTGAAGAAGTTCCGCCTCATCGAGCAGAAGCTCACCGCCGAGGACGAGGAGCTCACCCCGACCATGAAGCTCAAGCGCAAGCTCGTCAACGACAAATACCGGGACCTCATCGAGGCAATGTACGTGCGCGAGGCGGCCTGATGCGGACCCGGCCGCCGGAGTGATACAGTAGGCGACAGAGGGATAAATCCACAAGGAGGAAGGACCATGAAGTTCAGACTCGGCTTGCTCGCTCTTGCCTTCGCCGGCAGCGCGTTGGCGCAATCGCAGGGCGTTTCCAAGGGCGAGATCGTCATCGGCACGATGCAGGACCTGTCGGGGCCGATCGTCGCGTTTTCCAAGCAGCTGGTCGCCGGCATGAACATGCGCGTCGACGAGCTCAACGCGCAGGGCGGCATCAATGGCCGCAAGCTCAAGCTGGTGGTCGAGGACCACGGCTACGACCCCAAGAAGGCCGTGCTGGCCACGCAGAAGATGGTGCAGAAGGACAAGATCTTCGCGATGGTGGGCACCATCGGCACGCCGACCTCGATGGCCTCGATGCCGATCCTGTTCGCCAAGAACATCCCGCACCTGTTCCCGCTCACCGCAGCGCGCGAGATGTACGAGCCGCTGCACAAGCTCAAGTACTCGTTCGCCGCGACCTACTTCGACCAGATGCGCTCGGGCGTCAAGCACCTCGTCAAGCTCAAGGGCTCGAAGAAGGTCTGCACGCTGTACCAGGACGACGACTTCGGCGCCGAGGTGATGCGCGGCGCGGAGGCGGGCCTCAAGGACATCAACATGGCGCTCGCCGAGAAGACCACCTACAAGCGCGGCGCGACCGATTTCTCGTCGCAGGTCGCGCGCATGAAGGACGCGGGCTGCGACCTGGTGGTGCTCGGCACCATCATCCGCGAGACGCTCGGCGCCATCGGCACCGCGCGCAAGCTCGGCTGGGGCGTGGACTTCATCGGCTCCTCGGCGGCCTACACCGAGCTGATCCACAAGCTCGGCGGGCCCGCGATGAACGGCTTCTACGCGACCAACACCATCAACATGCCGTACATGGACGACGCCTCGAAGAACGTGCGCGACTGGGCGAACCGCTACAAGGAGCGGACCAAGGAAGACCCCGCGGTGTTCTCGGTGTACGGCTACCAGGTCATCGACCTGTTCGTCCAGGTGGCCGACAAGGCGGGGCCGAACCTCACGACCGACAGCTTCGTCAACACGCTGGAGAAGTTCACCTCGCCGCGCGACATGTTCGGCTCGGACTCGATGAGCTTCACCAAGACCAAGCACTTGGGCTCGAACCGCGCGCGCCTGTCGCAGATCGTCAACGGCAAGTGGACGCCGATCACCGACTACATCACCGACTAGAAAAGCGGATCGGAGCGGCATTTCATCAACGGCGCCCTCGCGGCGCCGTTTTTCTTCCCGCCGGGCGGTCTCAGCTCCATGAACGCACGTGATTTCCTGCCGCCGATAGCGATCGCGATCGCGCGCAAGATCCTTGCCGGATCGGGGCGGAAGACCTACGCGAACTACGAGGCTGCGCTGGCGGACTGCACGGACCCCGCCTACGGAAGTGCGGACGTCGTCGAAGTGGTTTTGCGGAAAACGGCCAGGTATCGAGACGAAATATCCGCCTCCGGCGCAACGCGGCTTACTCCTGCAAACGCGTTCAGTCTCTGCGGTCTGCTTGCGTGCGCCGGCCCAGGCGAGACCAAGGTGATCGACGTTGGCGGCGCGTGCGGCGCCCACTATTTCCTGGCACGAGCGCTGCTGCCCAAGTCACTGAGGCTGAGGTGGGTCGTAGTCGAAACACCCTTGATGGTCGAACGGGCCGCAGGCGTATTTGCGTCCGACGAGTTGAGCTTCTCCGCCGATCTGGAGTCCGCAATCAGTTCCATGGATGGAATCGATCTGCTGCACACCTCTGGGACTCTGCAGGTCGTGGACAGGCCGTACGAACTCCTCGCGCGGATCGCATCTGCATCCGCACGCCACCTGATGTTTGGCCGGCTCGGCCTGACCAGGGGAAGTCGGGACGTAGTCGCCGTTCATGAATCGTGGCTAAGCCGTAATGGACCCGGCCCCATGCCCAGCGGCATCCAGGACAGGAAGGTTCGATACCCATACGTATGCATCAGAGAGAGCGTTTTTCACGAAACCGTGCGCAAGAACTACGATATCGTCATGACCGTCGATGACGATAGCGGGCTGATTCCCGTCGACGGTGAAGTCCTTGTCGGCGGCGGCATATTCGCGCGCTTGAAGTCCGCTCACCGGTAACTCGATGTCCTCGCTCTTCGCGTTCCTGCGCCACGTGGCGCACTACGCGTTCGACGAGCGGCGTCAGCCGACCACGTACGCGGCGCCGCCGGTGGCGATGAGCTCGCCCGCGTCGTTGTGCAGCTCCATGTGCGTGACCGCGATGCGCTTGCCCTTCCTGACGATGCGCGCGGTGGCGACGAAGTGCTTGCCGCGGCCCGGGCGCAGGTAGTCCACGCGCAGGTCGATGGTGCCCATGTTGGGGAAGGAGGTGGGGATGCCGGTCATCTCGGCCGCGAGCGAGAGCATGATGGCGAAGCCGCCGGCGGCGTCCAGCGTCGCCGAGATCACGCCGCCGTGCAGGATCTGGCGCGCCGGGTTGCCGACCAGCTCCGGCCGCATGTCGAAGCGCAGCTTGGGCGCCTCGAGGTCGAACGATTCCACCTTGAGGCCGAGATGCTTGTTGAAGGCGATGTGCTGCTCCATCACCTTGCGCATCAGCGCCTGCAGGGCCTTCTGCTTGAGGTTCATGGCTCCCACCCGAGTTGGCGCGCGGCCAGGTCCTTCATGATCTCGGTGCTGCCGCCGCCGATCTGCATCACCTTGGCTTCGCGGTAGATGCGCTCGGCGCGCGTGCCGCGCACGAAGCCGGCGCCGCCCAGCGTCTGCACCGCCGCGTCGGCGCAGAACTGCATGGTGTCGGTGGCGGCGTTCTTGAGCATCGCCAGCTGCGCGATGTAGACGGGCTCGCGCGGCGCCTGCACCAGCTTCCAGGCGGTATCGTAGAGCAGCGCGCGCGCGGCGTGCACCCGCGCCTGCATGTCGACGAGCTTGTGGCGGATGGCCTGGTGGCCGATCAGCGGCTGGCCGAATGTCTGCCGCTGGCGCGCCCAGTCGAGCGCCTCGTCCAGGCAGGTCTGCGCGAAGCCGACCGCGCCCGCGGCCATGCCGAGGCGCTCGGAATTGAAGTTGTGCATGATCGCGCGAAAGCCCTGGTTCTCCTCGCCGATCAGATTGGCCGCCGGCACGCGCACCTGGTCGAAGTGCAACGTCGCGGTGTCGGAGCACCACCAGCCCATTTTCTTCAGCTCCGTGCGCGTGAAGCCCGCGCGCTCGCGCTCGATGAGCAGCAGCGATACGCCCGCCGCGCCCGGGCCGCCAGTGCGCACCGCGACGGTGTAGTAATCGGCGCGCATGCCGGAGGTTATGAACGTATTCTCGCCGTTGACGAGGTATTCGCCTTTTTCCCTCTTTGCGGAAGTTCTCAGACTGGCAACGTCCGAGCCGCCGCTCGGTTCGGTGATCGCCAGCGCGCTGATCTTCTCGCCCGAGAGGATCGCGGGCAGCACGCGGCGCTTGAGCTCTTCGCTGCCGACCGCGGCGATCGGCGGCGCGCCGATGGTGTGCGAGAACAGGCTCGCCGACAGGCCGCCCGTGCCCGCGCGCGCGAACTCCTCCGCGCTCTGGATGCGGAACAGGTAGTCGGCGGGCATGCCGCCGTACGCCTCGGGGAAGCCCGGCGCGAACAGGCCCGCGGCCGCCGCCTTGCGGTAGAGCTCGCGCGGGAACTCGCCCGCCTCGTCCCAGGCCGCGGCGTGCGGCAGGATTTCGCGCTCTACGAAGCGGCGCACCGTCTCGCGCCAGGCCTCGTGCGCCTCGGTGACCGCGGGGTGCCGGATCATGCCGGATCGAACTCCACGAGCAGCCTGTTGGGAGCGACCTGGGTTCCTGCTGCTACATGTATCGCTTTCACGACCACGGAAAACGGCAACCCCAGCCCATGCTCCATCTTCATGGCTTCGAGCACGACCAGCGGCGTGCCTTTCGCCACCGTCTCTCCGGCCTTCGCGTTCACCGTCACGACGCGGCCGTTCATCGGCGCCACCAGGCGCCCCGCCATGGCATCGACGTCCTTCCTCGCGGGCGGGTCGTAGAGCGTGTTGCGCAGCGTGAAGCTCGCACCGCCATGCGCGTAGTGGACCGTGTCGCCGTCCAGCACGTGAATGGCGCGGTGCTTCGCTCGTTCCGCCCTGAACTCGAGGACTTCGTCGTGTAAGAAGCGCGCGCGCGCGCCGTGCGCGGCGTTGTTGCTCCACCCGGTCCATTCGCCGTAGTCGGCGACGAGCAGCGCTGCCGCGAGCCCGAGATCGGGTCGCGCGCCCTCGAACCTGAACCCTGAGACCAGATCCGTGGTCGCGTTGCCCGCGGCGAAGGTCGGGTCGCGCAGGACCGCGGCGAGGTACTCCTTGTTGGTCGGCAGGCCGAGCGCGACGGTCTCATCGAGCGCCGCGGCGAGCTTCTCGCGCGCGGCATCGCGCGTGGCGGCGTGCGCGATCAGCTTGGCCATCATCGAGTCGTAATGAGGCGGGATCGCAACGCCGGACTCGAGCGCATGCTCCACGCGCACCGCGGCCGAGGGCTGCCAGAGCGCGAGCCTGCCCGCCTGCGGCAGGAAGTCCTTCCCGGGGTCTTCGGCGCAGAGGCGCACCTCGATGGCGTGGCCCGAGAAGCGGATGTCATGCTGACCGAGCGGCAGCGGCTCGCCGGCGGCGACGCGCAGCTGCCACTCCACGAGGTCGAGGCCGGTCACCGCCTCGGTCACCGGGTGCTCGACCTGCAGGCGCGCGTTGGCCTCGATGAACCAGAAGCGCCCGTCCTCGCCGAGCAGGAACTCGATCGTGCCCGCGCCGGTGTAGCCGACGGACTTCGCCAGCTGCACCGCGGCGCTGCCCAACTTCGCGCGCAGCGCCGCGTCGACCGCAGGCGAGGGCGACTCCTCGATGAGCTTCTGGTGCCGGCGCTGCACCGAGCAATCGCGCTCACCCAGGTGCACGCAGTTGCCGTGAGCG
This sequence comes from Burkholderiales bacterium, assembly GCA_049651845.1. Classification (GTDB taxonomy): domain Bacteria; phylum Pseudomonadota; class Gammaproteobacteria; order Burkholderiales; family SG8-39; genus RBG-16-66-20. Next base: position 53,351 of record JBASCW010000038.1, on the reverse strand, counting down.
TCGGCGAAGATCTGCACCTCGACGTGGCGGGGATTCAACACCGCCTTCTCCAGCATCACGCGGTCGTCGCCGAAGGCGTGCAATGCCTCGGAGCGCGCGGACTTGAGCGCCTCGGCGAACTCCTCGCGCGAACGCACCAGGCGCATGCCGCGCCCGCCGCCGCCGGCGACGGCCTTGATCACCACCGGGAATTCCGGGTCCGTGTCGTAGGCCGGCAGCACCGGCACGCCGGACCTGGCGGCGAGCGCCTTCGCGTTCGTCTTGTCACCGAGCGCCCGCATCGCCGCGGGCGGCGGGCCGATCCACACGCGTCCGGCTTCCTGTACCGCGTCGGCGAACGCCGGGTTTTCGGCGAGGAAGCCGTAGCCGGGGTGCACGGCGTCGCCGGGAGCGCGCAGGATCGATTCGATGTTGAGGTAGGACGGCCGCGGCGCGGCGCCGCCGATGTGCACGGCGGAGTCCGCCGCGCGCACGTGCGGCGCGTCGCGGTCGGCGTCCGAGTAGACGGCGACCGTGCGCAGGCCCATGCGCTTCGCGGTGCGCATCACGCGCAGCGCGACTTCGCCGCGGTTGGCGACCAGCAGAGACTTGAACGAAGGCACCGGGGGTACTGGGGGATCTATCCCCTGTTCTGAGGCAGGATGTGCATGTACTTGCAGATGATGCCGAGCATCACCTCGTCGGCGCCGCCGCCGATCGAGCCCAGTCGCCCGTCGCGGTAGGCGCGCGACACCGGGTTGTCCCAGGTGAAGCCCATGCCGCCCCAGTACTGCAGGCAGGCGTCCGACACTTCGCGCCGCAGGCGGCCGCTCTTGAGCTTGGCCATCGAGGCGAGCTCGGTGACGTCCTCGCCCGCGACGTACATCTCGCAGGCGCGGTAGGTGAGGGCGCGCAGCGCCTCGATCTCGGTCTTGAGCTCGGCGAGCCGGTAGTGCACGTACTGGAAGTCGAGCACCGTCTGGCCGAACATCTTGCGCTCGCGGATGTACTCGATGGTGTCGTTCAGTGTGCGCGTGAGGCCCTGCACAGAGCTCGACGCCGCCCAGAGCCGCTCCTCCTGGAACTGCTGCATCTGGTAGGTAAAGCCCATGCCTTCCTCGCCGATGCGGTAGCGCTGCGGCACGCGCACGTCGTCGAAATGGATCAGGCCCGTGTCCGAGGACATCATGCCGATCTTGCGGATCTTCTTGGCGACGCTGACGCCCTTGGTCTTCATCGGCAGGATGATCAGCGTCTTGTTCTTGTGCGCCGCGCCCTCCGAGGTGTTCGCGAGCAGGCACATCCAGTCGGCCTGCAGGCTGTTGGTGATCCACATCTTGGCGCCGTTGATCACGTAGTCGCCGCCGTCCTTTTTCGCCGTGGTCTTGATCGAGGCCACGTCCGAACCCGCGCCGGGCTCCGACACGCCGATGCAGGTCACGTAGTCGCCGGCGATCGCGGGCGCGAGGAACTCCTTCCTGAGCTCGTCGGAGCCGAAGCGTGCGAGCGCTGGCGTGGCCATGTCGGTCTGTACGCCGATCGCCATCGGCACGCCGCCGCAGCGGATCTGGCCGAGCGTCTCGGCGAACACCATCGCGTAGCTGTAGTCGAGCCCCGCGCCGCCGTAGGCTTCGGGCTTGGTGAGGCCCAGCATGCCGAGCTTGCCCAGCTTCCCGAACACCTCGTGGGCGGGAAAGATCTCGGCCGCTTCCCACTCGTCGACGTGCGGATTGATCTCCGCGTCGATGAACTTCTTCATCGTGCGGCGGATCTCTTCGTGCTCCTGGGTGAATTTCATCTAGGGCCTCGCTACGCCGAATTGCATTGGATTCACTTTTCTGTCGTCGGTCACCACGGACAATGCAAAGCCCAGAACGTTCCGCGTGTCGCGCGGGTCGATGACGCCGTCGTCGAGCAGGTGGGCGCTGGTGACGAAGGCGCTCTGCTGGCGCTCGAAGTTCTCGACGATCTTCGCCTTCACGCCGTCGATCTGGTGCCAGTCCACTTCCTGGCCCTTCCTCTTCATGCCGGCTTCCATGACGATCGCCATGGTGAGCGCGGCCTGCTCGGCACCCATGACCGCGGTCTGCGCGTTCGGCCAGGAAAACAGGAAGCGCGGCTGGTAGGCGCGGCCGCACATGCCGTAGTTGCCCGCGCCGAAGGACGCGCCGCACATGAGCGTGAGCTGCGGCACGGTGGCGTTGGACACCGCCTGGATCATCTTCGAGCCGTGCTTGATCATGCCGGCCTCCTCGGAGGCCTTGCCCACGATGTAGCCGGTGGTGTTCTGCAGGTAGAGGATCGGCAGCCCCGCCTGGCAGCAAGCCTGGATGAAATGCGTCGCCTTGGTCGCGCCCGCCGGATCGAGCGGGCCGTTGTTGGTGACGATGCCGATGCGCTGGCCCTGGATCGCCGCGTGGCCGCAGACCGTGGCGGCGCCGTAGCCGGGCTTGAAGTCGAGCCAATCCGAGTCGTCCACGAAGCGCGCGATAGCTTCGCGCATGTCCACGGGCTTGCGGTAGTCCGCGGGCATCACGCCGAGCAGCTCTTCCGCCGGGTAGCGGGGCGGTTTCGCGTCCCCGGGTTTCGTTTGGGAGTCGAACTGCAGGCGGCCCAGCACCTCCCTGGCCAGCCGCACACCGTCCGAATCGTCTTCCGCCAGGTACTCGCCGAGCCCGGAGACGTGCGTATGCATTGCGGCGCCGCCGAGTTCCTCGTCGGTCGCGATTTCGCCGGTGGCGGCCTTGAGCAGCGGCGGGCCCGCGAGGAAGGCCTTGGCGCGGCCGCGCACCATGATCACGTAGTCCGAGAGCCCTGGCATGTAGGCGCCGCCCGCGGTCGAGGAGCCGTGCACCACCGTCACCACCGGCAGGCCGGCGGCCGAGAGCCTGGCGAGGTTGTAGAAGATCGCGCCGCCGTGGATGAAGCCCTCGACGCGGTACTTGAGCAGGTTGGCGCCCGCCGATTCCACCAGGTGAACGAAGGGCAGCTTGTTCTCCAGTGCGAGCGACTGCGCGCGCAGGAGCTTCTCGCGGCCCATGTGCTGGATCGCGCCTGCGTCGATGCCCGAGTCGCTCGCCACCACCATCGCGCGCACGCCCGCAACGTAGCCGATGCCGGCGATCATGCCGCCGCCCGGGATGGTCTTCTCAGGGTCCGGGTTGTCGAGGCAGTAGCCGGCAATCGAGGCAAGCTCGAGCCAGGGCGCACCCGCGTCGAGCAGGCGGGCGATGCGCTCGCGCGGCAGCAGCTGGCCGCGCTCGTCGAACAGGGGCTTCGCCTCTGCCGATTTTTCCCTCGTTCTCTTTTCGAGATTTCTGAGACGAGCGACGAGCTCCAGCATCCGTTTGCGGTTGCTCTGGAAGGATTCCGACGACGCGTCGAGCTTGGACTGGATCGCCGGCATCACTCGAGCACCTTGGGCATGGCGGCCAGGTGAAAGCCGTCGAACGCCGCGGTATGGCCGTGGACCTGCAGTTCCCTGACGCGCTTGGCGTTCGGCACCGCGCCGTCCACGCGGATGCAGGAGCCAGAGATGAAGGCGGCGGCGGCAGAGAGTAGGAAGCAGATCGCCGCGGACACCTCGGACTCGGTCCCAAGCCGGCCCGCCGGCACGTGCCTGGGCAGCGAGCGGATGTGATCGCGCATCTCGGGCGGGTAGTTGTCCAGGCCGCTCGAGGCGATCCAGCCGGGCGCCACGGCGTTCACGCGCACCGGCGCCCATTCGAACGCTGCGGTCTCGGTGAAGTTGAGCATGCCCGCGCGCGCCGCGCCCGAGTGGCCCATGCCGGGCATGCCCTGCCACATGTCGGCGATGATGTTGACGATCGCGCCGGCGTCGCCGCCCGCCGCGGCCTGCTTCATCCATTGCGTGTAGCACTCGCGCGCCATGAGAAAGCCGCCGGTGAGGTTGGTGCGCACCACCGTATCCCAGCCCTTCGCGGAAATCGCTTCGAGCGGCGCGGCGAACTGGCCGCCGGCATTGTTGACGAGGAAATCGACTCGCTTGTGATCTTCAAGGATGCTCTTGACCGTCTGCCGGACCGCATCTTCCTCACGGATGTCGCATGAATAAGAACGCGCATCGCCCTTGGCTTGCGCGATCTCCTGCTGGACCTTCGAGAGCTTTTCGAGCTTTCTGCCGACCAGGGCGACCTTGGCCCCAAGCGATGCCAGTTCGTGCGCGGTGCAACGGCCCAGGCCCGAGCCCCCGCCGGTGACGATCGCCACCCGGCCCGCGAACAGGCCGGCGCGGAAGACCGAGGCATAACGGGCGGAAGCGATCATGGGACGAATTATCGAGCAAATGCCGCGGCGGCCGACTTCATTTCGCTTCCCTGCGCACGATTGCCGTGCTGGCCGCCACCACGATCGCGGCGCCGACGAAAGTCCAGGCGTCCGCGGTGCGGCCGAAGAAGGCGAGGTCGAACAGCGAAGCCCAGACGATGCCGAGAAAGGCGAGCGGCTGCAGCGCCGAGATGTCGAGCAGGCGGTACGCCCAGGTCATGAAGAAGTAGCCCGCGGTGCCGAACAACCCGGCGAGGAACGCCAGGCCCAGCAGCGGCGCGCTGGGCGCCTGCCAGAACCACAGCCCGAACGGGGTGAACAGGATCGCTGCCAGCACGCTCTGCCAGAACACCACCTGCACGGGCGAGTCGCGCCCCGCGACCACCTTGGCGACGAGGTTGGAGCCGGCGATGAGCGGCACGGCGGCGAGCATCATCAGGATGCCCGGCCCGATCTCTGCCATGCCCGGGCGCAGGATCACGAGGACACCCGCGAACCCGGTCGTGACGCCGGCCCAGCGCGCGCGGCGCACCTTTTCGCCCAGCAGTAGGGCCGCGCCCAGGGTCACGAACAAGGGGCCCGTGAACGACAGCGCCGCGGTCGTAGCGAGCGGAATCAGGGCGACCGCCGAGTACCACAAGGCGTAGCCGCCGCCGTGGAAGACGGCGCGCAGGCCATGCAGCTTCAGATCGTGGGTGCGGATGCCGCCCAGCCCGGAAGCGAGCGCGAAGGGGGCGATGCACAGGATGCCGGTGATCCAGCGCAGCCAGGCCACCTGCATCGGCGGCAGCTCGTGGGTGAGCAGCTTCACCGTCACGTTGAGGCACTGGAAGATGACGCCGGCGAGCAGCGCCAGCAGGAAACCGCGTGCAGCGGATCCCTTCAAGGCCTGGCTCGGCGCATGCGCGGCGGGTGTAAATTCCTTCCCTGCACCTTCGAATCATTCCCGCGGGAAAGCAGACCGAGCCGATGATACAGATCAATGCCGAGCGGTTGTGGCGGTCCCTGATGGACCTGGCGAAGATCGGCGCCACCGACAAGGGCGGCGTGCGCCGCCTCACGCTCACCGACGTCGACCGCCAGGGGCGCGAGCAGTTCGTGCGCTGGTGCAAGGAGGCCGGCCTCGCGGTCGAGGTGGACGGCATCGGCAACATCTTCGCCCGCCGCGCCGGCGCAGATCCCGAAGCTCCGCCCGTGGCCATCGGCAGCCATCTCGACTCGCAGCCCTCGGGCGGCAAGTTCGACGGCGCCTATGGCGTGATGGCCGGGCTCGAAGTGGTGCGCGCGCTGAACGACGCGGGAGTGAAAACGCGCGCGCCGCTGGAAGTCGTGTCCTGGACCAACGAGGAGGGTTCCCGCTTCGTGCCTACCTTGATGGGTTCCGGGGTCTTCTCGGGCGTTTTTCCCCTGGAAAGCATCCTGGAAAACAAGGACGTCGATGGCGTCAGCGTGCGCGACGCCCTGGACCGGATCGGCTACGCCGGGCAAGCGAAGCCGCACAAGCTGGGCGCCTACTTCGAGGCGCACATCGAGCAGGGGCCAGTGCTGGAGGCCTCGAACAAAACCATCGGCGTGGTGCTGGGCGCGCTCGGCCAGCGCTGGTTCGATGTCGCGATCGCCGGCCAGGACTCGCACGCGGGCCCGACGCCGATGGAAACGCGCAAGGACGCGCTGCTCGCGGCGAGCCGGCTGGTTCTGGAAGTGAATCGCATCGCTACCACCTTTCCGGATTACGCGCGCGGCACCGTCGGCCACATGATGGTGAAGCCGAACTCGCGCAACGTCGTACCGGGCGAAGTGCGCATGACGGTGGACCTGCGCAATGCCAAGGACGGGACGCTCTCGGCCATGGCCGGGGAATTGACGAAGTCAATTGCAAGGATCGAAAAGGAAACCCGGACCCGAATTGCGCTGCAGGAAGTCGTCTACTTCCCGCCCAGCGAATTCGCCCCGGAGCTGGTGGCGAGCGTGCGCGAGGGATCGAAGGCGCTCGGCTACACGCACCAGGACATCGTCAGCGGCGCCGCGCACGATGCGGTCTACATGGCGCGCATCGCGCCCACCGCGATGGTGTTCGTGCCCTGCGAGGGCGGCATCAGCCACAACGAGATCGAGAACGCCCGGCCGGAGGACCTCGCTGCCGGCTGCAACGTGCTGCTGCAGGCGGCCCTGCGCTGCGCGCAGGTCGTCTAGCCGCGCTGCCGGGACGGTCTAGGCGGGCGTCGGCTGCATGACGGCGACCTGCCGGCCGTCGGCGAACTGCACGCCCATCTGCTTGAGCGCGGCCTCGATGCGCTTGAGGGCGCTGGCGCGCACGTCGAACTGCTTGCCGGGCGGACTGCGGAACTTGCAGCGGAAGATCTTCACGCCCGGGTCGATGCGGTACAGCTTGCCCTTGAGCGGCTCGATCATGAGCGGGCCGATCGCGGCATCGGCCTTCATCTCCTCACCGACCTTCTTGATCATCTTGCGGATCTTCTCGCTCTCGACCTCGATCGGCAGCGGCAGGTTGAACTTGTCGATCACCCAGTCGCGCGAGGTATTGCGCACCGAGCCGAGCGCGCCGTAGGGCACGAAATAGAGCGGCCCGTTGTGGTGGCGCAGCGCCACCGAGCGCAGCGTGATGCGCTCGACCGTGCCCTTGGTGTTGCCGGCGCCCTCGATGTACTCGCCGACGCGGAACGCGTCGTCGGCGAGGTAGAAGATGCCGGCGATGATGTCGCGCACCAGCGCCTGCGCGCCGAAGCCGAGCGCGATGCCGAGCACGCCCGCGCCCGCGAGCAGCGGCGTGATCTCGATGCCGAGCGCCCAGAGCGAGGACAGCACGAGCAGCACCAGCAGCAGCACCGCGGTGGTGACGCGCAGCAGCGGCAGCAGCGTGAGCAGGCGCGAGCTCGCGTCCGGCGGCTCGTGCGGATCGATCGGGCCGATGCGCGCGAGGCGCTGGTCGACCACGCTGCGGATGGCGATCCAGACGCCGTGCGCGAGCAACGCGAGCACTGCGACGCCGAGCAGGCGCAGCCCGGCGCGAATCCAGGGGTTCGCGCTGTCGGCAAGCGCGGACAGCGGCGTGTCGAGCGCGAGCGCGGCCGCGCCCACGCCGGCCAGCGCCACGACGAAGCGCGCGAGCGAGAGCACGATCGCCGGCAGCGCGCCGGCGTCCTCGCGCCAGTAGAAGTAGACCATCGGGCGCAGGCCGATCTGCAGCGCGATCACGATCGCCACGATCGCGGTCACCGCAGCGGCGCGGTCGTGCATCAGCCAGACCGCGTAGACCGCGACCACCAGCAGCGCGAGGGGAAAGGAGCGCGGGAAGAGCGGCGGCCTCGTGCCTTCGGCGCGGGCGCGGGCGCCGCCGAAGAACGCGAAGGCGCCGACGAAGAGGATCAGCGCGGCGAGCGTGTACGCGGCAAGGCGCAGCGCGCCGGCAACGTGCTGCGCCTTCGCCACGCCCTCGCCCAGCACCGGGGGCAGGAAACGGCCGAACGCGAGCAGCGCGAGCGCGGCCATCAGCGCGGCGGCGAGCCAGCGTGCGTGCCTCTGGGAAACCGGCACCAGCCGCAGGCGCGGGCGGCCCGGCGCGAGGACCACGGATACGCCGATCCACGCAATGCGCAACGCGAGCAGCAGTACCGTCGCCGCGATGACCACGCCGTGCACGTGCGGCGGCCAGGCGAAGGCGGCCGAGGCGCCGATGGTCGCCGCGGTGAACAGCAGGAGCCCCGAAACGGCGAACAGCAGGCGCCGCGTGCCCACCCGCAGCGCCTCGCGCGGCGAGTCCACCGGCATGGCCATCGTTGCTCGCAGCGGCGAGTAGGCGTACATCCAGTAGAGCCACTCCACCGCGACCCCCACGAGCAGCAGGATCGCAACGTAGGTGCCCGCGCGCACGCCCGCGCCGGTCATCAGCGCGCTGCGCACGCTCTCCAGCGCATGCTGCGCTTCCAGCGGCGCCTGCGCGAGATCGGCGCCCAGCGCGATGAAGCGCGCCTTGGCGATGGCGAGCAGCTCGGCCGACCACGCGGCCATGCTCTGCTCGTTCACGCGGGTTCCTTCGCCGAGGCCGCCGGCGGCGCGCCCGCCGCCCAGTCGCTCGGGGCCTGCGCGGCCGTCGCGTCGGCGAACGCCGGCAGCAGGCGCGTGACCGCGATCCCGGCGCCGAGCACGTGCGCCTGGCAGGCGAGCCGTTCGCCGGGCGCCGCGCCCACGCGCGCGAGCGTGGCGCGCTCCAGGTCGCCGGCGGGCGAGAGCGCCTGCGCACCGGACTCGATGCGCACGCGGCAGGTGCCGCAGCGGCCCCGCCCGGAGCAGACATGGGCGTGCGGCACGTCGTTGAGCAGGCTGATCTCGAGGACCGACAGGCCGTAGCGCCCCTGCACCTGCTGCCCGCCGTCGTAGGCGACGCCGACCGGCCGCAGGCGGCTGCGCAGCACGCGCGCGCCGAAGATCGTGAACGCGAGCAGCGCGAGCACCCCGTAGGCCTGCAATGCGCGGCTCTGGACGCCGTCCAGCTCGCGCGTGACCTTGGCGATCTTGCCGACGTTGTCGAGGATCATCTGCCGCCAGGCCGCGTCGTTCGCGAGCTTGTCGAGCACTTCCTGGCCGGCGGCAGCGAATCCGAGCAGCGCCAGGATCGGCAGCACGAACAGCACCGGCAGCACGAAGCCGCCGATGCGGCGCCAGATCGGCTGCAGCACGAGCCACGAGTAGAGCCCGATCGCGCCGTGCAGCCATACCACCACCACCACGAACAGCTGCAGGAAGGCATAGGAGGGCGCGAAGCTCCAGTACACCGCGAGGATCTGCCCGTAGTTGTCGGCGAATCCGGGCGAGACCCGGTTGGCAGTCGCGAGCGCGATCACGTGCGCGATCAGGAGCGGCGGGGTGGCGAGGCCGAGCACGAGTTGCGCGGTGTCGGTGGCGCTGAGCGTGAGCGAGCGGCGAGCGGCGATCGCGTAGAGCCCGAGCGCGAGATGGATCGTGGCAGCCGCGGCGAGCAGCCACTGGCCCGCGCCGGTCGTCCAGGGCTGGGTCAGCGTCGCGCGCCAGGCCTCCATTTCCGCGAGCGAGCGCAAGCCGATCGCGAGGTTCGCCAGATGGCAGACCACGAAGGTCATGAGAATCAGTCCCGACGCGAGCCGCACGCCGCGGACTGTTTTGCTTCCTCCCATGCCGGGGATTATAGGCTTGGACTAAAATCGTCCCTCCATGATCCCGCGCACGCTGTTCACTGCCGAGCACGAGACCTTCCGCGACAGCGTGCGCCGCTTCCTCGAAGCCGAGGTCAAGCCGCACGACGAGAAGTGGCAGGAGCAGGGCTACGCCGACAAGTCGGTGTGGAAGAAGGCGGGCGAGAACGGCTTCCTGTGCATGAGCATGCCCGAGGAGTACGGCGGCTCGGGCGCCGACAAGCTGTTCAGCATGGTGCTCATGGAGGAGCAGGCGCGCATCAACAATTCAACGGTGGGCTGGGGGCTGCACTCCGAGATCGTCGCTCCTTACCTCTACAACTACGGCAGCGAGGCGCTGAAGAAGAAGTACCTGCCGAAGATGGCCGCCGGCGACATGGTCGGCGCCATCGCCATGACCGAGCCCGGCGCCGGCTCCGACCTGCAGTCGGTCAAGACGGCCGCGGTCAAGAACGGCGACAAATACCTGGTCAATGGCTCCAAGACGTTCATCACCAACGGCTGGAACTGCGACCTGGCGATCGTGGTCGCGAAGACCGATCCGTCCAGGGGCGCCAAGGGCACCAGCCTGATCGTGGTCGACACCTCGATGAAGGGCTTTTCCAAGGGCAAGCGCCTGAAGAAGATGGGCCTGAAGGGCCAGGACACCGCCGAGCTCTTCTTCGACAACGTAGAGGTGCCGGCCGAAAACCTGCTCGGCCAGGAGAACAACGGTTTCATCTACCTCATGCAGGAGCTGCCCTGGGAGCGCATGCAGATCGCCATCGGCGCGGCGGCGAAATGCGAGGCCGCGCTCGGCTGGACCATCGCCTACGTGAACGACCGCAAGGCCTTCGGCAAGCCGGTGGCCGGCTTCCAGAACACGCGCTTCAAGCTCGCCGAGATCGCCACCGAGGTCCAGGTGATGCGCGTGTTCGTAGACCGCTGCATGGAGCTGCTGCTGGAGAAGAAGCTCGACACCGCGACCGCCTCGATGGCCAAGCTCTGGGCCACCGACATGGAGGGCAAGGTGCTCGACGAGTGCCTGCAGCTGCACGGCGGCTACGGCTTCATGTGGGAGTTCCCGATCTCGCAGGCCTATGTGGACGCGCGCGTGACGCGCATCTACGGCGGCACCAACGAAATCATGAAGGAAGTCATTTCCCGGACGCTCGGGCTTGGAGGCAAAGATGGCTGAGGCAATGGTATTCGACGCGATCCGCACGCCGCGCGGCCGTGGCAAATCGAACGGCGCGCTGCACGAGGTGAAGCCGATCTCGCTGCTCACCGGCGTGCTCAGGGAGCTGCAGAGCCGCCACGACCTGGACACCGGCCAGGTGGACGACGTGGTGATGGGCTGCGTGACGCCCGTGGGCGAGCAGGGCAGCTGCATCGCCAAGACCGCGGCGCTCGCCGCGGGCTGGGACTACAAGGCGGCCGGCGTGCAGCTCAACCGCTTCTGCGCCTCCGGGCTCGAGGCGGTCAACATGGCGGCGCAGAAAGTGCGCTCGGGCTGGGAGGACCTGGTGGTCGCGGGCGGCGTCGAGTCGATGTCGCGCGTGCCGCTCGGCACCGACCGCGGCCCCTGGGCCTGCGACCCCGAGACGGCGTTCGACACGGCGTTCATCCCGCAGGGCATCAGCGCCGACCTCATCGCCACGCTCGAGGGCTTCACGCGCGAGCAGGTGGACGCCTACGCGATGCGCTCGCAGCAGCGCGCAGGCGCGGCGCGCGAAGCAGGCCGCTTCAAGCGCTCGCTGGTGCCGGTGGAAGACGCGATCGGCGACGTGATCCTCGACCACGACGAGTTCATCCGGCCGCAGACCACGATGGAGGGCCTCGCCTCGCTCAAGACCTCCTTCGACAAGATGGGCGAGATGGGCTACGACGCGGTCGCGATCCAGCGCTACCCGCAGGTCGAGCGCATCCGCCACGTACACACGCCGGGCAACTCCTCCGGGATCGTGGACGGCGCGGCCGCGGTGCTGATCGGCTCCGAGGAAAAGGGCAAGCAGCTCGGCCTCACGCCGCGCGCGCGCATCGTCGCGGTCGCGCTCTCGGGCGCCGATCCCACGATCATGCTCACCGGGCCGATGCCCGCGGCGCGCAAGGCGCTCGCCAAGGCGAAGATGCAGATCGAGCAGATCGACCTGTTCGAGGTGAACGAGGCCTTCGCGGTGGTGCCGATGAAGTTCATGAAGGAGATGAACGTCCCGGACGAGATCGTCAACGTCAACGGCGGCGCCATCGCCATGGGCCATCCGCTCGGGGCCACCGGCGCGATGATCCTCGGCACGCTGATCGACGAGCTCGAGCGCCGCAAGCTGCGCTACGGCCTCGCCACGCTGTGCGTGGGCGGCGGCATGGGCATCGCCACGATTGTCGAACGAATTTAATTCTTAGAGGTTTTTGGGGCTTTCGCAGGCGCGGAGGCCCGGGAAAGTCCATGCCTATCAAATTCGAAAAAGATCAGGACAGCGTCGTCACACTCACCTTCGACGCGCCCGGCGCGCCGGTCAACACCATGACCGAGGCCTGGGAGAAGGCGTTCGCGGCGGCGGTCGAGCGCCTCGGCGCGGAAAAGGCCACGACCAAGGGCGTGATCCTCGCCTCCGCGAAGAAGACCTTCTTCGCCGGCGCGGAGCTCAAGGACGTGCTCGCGTTCGCGCCGAACGACGGCCCGAAGGTGTTCCGCTGGATCGAGGGCCTGAAAAAGCACATGCGCGCGCTCGAGAAGCTCGGCATTCCCGTGGTCGCGGCGCTCGAGGGCACGGCGCTCGGCGGCGGCTGGGAGATCGCGCTCTGCGCGCACTGCCGGATCGCGCTGGACGACGATGCGATCCAGCTCGGCACCCCTGAGGTGACGCTGGGCCTGCTGCCTGGCGCGGGCGGGGTCACCAAGACCACGCGCCTGCTCGGGCTGCAGGCGGCTTTTCCCTACCTTGTCGAAGGCAAGACGATGCGGCCGAAGGAGGCCGCCAAGCTGGGCCTCCTGCAGGGGCTTGCCGCGAGCAAGGCGGATCTTTTCAGGATGGCACGCGAGTGGATCGCGGCAAATCCCTCGCCGCAGCAGCCCTGGGACGACGCGAAGTACCGCATGCCGGGCGGCGGGCCTTCGACGCCGGCGGTTTCGCAGATGCTTTCCATCGCACCGGCGATGGTGGTGGAGAAGACGCGCGGCCTGTACCCCGCGCCCAAGGCGATCATGGCGGCGATGGTCGAAGGGGCGTACGTGGACTTCGACACGGCGCTGCGCATCGAATCGCGCTACCTCGCACGCCTGGCGGTGGGCCCGGTGGCGAAGAACCTGATCGCGCTGTTCTTCAACCGCACCGCGATCAAGTCGGGCGCCTCGCGTCCGAAGGACGTGCCGAAGTGGAAGGCGACCAGGGTCGGCATCCTCGGCGCGGGCATGATGGGCGGCGGCATCGCCTACGCGAACGCGGTGCGCGGTGTTGCGTGTGTGTTGAAGGATGTTTCCCAAGAGAAAGCGGATGCGGGCAAGGCCTACAGCGCGAAGATTCTTGAAAAGCGCAAGAAGGAGCCCAAGCCGCTGGGGTTGATCACGGCGACCTCCAGGGTCGAGGATCTGAAAGGCTGCGACCTCATCATCGAAGCGGTGTTCGAGAAGCGCGAGCTGAAGGCGCAGGTGACCGAGGAGGCCGAGCCGCTGCTCGCGGCGGGCGGCTTCTTCGCCTCCAACACCTCGACGCTGCCGATCACGGGCCTCGCCAAGGCTTCGGCGCACCCGGACAGGTTCATTGGCCTGCATTTCTTCTCGCCGGTGGACCGCATGGAGCTCGTGGAGATCATCAAGGGCGAGAAGACCTCGGCGCAGACCCTCGCCAGAGCCTACGACTACGTGCTGCAGATCGGCAAGACGCCGATCGTGGTCGACGACTCGCGCGGCTTCTTCACCAGCCGCACCTTCGGCACCTTCGTGCAGGAGGGCTGCGCGATGCTCGCCGAGGGCATCCCGGCGGCGGCGATCGAGAATGCCGCGCGCCAGGCCGGCATGCCGGTCGGGCCGCTCGAAGTCATCGACCAGACATCGATGTCGCTCTCGGTGCACGTGATGGAGCAGACCATCGCCGACCTCAAGGCCGAGGGCAAGCCGCTGCCGCCCGAGCATCCCGGCCAGCAGGTGATCGTCAAGATGGTGAAGGAGCTGAACCGCCCCGGGCGCGCCGCGGGCGGCGGCTTCTACGACTATCCGAAGGACGGCAAGAAGGCGCTCTGGCCCGAGCTGGCGAAGATCTTCGGCAAGCCCGGCGTCACCTGGGGCCTCGCGGAGATGAAGGACCGCATCCTCTACCGCCAGGCGATCGAGGCGGCGCGCTGCCTGGAGGAGGGCGTGCTCACCACGGTGCACGACGCCAACATCGGCTCGATCTTCGGCATCGGCTTCCCGGCCTGGACCGGCGGTGCGCTGCAGTACATCAATTCCGTGGGCCCGAAGAAATTCGTGGCCCGCGCGGACGAGTTGGCGAACAAGTTCGGACCGCGTTTCGCGCCTCCCAAGCTGCTTCGCGACATCGCCGCGAAGAACGAAGTTCTCAAGTAATCGACATGGCCCTGCCCGCGGTCCTGCGGCGCCTGCGCATTCCGGTGATCGGCGCGCCGATGTTCATCGCCGGCAATCCAAGACTGGTCATCGAGCAGTGCAAGGCCGGCATCGTCGGCTCGTTCCCGGCGCTCAACGCGCGGCCGAAAGAGGCGCTCGACACCTGGCTCACCGAGATCGAGACCGCGCTCGCCGCGCAGCCGGGCGCGGCGCCGTTCGCGGTCAACCAGATCTGCCACAAGTCGAACGACCGCCTCGAGCACGATATCGAGGCCTGCATCCGCCACAAGGTGCCGATCACGATCACCAGCCTGCGCGCGCCCAACGACGTGATCCCGAAGATCCACGCCTACGGCGGCATCGTGCTGCACGACGTGATCAGCGTGCGGCACGCCGAGAAGGCGCTGGAAGCGGGCGTCGACGGCCTGATCCTGGTCTGCGCGGGCGCGGGCGGCCACGCCGGCACGCTGTCGCCGTTTGCGCTGATCGGCGAAGTGCGGCGCTTCTTCGACGGGCCGATCGTGCTCTCGGGCGCGATCTCGAGCGGCGACGCGATCCTCGCGGCGCAGGCCGCGGGCGCGGACCTCGCCTACCTCGGCACGCGCTTCCTCGCCACGCCCGAGGCGAGCGTGCCCGAGCGCTACAAGGAAGAGATCCTGCGCGCGGCCGCCGCCGACATCGTCTACACCGATCTGTTCTCCGGCGTGCACGGCAACTACCTCAAGCACAGCGTCGTTGCCGCGGGCTACGACCCACTGAACCTGCCGAAATCGGACCCGAAGAAGATGAATTTCGGCACCGAGGGCGGCGCCGAGAAGAAGGTCTGGCGCGACATCTGGAGCGCCGGCCAGGGCGTGGGCCAGATCGACGCCGTGGCGCCGGTCGCGCAGGTGGTGGACCGGCTCGCGGCAGAGTACGTCGCCGCGCGGCAGCGGCTGCAGATCAACTGATGCCCGTGCTGGAAATCGAGCGGCGCGGCCCGGCCGCCTGGCTCTGGCTCAACCGCCCGGATCAGCGCAACGCGCTGAATGGCGAAGTGCAGGCTGC
Source organism: Burkholderiales bacterium (assembly GCA_049651845.1). GTDB lineage: Bacteria > Pseudomonadota > Gammaproteobacteria > Burkholderiales > SG8-39 > RBG-16-66-20. Next base: position 38,306 of record JBASCW010000038.1, on the reverse strand, counting down.
TCTGGCCCAGCAACTGAAAGAACTGGAAACAGAGAAAGCGGTGCGCGTCGTGGTGCTCGCGGGGCGCGGCACGGCGTTCTGCGCGGGCGGCGACCTCGCGCGCATGGAGCAGGCGGCCAGGATGGCACGCGCGAAGGCGAAGGCCGAGGGCACGCGCTTTGCCGGCCTGCTCTATCGCATGCACGGCTATCCCAAGCCGCTCATCGCGCGCGTGCATGGCCCCGCGTTCGCGGGCGGCATGGGCCTCGCGGCGGTGTGCGACCTCGTCGTCGCCGCCGAGGAGGCCGAGTTCTGCCTGCCGGAAGTGCGCATCGGCCTGGTGGCGGCCATGATCGGTCCCTACATCGTGCGTGCGCTCGGCGAGCAGCAGGTCCGGCGCTACATGCTGACCGGCGAGCGCCTGGGCGCGCGCGAGGCGCAGCGCATCGGCTTCGTGCACGACTGCGTGCCGGCTGCCGAGCTCGACGCGCGCGTGGAGAAGTTCGCCGCGCAGCTCGCACTCGCAGGACCGCAGGCGCTCGCGCGCTCGAAGAAGCTGCTCGCCAAGGTCGGCAAGGCGCAGATTTCGCCGAAGCTCGGCGCCGAGACCGCGGCGGTATTCGTGGCTGCGCGCGACGGCGACGAGGCGCGCGAGGGCATCCGCGCCTTCCTCGAGAAACGCAAGCCGGGCTGGTAGCTACTTCGGCGCGGGCTTGACCCGTCCTGCAGCTTCGCCGAAGCCGATCGAGACGAAACCCGACCGCTCGCAGCGCCCGCGCAGGATCACTTCGTCGCCGTCCTCGAGGAAGGTCCGCGTCTCGCCGCCCGGAAGCTGAACCGGCTGCTTGCCGCCCTGCGTCATCTCCAGGAGCGCGCCCAGGGCGTCCGGCGCAGGTCCCGAGATGGTGCCCGAGCCGAGCAGGTCGCCCGGCCTGAGGTTGCAGCCGTTCGAGGCCTGGTGCGCCACGATCTGCGCGAGCGTCCAGTACGCGTGGCGGAAATTGCTGCGCGATAGGCAGTGCGGCCGCCGCATCTTCCCGGTTCGAAGGTGCGCTTCGAGCTGGATGTCGAAATTCCCGTTCTTCTGATCCCATTCATCGGACAGGTAGGGCAGCGGAGCGGGCTGATCGCCCGGACGGGGAAACGCCCTGCAGCGGAAGGGCTCGAGCGCCTCCAGGGTGACGATCCACGGCGACATCGTGGAGGCGAAGCTCTTGGCGAGGAAGGGCCCGAGCGGCTGGTACTCCCAAGCTTGGAGGTCGCGCGCCGACCAGTCGTTGAACAGGGTCACGCCGAACACGTGGTCGGCCGCCTTCGCGATCGGCACCGGCCGGCCGAGCGCATTGCCCGGCCCGATGACCGCGCCGAGCTCGAGCTCGAAATCGAGCCGCCGGCTCGGGCCGAAGGACGGCGGAGCGTCCGGCGCGCTGGTCTGGCCACGGCTCTGACCGTTCGGCCGCACCACCGGCGTGCCGCTCACCACCACCGACGAGGCGCGGCCGTGGTAGCCGATCGGCACCCAGTGGTAGTTCGGCAGCAGCGGGTTGTCCGGGCGGAACAGGCGCCCTGCGTTCTGCGCGTGGTAGATGCCGGCGTAGAAATCGCTGTAGTCGCCGATCTCCACCGGCAGGAACAGCTGCGCGTCCTTGCGGGGTACGAGGAATTTAGAGAAACGTTTTCTCTGTTTCGTGTCCGAGAGCGCCTTCGACAGGACTGCCCTCAGGGATTTCCAGGCGGGACGGCCGGCCGCGGCCAGCCGGTTCAGGTTCGGGCCGGTCTGGAGCCCCACCGCGGCGAGATCGAGGATCTGGTCGCCGATGGCGACGCCGCCGCGAGGAGCTGCAGATGTATTCCTTCTCCTGAAAACACCAAAGGGGAGATTCTGAATCGGAAAGTCACCTGTCGGATCATTGGCCGACTCGACCCAGCTCTGCAGCTTGGGGTCGTGCGTGGCGTCCAGGCGGGTCACTTGAAGTGCTTCTTGAAGCCGTCCCAGACCGCGTCGTAGTTCTTCTGCAGCTGCGGTGAGCCGAGCGCGAACCGGGTCGGCCGGAACACGTAGCGCGATTCCCACATGAAGGCGAGCGAATTCTCGATGCGGTGCGGCTTGAGCTCGACCGTGCTGCCCTTGGCGAAGGTGGGCAGGTCCGGGCCGTGCGGCTGCATGCAGTTGTGGATCGAAATACCGCCCGGCAGGAGGCCTTCGGCCTTCGATTCGTAGGCGCCGCGCACCAGGCCCATGAACTCGCTCATCACGTTGCGGTGGAACCAGGGCGGGCGGAACGTGTGCTCGGCGACTTGCCAGCGCGGCGGGAAGATCACAAAGTCGCAATTGGCCACGCCCGGTGAGCCCGAGGGCGAGGTGAGCACGGTGAAGATGGACGGGTCCGAGTGGTCGAAGCTCACGGTGTTGACCGCCATGAAGCGCGCGAGGTCGTACTTGTAGGGCGCGCCGTTGCCGTGCCAGGCGACGACGTCCAGCGGCGAATGGCGCGCCTCGCCGATCCACAGCTTGCCGAGGAACTTGTGGATGAGCTCGCACTTGCCGCCGCGGTCTTCGTAGGCGGCGACCGGCGCCTGGAAGTCGCGCCTCTGCGCGAGGCCCTGCGCGCCGATCGGCCCGAGCTCCGGCAGCCGGAAGTGCGCGCCGTAGTTCTCGCAGACGTAGCCGCGCGCCGCCTTCTCCAGCAGCTGGACCTTGAACTTGACGGCGCGCGGGATCACCGCAATCTCGCCGGGCCGGACTTCCAGTTTTCCCAGCTCCGTGAACAGCAGCAACCCGCCGAGTTGCGGCACGAGCATCAGTTCGCCGTCGGCGTTGCTGAAATAGCGGTCGCTCATCGAGCGGTTCGCGCGGTAGACGTGCGCCGCGATGCCCAGCTGCGAAGCGGGGTCGCCCGACCCGGCGATCGTGGTCAGCCCCTCCACGAAGTCCACCCGTTTCGAGGGCATCGGCAGCGGACTCCAGCGCAGGCGGTCCGGCGGCGCGTCCACTTCGGCGAACGGGCCCGAGCGCAGCAGCCCGCTCGCGGCGCGCCGGTACGGCGCCTGCATCGCCGAGGGCCGCAGCCGGTAGACCCAGGCCGAGAGGTTCTCCGCGCGCGGCGCGGTGAACGCGGTGAACGACAGCACCTCCGCGTAGAGGCCGCGCGGCGCGCGCTGCGGCGAGTTCTGCCCGACCGGCAGCGCGCCGCGCACCGCCTCCGTGCAGAACGTGTTGCCGAATCCGGTCTGGTACTTGAGCTTGATCACGTGATTCCTACTCCTTGGCCTTGACCACGCCGCGGCGCATCTGATCGAGCTCGATCGACTCGAACAGCGCCTTGAAATTGCCCTCGCCGAAGCCCTCGTCGCCCTTCCTCTGGATGAACTCGAAGAAGATCGGCCCGAGCTGGTTTTCCGAGAAGATCTGCAGCAGCAGCGCGCCGGCCCTGCCGTCGATGAGGATTTTCCTCTTCTTCAGTTCCGAAACATCCTCTCCATGGCCTGCGATGCGCTTGTCCACCAGCTCGTAATAGGTATCCACGGTGTCGAGCAGCTTGACGCTTTTGGCGCGCATCGCGTCCACGGTGGCGTAGAGGTCGGTCGAAGCGAGCGCGACGTGCTGGATGCCCTCGCCGTGGTAGAGGTCGAGGTACTCCTGGATCTGGCCCGCTTTCTCGCCGCCTTCCTCGTTGATCGGGATGCGGATCTTGCCGCAGGGGCTGGTCATGGCCTTGGACTTCACGCCCGTGACCTGGCCCTCGATGTCGAAGTAGCGGATCTCGCGGAAATTGAACAGGCGCTCGTAGAACTCCGCCCACTCCTTCATGCGGCCCTTGTGCACGTTGTGCGTGAGGTGGTCGATCGTCACCAGCCCGTGCCCTTTCGGATCGAGCTCCGCGCCGGGAAGGGGCTCGAAGTCCACATCGTAGAAGCCGATGTCGCCGATGTCGCCCGGCCTGGCGCCGCCCTTGCCGCGCCAGCGGTCGATGAAGTAGACGATCGAGTCGCCGATGCCCTTGATCGCCGGGATGTTGAGCTCGCCGGGACCCGCGTGCCCCGCGTAGCCCCAGGCGCCGAGCGCGATCGCGCGCTCGTAGGCGGTCTTCGCGTCCTGCACGCGGAAGGCGATCGCGCAGATGCTCGGGCCGTGCTGGCGCGCGAAGCGCTGCGCGAACGAGTCTGGCTCGGCGTTGACGATGAAATTGATGCCGCCCTGGCGGTAGAGAATCACGTTCTTGTGCCGGTGGCGCGCGATCGCCTTGAAGCCGAGGCGCTCGAACAGCGAGCCCATCGCCTTCGGGTCCGGCGCGGCGTACTCGATGAACTCGAAGCCGTCGGTGCCCATCGGGTTGTCCCAGGCCACGGCGTTCAGTCCAGCTTGACGCCCGCCTTCTTCACCAGCCGCGCGTACTTCGCGAGCTCCGCGCGGAAGAACCGGGCCGCCTCCTCGGGCGAGGTTGGGTTGATGACGTTGCCCTGCTTGGCCATGTTCTCCCTGACTTCCGCTTCCGCGAAGGCGGCAACGAACGCCGCGTGGATGCGCTTCACTTCCGCCGCCGGCAGCTTGGCCGGGCCGATCACCGCGAACCAGCCTTCGCACTCGTAATCCGGCAGCCCCTGCTCGGCGAGCGTGGGGATCTCCGGCGCCGCCGGCGTGCGCGCCTTGCCGCCCAGGCCGATCGCGCGCAGCGCGCCGCTCTTCAGGTGGCCCTGGATCGCCGGCAGCGCCGCGACGCCCCATTCCACCTGGCCGCCGATAACGTCCGTGATCGCCTGCCCCATGCCCTTGTAGGGCACGTGCCGCACCTCGACGCCTGCCTGGTCCACGAACATCTCGCCCGCGAGATGGATGATGGTGCCGTTGCCGGAGGACGCGTAGTTGTAGCCGCCGGGCTTCGCCTTGAGGAAGGCGATGAGCTCCTTGGCGTTCTTCGCCGGCACTTTCGCGCCGACCACCAGCACGAACGGCGTCGTGCCCATCACCGCGATCGCCGTGATGTCCTCGACCGAGTCGAACGGCATCGACTTGTAGACGCTCGGATTGATGACGTGGTTGTTGGACACCAGGCCGATCGTCGCGCCGTCCGGCGCCGCCTTGACGATCGCCGCGGTGCCGGTGATGCCGCCCGCGCCCGGCAGATTCTCGATCACCACCGGCTGGCCGAACGCTCTCGCGAGCGCCGCGTTGGCCGCGCGTGCGATGGTGTCTACGCCGGAGCCCGCGCTGACGGGCAGGATCATGCGCATCGGCTTGCCTTGCGCGGCGGCCGACCCGGGCGCGGCTGCGGCGCACAGAGCAACAAGGCAGGCGACAACGGCTTTTACGCTATTCGACACGGATCCTCCCCTCGCTGATGACTTTCGCCCACTTCAGCGCCTCGCTGCGGATGTAGGCGCTCGCGTCCTGCGGCGAGCTTTGCAGCGGATCGATGCCGGCGTCGATGAGCTTCTGGCGCAGCTCCGGCATGGCGATCGCCTTGCGGTACTCGGCGTTGATCCGGTTGACGATGTCGCGCGGCGTATTTTCGGGAACGGCGAGCATCTGCCAGGCCCAGGCTTCGAAGTCCTTCGGGCCCGATTCGGCGATCGTCGGCAGATCCGGCAGCGCGGCAATGCGCTTGTCGCTCGCGACGGCGAGCGCACGCAGCTTGCCGGCCTTGATCTGCGGCGCGCCGGCGGCCAGGTCGAGAAACATCAGCGACACCTGGCCCGCAAGCAGGTCCTGGACCGCGGGCGCCGCGCCCTTGTAGGGCACGTGCGTGAACTCCACGCCCGTGCGCTGCCTGAACATCTCCATCGCGAGGTGGTGCGGGCTGCCGGGCCCGGGCGAGGCGTAGTCGATCCTGCCTGACGCCTGCTTCGCCGTTTCGACCAGGTCATATACCGAGCGGACTTTCAGCTTCGCCGGATTGACGACGAGCAGCAGCGCGAATCGCCCGGTCATCGTCACCGGCGTCAGGTCCTTGCTCGGATCGTACGGCAGCTTCTTGTAGAGCGAGGGATTCACCGCGAAAGTCGCGGTGTCGCCGAGCAGCAGCGTGTAGCCGTCGGCGGGCGATTTCGCGGCTGCTTCGGCGCCGACGATGGTGGCCGCGCCCGGCTTGTTCTCGACCACCACAGGCTGGCCGAACTGGATGGCGAGCTGCGCGCCCACGACGCGCGCGAAGAAGTCCGTGCCGCCGCCCGCGGGGTAGGGCACGATGAGGCGCACGGGTTTGGCGGGGTACACTTGCGCCTGCGCCGCGCAAGACAACATCAGGACCGCGGCAGCCAGGATAGACCGAGCCAACAGCATCGTCTTTCTCCACGAGAATTCGAAGGCAAAGGATAGCGCGTAACCATGAGCGGGCGCGAGATACTGATTGCGGGCGGCGGCATCGGCGGGCTGGCCGCGGCGCTCGCGCTGGCGCTCAAGGGCCGGCGCGTGCGCGTGCTCGAGAAGGCGGCCGAATTCGGCGAGATCGGCTACGGCATCCAGATGGGGCCCAACGTCGCGCGCATGCTCGACCGCCTGGGCGTGCTCCAGGCGCTCGAGCCCGCCTCGGTGTTTCCCGAGGCGCTGATCTTCGCCGACGCGCTCACCAACGAGGAGCTGAGCCGCATCTCGCTCGGCAAGGCGTTCCTCGAACGCTACCAGTTCCGCTATTTCGTCATCCACCGGCGCGACCTGCACGGCGGCCTGCTGCAGGCGTGCAAGCAGCGCGAGGAGATCGTTCTTGAGGCTTCAAGAGGTCTGAAGGCATTTGGTCAACGGGGCGACCACGTTACCGTCCTATGCGAAAACGGCGCGAGCTATGAAGGCGCGGCGCTGATCGGCGCCGATGGCCTGTGGTCGCCCACGCGCCAGGCCGTGATCGGCGACGGCGCGCCGCGCATGGCAGGGCACTACGTCTACCGCGGCGTTGTGCCCGACGAGCAGATCGCCGACCGCAGCCGCGTCAACACCATGACCATCTGGGGCGGGCCGGACCTGCACCTCGTACAGTACCGGCTGCGCGGCGGCAGCGTGATGAACAACGTGGCCACCATCGCCAGCCGGCGCTTCCGGCGCGGCGAGGCGAATGCGGGTGCGCCCGATGAACTGGAGGAAATCTTCGCGCAGACGCACGCGCGCGTGCGCGACAACCTGCGCTACGTCTCGCGCGAGCGCAACTGGGTGCTGCACGACCGCGAACCCGCGACCAACTGGACCGACGGCCGCGTCACGCTGCTCGGCGACGCGGCGCACCCGACGCTGCAGTACCTCGCGCAGGGCGCGCAGATGGCGATCGAGGACGCGGTGGTGCTGGCCGAGAAGGTCGCCGCGACGGGCGAGGACTACCACCGTGCCTTCCTCGCCTACCAGCGCGAGCGCATGAACCGCACCGCGCGCGTGGTGCTGTCGTCGCGTTTCTTCGGCGAATGGTTCCACGTCGGCGGCGGCGCCCGCGAGCTGCGCAACGAGCTCGCGCGCGGGCGCGATCCGGACGATCCCTGGGAAGCAGACTGGCTGTACCGCGGCATCGAGCCGGACGGCCGGCTGCAGGACACCGGGAAGCCATGAATCGTCCCCGCAGCGCGCTGGAGAGCCTGCTCGACAACGTCAACGTCGAGCAGATGACCGAGATCCCGTCGCCCGACGAGATCCACAACCGCATTCCGCTCAGCGACGCCGCGGCCGCAACCGTGCGCGCGGGGCGCGACGCGCTGCGCGCGATCCTCGAGCGCAGGGATCCGCGCCTGTTCGTGGTGGTCGGGCCCTGCTCGATCCACGATCCGCAGGCCGCGCTCGATTACGCGCGCCGCCTGAAGCGCCTGGCCGACGAAGTGCGCGACTCGCTGGTGGTGGTGATGCGCGTGTATTTCGAGAAGCCGCGTACCTCGGTCGGCTGGAAGGGCTTCGTCAACGATCCGTTCATGGACGATTCGTTCCGCATCGACGAAGGGATCGCGCGCGCGCGGACGCTGCTGATGCAGCTGGCCGAGCTGGGCCTGCCCACCGGCTCCGAGGCGCTCGATCCCATCTGCCCGCAGTACCTCTCCGAGCTGATCTCCTGGTATGCGATCGGCGCGCGCACCACCGAGTCGCAGACGCACCGCGAGATGGCGAGCGGGCTGTCGGCGCCGGTCGGATTCAAGAACGGCACCGACGGCGGGCTGGAGGTGGCGATCAACGCCATCAAGTCGGCGGCGCTGCCGCACGGCTTTCTCGGCGTGAACAGCGCGGGCAAGACCAGCGTGATCCGCTCCCGCGGCAACCGGTACGGCCACCTGGTGCTGCGCGGCGGCGGCGGGCGGCCGAACTACGACACCGTGAGCGTGCGCCTGGCCGAACAGGGGCTCGCCAAGGCGAAGCTCGCGCCGAACATCGTCGTCGACTGCTCGCACGCGAACTCCATGAAGGACCATACGCTGCAGCCGCTGGTGTTCAATGACTGCGCGCACCAGATCCTGGAGGGCAACCGGTCCATCGTGGGGATGATGCTGGAGTCGAATATCGAGGCCGGCAGCCAGCCGATCCCCGAGGATCGCAGGCAATTGCGCTACGGCGTCTCGGTCACCGACCCCTGCATCGATTGGGCGAGCACCGAGGAACTGCTGCGCCGGGCGCATCGCGACCTCGCCGCGGCGCTCGTGCAGCGCCGGTCCTAGCCGCCAACCCGTACCGGGAGCTTGCGAAAGCCCCGGAAGCGTACCCGGCGGTCACGTTCGGGCGTGCCGGCAAGGTGGATGCGCGAGAAGCGCGCGAGCAGGCGCGAGAAAGCGATGCGGCCCTCCATGCGCGCGACGTTCATGCCGACGCAGACATGGTCGCCCTGGCCGAAGGCGATGTGGCGGTTGGGCTTGCGCGCGACGTCGAAGCGCTCGGCATCGGGGAACTGCGCCGGATCGCGGTTCGCCGCGCCGATGCCGATGGTGATCGGCGTGCCGGCCGGCAGCGACCGGCCGCCCAGGGTCACCGGCGCGGTGAGGCGCCGGTTGTTGAGCTGGATCGGCCCGTCAAAGCGCAACATCTCTTCAATTGCCGAATTGATCGATGAAGGATCCTTTCTGAGGTCCTGCAGTTGGTCTTCATTGTTGAGAAGCGCCCAGAGACCATTGCCGATGAGGTTGGTCGTCGTCTCGTGTCCCGCGTTCAGCAGGAAGATGCATTGGTGGTAGAGCTCGGTGTCGGTGAGCCGCTCGCCGTCCTTCTCGCCCTGTATCAGCCGAGTCAGTACGTCGACCTCCGGATCGCCGGGATTTTTCCTGCGCTCTTGAATGAGAGTTTCCAAATAGGAGACAAATTCGGCCACGGCCCGGTTCCCCGCCTCGAGCATCTGCGGCGTGAGCGCGGGCTCCAGTCCGGTGAGGATGGCGATCGACCAGGCGCGCAGCGGGCCGCGCTCCGGCTTGGGGATGTCGAGCAGGTTGCCGATCACCTCGATCGGGATCTGCGCCGCGAAGTCGGCGATGAAGTCGCACTCGCCGCGCGCCGCCATGTCTTCGAGCAGCGCCTCGACCAGGCGTGCGACCGCGGGCTCCATGCGCGCGATGGCGCGCTGGTTCACCGCGCCCATGAGGATGCGGCGCACGCGCGTGTGCAGCGGCGGATCGTTGAACACGAGGCTCGTGGTGTGGTGCTCGTAGAGCGGCGAGTTGCCGAGTTTCGGGAGGAACTCCGCCTTCTTGTCAGAGCTCGCGCGCGGCTCGCGGTAGATCGCGATTGCGTCGTCGTAGCGCGAGAGGAACACGCCGCCGCCCTCGAGCGCGTGCAGCGGATCGTGCGTGCGCAGCGCGGCGTACCACGGATAGGGATCGTCGAGAAACTCCGGCGGCACGCGCGTCAGCTGGAAGTCCGCAATCGCGCCGGCCGAGATCATTCGGCTATTATGCCGCCATGCAACGCGTTCCCGCCGCGCAGTTCGAGCCCGCCCTGCAGAAGCGCCTCGAGGAACTCTGGGGCGAGCCGGTCAACCTGTACCGCGCGCTCGGCAACCATCCGGCGCTCACCGCGGCGTGGACCGAGTTCGCCAACGCGATCCGCCACGACGGCCGCACGCCGCGCGCGTTGCGCGAGCTGATGATCCTGCGCACCGCGCAGATCGCGCGCTCCGAATACGAGTGGGCGCATCACCTGCGCATGGCGCGCAAGGCAGGCGTGCAGGAGCAGAAGATCGCGGCGCTCGCCGGCTGGCGTAGCGCCTTGAATTTCGACCCTCGCGAGCGCGCGGCGCTCGCGCTCACCGAGGCGGTGATGGCCTGCGACGTCAGTGACGCGGTGCATGCCGAGGCCAAGCAGCACTTCAGCGATGCGGAGTATGTCGAGCTCTGCCTGACCGCGGGCTTCTACGCGCTCGTGTCGCGCATGCTCGATGCGATGCGCGTGGAGCTGGATCCCGACGTGCGGGACTACGCGCCAAAATTGCCCTCGAGCGCATGAGCGCGCATTCCACCCGGAGCTACCGCTATTACGATTTCGTGATGGCGGCGTTCGTCACGGTGCTGATCTGCTCGAACTTCATCGGCGCCGCGAAGCAGGCCGTGATCGACCTGCCGCTCCTGGGGCCGACGCCGTTCGGCGCCGGCGTGCTGTTCTTCCCGATTTCCTACATCTTCGGCGACATCCTGACCGAGGTCTACGGCTACGGCCGCGACCGGCGCGTGGTGTGGGCGGGCTTCGGCGCTCTCGCGTTCGCCTCGTTCATGGCCTGGGTGGTGGTGAGCCTGCCGCCGGGGCCGTCGGACTACATGAAGAGCTACCAGCCCGCGCTCGAGTCGGTGTTCGGCAACGCCTGGCGCATCGCGCTCGGCTCGATGATCGCATTCTGGTGCGGCAGCTTCGCCAACAGCTACGTGCTGGCGAAGATGAAGGTCTGGAGCAAGGGCCGCTGGCTCTGGACGCGCACCATCGGCTCGACGATCGTCGGCGAATTCGTGGATTCGGCGCTGTTCTACGTCATCGCCTTCTACGGCATCTGGGCGACGCCGGACCTGATCAAGGTCGTGATCGCGCAGTACCTGCTGAAGACCGGCTGGGAGATCCTCATGACGCCGGTGACCTACCGCGTGGTGGCGTTCCTGAAGCGCGCGGAGCACGAGGACTACTACGACCGCCACACGAACTTCACGCCGTTCAGCCTGAAGGTCTAGGGCGGGCGCGCTCAGCGCGCGAGCTTGCCAGAGCGGTAGGCCTCGAGCACCCAGCGCAGCTGCGTGCGCACGTCGTTGGGCACGTCGTCAATCAGCACCTTGCCGTCGATCTCGACGAAGAACTGCCCGGCAATCCGCGTCGCGCCCTCGCGCAGATCCCAGACCAGCAGCCGGTGCTTGTCGATGGCGATCTCGGCGATGAGCTGGTTGGCCGGCGCCAGGTACTGCGCGAACACGCGCTTGAACTCGTCCTCGCCCACCGATTCGCGGTACTCGCGCAGCACTTCGAAGCGGCGGCGCGGCGAGTTCGAGAGCAGCGCGGCCTCCTCGATGTCGCCCGCGGACAGGTGCAGGTTGAGCAGCTTCGCCGTGTCGAGCGCGCTCGTCGGCGCGAGCTCCTTCGCCGGCCACGCGAGATGCGCGTCGGCGGGGTGCTTGCGCAAGGTATAGGCAACGCTCGCGCCGCCCTCGATCGCCAGCGTACGCGCCTCCTCGGTCTGCGCGTGCAAAGGCGCCGCGAACAGCAGCCCCAAGAAAAAGGGGGTCAGAGCAACATTTCCGGCCTTGAATCCTGAAAGCAAGAGATCGCGCATGGAAATGTTGCTCTGACCCCCTTTTTCAGGCAGCCGCGCGTACGGGCGCCGAGCGGTAGCGCGCGAGCAGCTCCTCGCGCCTGGCGCGCGCTGCCTGCACGCTCTTGGCCTTGATGTGGCCGTAGCCGCGGATCGTTTCCGGCAGCGAGGCGATTTCGACCGCGAGCGCATGGTTGTCACGCGTGAGGCCGGCGAGCAGTGCCTCGACCGTCTGCTCGTACTCGGCGATCAGCGCGCGCTCCATGCGCCGCTCCTCGGTGCGGCCGAAGATGTCGAGCGCCGTGCCGCGAAGTCCTTTCAAGCTCGAAAGAATCCTGAACAGGCTCAGCACCCAGCCCCCGAACTGCATTTTCCCGGGCTCTCCCGTGCGCGGGTCCGGCTTGGCGAGCAGCGGCGGCGCGAGGTGGAACACGAGCTTGTAGCCGCCCTCGAACATGCCCTCGATCTTCCTGCGGAAGGCGCCGTCGCTGTAGAGGCGCGCGACCTCGTACTCGTCCTTGTAGGCGAGCAGTTTGGCGTAGTAGCGCGCGACCGCTTCGGAAAGTTTCGTAGAGTTATTTCTTTCTTGTTCGGCGTTCTTGACCTTGAGAACGAGAGCGCGATACCTCCGTGCATACGCAGCGTCCTGATAGGCGGTCAGGAACTGCGAGCGCCGCTCGACCAGTTCCTCCAGGTTGCGCGAGAAATGCTGCTCGATCGGGATCACCTCGGCCGGCAGCGCGAGGCGGCGCACGCGCTCCAGGTCCACCGCCGCGCGCCGGCCCCAGACGAAGGACTGCTGGTTGAAGGCCACCGCGACGCCGTTCAGCTCGATCGCGCGCTCGATGGCTTCGCGCCCGAGCGGCACCCAGCCCTTCTGCCAGGCGTAGCCGAGCATGAACATGTTGGTGGCGATCGAATCGCCCATCAGCGCGGTGGCGATCTCGGCCGCCGGCACGAACTCCGCCCCCTTGCCGCCGCAGGCCTCCAGCACGTCCTGCTGCAGGTTCGAGCCCGGCAGCTGCCAGTCGGGGTTCTTCACGAAGGCCGCGGTCGGCGTGGTGGTGGCGTTCACCAGCGCGCGCGTCTTGTGCGCATGCATCTTGTCGAGCGCGTCGCCGGTCGCGGTGACCACCAGGTCGCAGCCGATCACCAGGCGCGCGTCGCCCGTGCCCAGGCGCGCGACGTGGACCTCGTTCGGGCCCGCCGCGATCTTCACGTGCGACATCACCGCGCCGTACTTCTGCGCGAGGCCCGACATGTCGAGCACCGACACGCCCTTCGCCTCCAGGTGCGCCGCCATGCCGAGGATCTGGCCGATGGTGATCACGCCCGTGCCGCCGATGCCGGTGACGAGGATTCCAAAGGGCTCTTGCAGCGATGGAATTGCGGGTTCCTCAAGAGAAAACGACTCCCCCGGAGAAGCCACGCCGGACTTGCCCTTTTTCAGCCGCCCGCCTTCCACCGTGACGAAGCTCGGGCAGAAGCCCTTCAGGCAGGAGAAGTCCTTGTTGCAGGTGGACTGGTTGATCGCGCGCTTGCGGCCGAACTCGGTCTCCAGCGGCTCGACCGACAGGCAGTTGGACTTGGTGCTGCAGTCGCCGCAGCCCTCGCAGACCATCTCGTTGATCACCGCGCGCCGCGCCGGATCGGGATAGGCGTTGCGCTTGCGGCGCCGGCGCTTCTCGGAGGCGCAGGTCTGGTCGTAGATCAGCGCGGACACCCCGGGCTGCTCGCGCAGCTCGCGCTGCACCGCGTCCAGCTCGTCGCGGTGCCGGATCGTCACGCCCGGCGCCCAGTCCGTCCCGGCAGGATACTTCTCCGGCTCGTCGGTCACGATGACGATCGGCTTCACTCCCTCGGCGGCGATCTGCCGCGAGATCATCGCCGGGTCGAGCGGGCCGTCGTGGTGCTGGCCGCCGGTCATCGCCACCGCGTCGTTGTAGAGGATCTTGTAGGTCATGGTGACCTTGGCGGCCACCGCGGCGCGGATCGCCATCAGGCCGGAATGGAAGTAGGTGCCGTCGCCGAGGTTGGCGAAGATGTGCTTTTCCTCGGTGAACGGCGCCTGGCCGATCCAGGGCGCGCCCTCCGCGCCCATGTGAGTGAAAGTCGAAGTGCTCCTGTCCATCCAGACCGCCATGAAGTGGCAGCCGATGCCGGCGGTGGCGCGGCTGCCCTCGGGCACCCGCGTCGAAGTGTTGTGCGGGCAGCCGGAGCAGAAATAGGGCTGGCGCACCGTGGTGACGCGCGGCTTGGCGAGCGCCTTCTCCTTGAACTCCAGGAACGCGAGCCGCTCCTTGAAGCGGCTTCCCAGGCGGGAAGCCAGGTTCAGCTTCACCAGCCGCTGCGCAATGGCCTTGGCGACGATCGCCGGGTTGTGCTCGTAGTGCGCAGGCAGCAGCCAGGTCCCGGCGGGCTGGCCCTCGGCGCGGCTCCATTCGCCGTTGTCGTCGAACTTGCCGACCACGCGCGGCGCGCGCTCGCCTTCCTTCCAGGTGTAGAGCTCCTCCTTGATCTGGTACTCGATGAGCTGGCGCTTTTCCTCGATGACGAGGATCTCCTCGAGCCCCTGCGCGAAGCGCCGCGCGCCCTGCGGCTCGAGCGGCCAGCTCATCGCCACCTTGTAGAGGCGCAGCCCGATCTCGCGCGCCACGCTCTCATCGATGCCCAGGTCGGCGAGCGCCTGCATGGTGTCGCCGAAGCTCTTGCCGGTGGTGACGATGCCGAAGCGCGCAGGCGGGTAACCGGCAGGCGAGTCCCAGACGATGCGGTCCAGCCCGTTGGCGCGCACGTAGGCCGCCGCCGCGTAGACCTTCCAGTCGAGCAGGCGCGCCTCCTGCTCGAGGAAGCTGTCGGGCCAGCGGACGTTCACGCCGCCCGGCGGCAGCGCGAAGTCTTCCGGCAGCCGCACCTGCACGCGCTCCGGATCGACGATCACCGAGGCACCGGACTCAACCACGTCGGTGACGCACTTGAAGCCGATCCAGCAGCCCGAATAGCGGCTCATCGCATAGCCGTGCAGGCCGAAGTCGAGGTAGTCCTGTACGTTCGCCGGGTTGAGCACCGGGATGCAGCAGGCCTTGAGAATGTGCTCGCTCTGGTGCGCGAGCGTCGAGGATTTCGCCGCGTGGTCGTCGCCCGCGAGCACCAGCACGCCGCCGTTCTTAGACGTGCCCGCCGAATTGGCGTGCTTGAAGACGTCCCCGCAGCGGTCCACGCCGGGCCCCTTGCCGTACCACATGCCATAGACGCCGTCGTACTTCGCGCCCGGGAACATGCCGACCTGCTGCGTGCCCCAGATCGCGGTGGCGGCCAGATCCTCGTTCACGCCGGGCTGGAACTTGACGTGGTGCGACTCGAGATGCCTTTGCGCGCGCCAGAGCGCCTGGTCGAGGCCGCCCAACGGCGAGCCGCGGTAGCCGGACACGAAGCCCGCGGTGTTCAGGCCCGCGCGCAGGTCGCGCTCGCGCTGGAGCAAGAGGAGCCGGATCAGCGCCTGCGTGCCGGTGAGGAACACGCGCCCTCGCTCGAGGGTGTACTTGTCGTCCAGAGAGACCTTGGCGAGCTGGGCGGGATCGACCGGAGCGTTCATCAGGCAGCCTCCTCGGACGGCATCCGAATGATATTAGACCGTGGCGTGGCTCTTGGTTCGTTTCGCGTCCGGCTGATCCTCGGGTTGGTCCCAGTACGGCTCGGGACCGAAGGACTCGGCAAGGTAGTCGATGAACACCCGCGTCTTCGCCGGCAGGTAGCGCCGGTGCGGGTAGACTGCGTAGATCGCGACGTCGGTGCCAAAGTCGTAGCCCGGCAGCAGCGGCACGAGCGCCCCGTCGCCCAGCTGCCGGCGCACGTCCCAGGTGGATTTGAGCGCGACGCCGAGGCCGGCCATGGCCCATTCGCGCAGCACCTCCCAGTTGTCGCAGGCGAAGCGCCCCGAGACGCGCACCGAGCCGCGCCTGCCGTCGGGCCCCTTGTACTCCCAGTTCATCTGCAGGTCGTTGGTGGTCAGGCAGTTGTGCTGCTGCAGGTCCTCGGGCGTGCGCGGCGCGGGATGGCGCCGCAGGTATTCGGGGCTCGCACAGACCACGCGCCGGTTGGGGGCAAGCTTGCGCGCGGCGAGCGAGGAATCCTCCAGCTCGCCGATGCGGATCGCCAGGTCGTAGCCTTCCTCGATCACGTTCACCGTGCGGTCCGAGAGGCTGAGCGCCAGCTGGATCTTCGGATAGCGCGCGGCGAACGGCGGCACCAGCGGCGCGATGTGCTTGTGGCCGAAGGAGGCGGGCAGCGCGACTTTGAGCAGTCCCTGCGGCTCCACGCGCTTGGCCGCCGCCGCGGCATCGGCATCCTCGATCTCGCCGAGGATCCGTGCGCAGGCTTCGTGATAGCTCGCGCCTTCGTCAGTGAGCGCTAACCGCCGCGTCGTGCGGTTCACCAGGCGCACGCCCAGTCTTGCCTCCAGCGCCGCCAGACGCCGGCTGACGACTGCAGTCGATACGCCTAGGTCACGCGCGGCAGCCGACAGGCTGCCCGTCGCCACGACTTTCGCGAAGACCGACATCTCGTAAAGCGAGTCTCCCATGGGGGTCCTATATTGTTGCGTAAATCACAAAGGAGTTTTACATCTCTGCGCAATTGTATATCGATCCGCAAAGCCGTAAATTTGATGCACCGCAGCAGCCGGCAATAAAGCAGGGGTAGGCGCTGCAGACAGGATTCAAGAACGCGCCCTCCGCGGTCTCCTCCCTCCTCCTCCGCGGTAAGGGGTTCGTCCCCTCCGCACTTGCCGAAAGGCGGTGCGGAGTGGGACCGCGTCTGACAGGCCGGACCGGCCTGCCTAGCGAAGCAGCGCGTAGCCCAGATTGAGCAGCACGTACAGGCTGCCCAGGACCACCAGCGCGCCTACTGCCCGCGGATGCCGGCGCAATACCTGATCGGCCGACAGGCGCATCTGCTCCAGCGGCTTGATCGCCTTGCGCTCGGAGATGCGCCGGTCCGCCCAAGCCTCGAGGCCCTTGAGGGCGCTCGGGCGCAGGACGAACACCAAGCCGAACAGCAGGGCGCCGAAGTTTCCTATGAGAAGGAAATAGCGCAGGCTCTCGGAAATCCAGGCTACGAATCGCGTCGGACCGATGCCGCTGAGCGAAGTCTTGATCGCGGCCTCGCCCGAGGGCATGCCCAGCACGATCAGCGAGTACAGCGCGCCAGCGCAGATCAGCGCGCCCACCAACCGGTGCATGCGGTAGAGCGGACGGCTGATGACGCGGTGCTCTTCCAGCGGCCTGATCGCCTCGCGCGTCGACACCCAGCGGTCGAGGCGTTCGGCGATGCGGAACGCGCGCTGGCTGTCGAACAGCAGCATCAGGCCCGCGATCAGGGCGAACGCCGCCCCGATCACGAGAAAAATGAAGATCGACTGGTTGACGATCTGGGAGAGGAACTTGAGGTAGGGCGTCATGGCGGCGTCTGGCGCGGATTCTACTTGGTTGCTCCGCGCAGCGTGCCCGGGCCCCGCCCCACGGCGATTGCAAAAGTACGTCCGGATCGCCGACTCCTGCGGGAAAGCGCCAAAAGCGGATAATGTGCGCCGCACGCATTCGGCACGGAGCAGGCATGGGACGCCCGGAAAAGATCAGGCTCGGCGACATCCTCGTAGGGCAGAAGGTGATCTCGCAGGAGAACCTCGGCGTCGCGCTCGCACAGCAGAAGCGCAGCGGCCGCAAGCTCGGCCGCGTGCTGGTCGAGCTCGGCTTCGTCTCCGAGGACCAGATCTGCGAGGCGATCGCGCGCCAGCTCAACATCCCGTTCGTCAACCTGAAGTTCTACAACATCTCGCAGGACGTCGTGCGGCGCCTGCCCGAGACGCAGGCGCGCCGCTTCCGTGCCATCGTGCTCGAGGAGCGCGCCGGCAAGTACCTGGTCGGCATGTCCGACCCGACCGACCTGTTCGCGTTCGACGAGCTCACGCGCATCCTCAAGCGCGAGATCCAGACCGCGGTGGTGAATGACGGCCTGCTGAGCCACACCATCGACCGCGTCTACCGGCGCACCGAGGAGATCTCGGGGCTCGCCAGGGAGCTCGAGCGCGACATGGGCGACTACATCGACTTCGGCGCGCTCGGGGCCGGACTCGGCGCCGAGGACGCGCCGGTGGTCAAGCTCCTGCAGTCGTTGTTCGAGGACGCCGCGCAGGTGAACGCCTCGGACGTGCACATCGAGCCGCAGGAAGGCACGGTGCAGATCCGCTTCCGCATCGACGGCGTGCTGCTGCCGCAGACCGAGACCGACGTGAAGACCGGACCGGCGATCGTGCTGCGCCTGAAGCTGATGGCGGGGCTGGACATCTCCGAGAAGCGGTTGCCGCAGGACGGCCGCTTCGCGATCCGCGTGCGCGACCTGCCGATCGACGTGCGCATGTCGACGATGCCGACGCAGCACGGCGAGTCCGTGGTGCTGCGGCTGCTCAACCAGAAGTCGGGGCTGCTCGGGCTGGACCACGTGGGCATGCCGGCGGCGATGCTCGCGCGCTTCCGCGAGCTGATCCGGCGCACCAACGCCATGATCCTGGTCACCGGGCCCACCGGCAGCGGCAAGACGACGACGCTGTACGCGGCGCTGTCGGAGCTGAACTCGGTAGACAGGAAGATCATCACGGTCGAGGACCCGGTCGAGTACCGGCTGCCGGGCATCAACCAGGTGCAGATCAACGAGAAGATCGAGCTCACTTTCGCGCGCGTGCTGCGCTCGGCGCTGCGGCAGGACCCGGACATCATCCTGGTCGGCGAGATGCGCGACGAGGAGACCGCGCAGATCGGCCTGCGCGCGGCGCTCACCGGGCACCTCGTGCTCTCGACGCTGCACACCAAGGACGCGATCAGCACGCCGATCCGTCTGATCGACATGGGCGCGCCGCACTACATGGTCGCGACTTCGGTGCACGCGGTGCTCGCGCAGCGCCTCGTGCGCCTGGTATGCGAGAGCTGCGGCGAGCCGCGCCGCCCCGACGAGGCCGAGCAGCGCTGGCTCGTGGTCCACGCGGCAGGCGAGGCGGCGCCCGAGGCGCGCTACATGCACGGCAGGGGCTGTTCGAACTGCAACGGCACCGGCTTCCAGGGGCGCATCGGCGTCTACGAGCTGCTGGAGATGCACGTTGACCTGGTGCGCGCGGCCAACAGGAACGACGCCAACCTGTTCACCGAAATCGCCAAGCGGCAGATGCAGGGCCAGACGCTCGGGCACAACGCGTTCCGGCTCGCCGCCGAGGGCCGCACCACGCTCGCGGAGGCGATCCGCGTCGCGAGCGCCCAGGAGGACTGATTGCCGTATTTCAATTTCAAGGGGCGCAATGCGCGCGGCGAGCTGATCACCGGGACCCTTGAAGGCGCCGATGCCGGCGTGATCGCCGACCAGCTCATGAACACCGGCGTCACGCCGGTGGACATCAGCGCGAGCCAGCGCCTCGCCGGCGCCGAGGCGCCGCAGTGGTGGCGCCGGGTCAACCGGCGCCAGGTCACGCTGCTCGACCTGATGCTGTTCAGCCGCCAGATGTACACGCTGCTGAAGGCCGGCGTGCCGATCCTGAAGGCGCTCGCCGGCCTGCAGGAATCGGCGGTCAATCCCACCATGGTCGAGGTGATCAAGGACATCCGCGTGAGCCTGGACAGCGGCCGCGAGCTGTCCGCGTCGATGCGCCGGCACCCGGACGTGTTCTCGTTCTTCTACGTGAGCCTGGTGCGGGTCGGCGAGCTGACCGGGCAGCTCGAGAACGTGTTTCTGCGCCTCTACAACCACCTCGAGTTCGAGAAGGAAATCCGCGAGAGCATCAAGGCGGCGGTGCGCTACCCGGTCTTCGTGCTGATGGCGATGGCGGGCGCCATCGTGATCGTGAACCTGTTCGTGATTCCCGCGTTCGCCAAGGTCTACGCGGGCTTCAAGGCCGAGCTGCCGTTTCTCACCAAGCTGCTGATCGGCTTCTCCAATTTCATGGTGGAGACCTGGTGGCTCCAGCTCGCAGTGCTGGTCGGCGCGGTGTTCGCTTTCCGCGCCTGGATCGCGACGCGTGCGGGCAGGTACGCCTGGGACCGCTACAAGCTCAAGATCCCGATCGCCGGCAAGATCATCCTCAAGGCAACGCTGGCGCGCTTCGCGCGCAGCTTCTCGCTCGCGCTGCAAAGCGGCGTGCCCGTGGTGCAGGCCCTCAGTACGGTCGCGCAAGTCGTGGACAACGACTACATCGGCCTGCGCATCGAGCAGATGCGCGACGGTGTCGAGCGCGGCGAAAGCGTGCTGCGCACGGCGGTGGCCGCGGGCATCTTCACCACGGTCGTGCTGCAGATGATCGCGGTGGGCGACGAGACCGGCGAGCTCGACAGCCTGCTGCGCGAAGTCGCGGATCTTTACGAGAACGATGTCCAGTACGAAGTGAAGACACTGGCGCAGCAGATCGAGCCGATCCTGATCGTCGGCCTGGGCGGCCTGGTGCTGGTGCTCGCTCTGGGCGTGTTCCTGCCGATCTGGGACCTCGGCAAGGCCGCGATCTCCAAGTAGCGCACGCGCGCGATGCCCCGCGCCATCCAACGCACCGAGCGCCGGGCCGACGGCTTCAGCCTGCTCGAGCTGGTCATCTCGCTCACGCTGGTGGCGGTGCTGATGGCGGTGTTCCTCGATCGCGCGCTTTACTACCGCGAGCGCGCGGAGAAAGCGGCCATGGAGCAGGTGGCGCAGGACCTACGCTCGAGCGTGCAGCTGCGCGTCGCCGAGCTCGCCTTGGAGAACCGCTTCAAGGAGATCGCCGAGCTGGCGGCCGGGAATCCGATGGAGCTGCTCGCCCGCAAGCCGCAGAATTATGTCGGCGTCCTGACCGGTCCCGGGCTGCAAGAAGTTGTCACGGGCAACTGGTACTTCGACAAGCATTCAAGGGAAGTCGTATACTTCGTTGATTTGGGGGAGAATTTCACCCCGGACGAGAAGGGGCGAAAGCGGGTCGCCTGGCACGTCGTTCTGGTACCCGGTGAACGAGGTCTGCCGCAATGGGCGCGCCTCGAGCCGGTACAGCCCTACCGGTGGTTCTAGAGGAGTCGTGGCGTATGCATGCAGCAAAGTCGAAGACCGACGGCGGTTTCACGCTGATCGAGCTGGTGGTGGTGATCGCCATCGTCGGCATCCTCGCCGCGGTGGCGCTGCCGCGCTTCATCGCGATGCAGACCCAGGCGCGCGCGGCCAAGGCGCAGGCGATCTTCGGCGCGATCCGCTCCGCCGCGGTGCTCGCGCACGGCGGCTGCCTTGCCAACGTCGGCGGCACCTGCACGCAGACCGGCGGCTCGGTGAACATGGAGGGCGCCATCGTCAACATGATCAACGGCTACCCGGTCGCCAACATTTCAACCGTGTCGCCGGGCGGCATCATTCTCGCCACGCAGATCAATCCGACCGCCGACGGCGTCACCGTGACGGTCGTCGGAACCTCGGTCACCATCGATATCAACGGCGGCACGACGCCGAATTGCCGTGTGACCTACACGGAGCCGGTTGCGATCAACACCTCGCCCACGGTCGTGGTCGATGTGGGCGGCTGCTGAGAAGTTCAGGAATCGTGCGAATGGTGATGCAATGCGCGACGCGTGGCATCGGTTGGACCAGCGTCATAATTGCCGCAGTGATACAATGATTTGGTGTTGAACCGGCGGCTGCGGCCGCGGGTGCAGTAGAAGCAGGAGGCTTTTCAACGTTCTGGCGGCGGGCTGCGGCTCGCCAAGAGGGCACACATAGGAGACCATCCCATGGTCAAGCAGCAGAAAGGTTTCACCATCATCGAGCTGGTGGTGGTCATCGTGATCCTCGGCATCCTCGCCGCGGTCGCGTTTCCCAAGTTCCAGGACCTCTCCGGCGACGCGAGGCAGGCGGTTGTGAACGGCACCGCTGCCGCAGTGAGGTCGGCAGCCGTGCTCCTCTATGCGAAGAACCAGGGGAGCAAGAACTCCGCGGCCAATATCATCTTGGCGACCGACTATGATTCTGCCGTGTCCGTGACCAACCCAAGCGGCTGCAATATCTTGGTTCAATACGGCACGACGACGGCGTCGACCACGGTCACTATCAGCAGCGACTACTGCATCTAGCGGAAGCGGGATTGCGCAATGCTGAAGGGAGGGCCGACAGGCCCTCCCTTTTTGTTTTGGGCGCGGCCCTCGCGTTGCTCGCGGCTTCGCTTTTTACCGATCGCTTGTATCAGTGGGCGGGCATCGCGCTGCTAGCGGCCGCCTGGACGCCTTGGCGGCTGCCGGCGTTGAACGCGCTCGGCCTTCTGACCGTTCTCTATGGCGGATGGCTGCTCGTCAACGCGCTGGCCGTTTCCCCGGTCTACGCAGCAGAGGGCGTCTACCAGCCTCTGATGCTGCTTGGCGCGTTCGCGGTGTTCGCCAGCATCGGCCGCGAGCGCGCGGAGGAATTGTTCGGCGCGGGCGTTGCCCTCGCGAGCGCGCTGGTGCTGCTCGGGCTGTTGCAGCACTTCTTCAGTATCTGGAGCCTCGACGGCCTCGTCTGGCGATTGCCCGAGAACCCGCTGCGGGCGGCGGCCACCTTCGTCACGCCGAACAGTTTCGCGACCGCGATCAACATGTTCCTGCTGCCGCTGTCGGCGTTGTACGTGCTGCGCGGGTCGGGACGCAGTTTCGCGCTCGTGCTCTGGCTGTTCGCGGGCTTGGCCGCATCCCAGAGTCGCGGCGGCCTGCTCGCCTGGATGGCGGGCCTGGCCTATCTGGCGCTATGCCTCGGCCTGAAGACGCTGCGCCGGGAGCAGCGCAGGGTCCTGCACCTGCTCGCGGGCTGCATCGCGGTCTGGATCGCGGTCGCCGCGGCCGGCATGCTGCAGCTGCCGGGCTGGGGATTCGAAGAAGGCGGCGCGGCGCGCGCGGCGGTGGCCGAAGTCTGGGTCGGGCGCGGCATGGCGGAGCGGCCCGAACTTTATGCCGCGACACTCGACTTCATCCTCGAGCGCCCGCTCCTGGGCTACGGCGCGAACATGTTCTTTCCACTGTTCGAAACGGTGAAGTCCGCCGAGCTGCGTGATTCCATCTATTTCTACACGCACAATGACTACCTGCAGGCCTGGCTGGAGTTCGGTGCGCTTGGCCTGGTCCTGCTGGTCGCATTGGGCGCATCGGCGCTGTGGATTGCGCTGCGCGCATTTCGCCGCGCGCCGGCGGATCCGCTGCCGCTGGTGTGCGGCGCCGCGCTCGCGCCCTGTTTCGCGCACGCAGTCGTGGATTTCCCCTTCTATATTCCGTTCATTCTGATGCTGATCGGAGCCTATCTCGGCACGCTGGCGAGAGTTTCAGGCGAACCCGGCATCGAACCTGCCTCGCTATCTTTCAATGTGGCAGCGCGTACCCTGTCGCCGCCGATCCGCTGGACCCTGGCGCTCGCAGCGCTGCTCTGGCTTGCGCAGCCCATGATCGCGGAATTCGCAGTGCTGCGCAGCATCGTGCTGCTCAGGCAAGGCGAGGCACGCGACGCGCTTTACTGGCAGTCCGTGGCGCGCCGCCTTGAGCCTCGCCACCCCGCGCATTACTGGGCCGAGGCGACGATCTGGCGACAGCAGGCGATCATGACGCGCAATCCGCAGCTCGCGGAGCAGGCCGACGCGCTGTTTGCGGAAGGCACCCGCGTCCATCCCTACGAGGTGGCCAACCTGCTCGGCCGGGCGGAACTGCACCGCAAGCATGGCGAGCTGCTCAAGGACCGCGCACCGCCAGCGGAAGTCCTGTCGTGGTCCGAGAACGCCGCCCGGTTGCGGCCGCAGAGCCTTGCGGTGCAGGCCGAGCTCGTTCGCTCGCTCGCCTTCGCGGGTGAGAAGCAGCGGGCACAAGTCCTTGCGCGCGCGCTCGCGGAGAAATATCCTGAGTCGAACTTCGCGCGCCGGCTGGCGGTGGAGCTCTGAACGCGTGCGCATCCTGAATCGACCAGTGGTAATCACCCATCGACCGAGTCTCGGGTTCACGCTCATCGAACTGGTGGTGGTGATCGGGATCGCGACCATCCTCGCCGCGTTCGCCGTCGCGCGCATCAACACGGCCAGCTTCGACACCGAGGGCTACGCCAACCAGGTCCGGGCGGCGATCCGCTACGCGCAGAAGATCGCGATCAGCCAGCGACGCAACGTCACCGTCACCGTGTCGGCGAGCGCAGTGTCGCTGACCTACCCGGCGCCCATCAGCGAGCCGGTACAAATGCCTCCGGGCACCGACGACTTCACCGTCGGCAAACCTTCCGGCGCCGCGATCTCGGGCACGCTGTCCGGCGGCTCGTTCACATTCAGCGCGCTCGGCAAACCGAGCGCCGGCGGCACGATCATCGTCAGCGGCGGCGACATCTCGCCGATCACCATCACCGTCGAAGCCGAGACCGGCTATGTCCACTAGGCTAGGCCGGGAGAATTGCGGGGGCGTCACGCTGGTCGAGCTCATCGTCTTCATCGTCATCGTCGGCGTGGCGATGGCCGGGCTGTTCGCCGCCTTCAACACCATTACCGCGGCGAGCGCCGACCCCCAGGTGCGCAAGCAGGTGCTGGCGATCGCCGAGTCGCTGATGGACGAAGTGTCGCTCATGCCGTTCACTTTCTGCGATCCGGACGACCCAGCGGCGCCGACCGCGAGCGGGACCGGGGACTGCGCCACCGTCGAGGGGCTCGGCGCGGAAGGCGCCGAAACGCGGTACAGCACGACGTTGCGTTTCGACAATGTCAGTGACTATCACGGCTTCGCAATGACGTCCGGCATTCAGAATTTCGGCAATACCACCGTTCCTGGGCTTGGCGCTTATTCGGCGTCTATCGGTATCACGCTGGCAGGGTCGGATTTGGGCTTGGGTGTACCTGCGAATGCGGAGGCGCTGCGCATCAGCGTCACGGTGACTGGTCCGGGGAGCATCTCGACAACGCTCGAAGGCTACCGCACCCGCTACGCGCCGAACGCGCTGCCATGAGACTCCGGCTACGCCCCGCAGCGCACGCGCGCAGTCTCGGCGTCACCCTGATCGAGCTTGTAATCGTGATCGCCGTGACCGGCATTCTCGGCGCGATCATTCTTCAGTTCGTCGCACCCGTGCGCTCGTATATCGACACCAGCCGCCGTGCTGCGCTCGCCGACACAGCGGACACCGCATTGCGGCGCATGGGCCGCGACGTGCGGCTGGCCCTGCCCAACAGCGTCCGCGTGACTACCGCGGGTGGCGTTACCTACCTCGAGCTGCTCCTGGTGCGCACGGCCGGGCGCTATCGATTCGAAAACGACGTGTCCACTACCACGGGCTGCCCGAATGGGGCTGGATTCGACCCGGCGCTGGATGTGCTCGGCATCGGCACCGCGGACGATTGCTTCAAGACGATCGGGAACATTCCCAACATTGCGCAGGTGACCACGAACGATTTCGTGGTCGTCTTCAACCTGCCGCCGGGCACCGCAAACGCGAATGCCTATGAATATCCCGGCACGGGAGGCAACAAGAGCCAGATCGTCTCGGCAACGGCCGGCACCGGCGAGGACCGGATCCAGATCGCCAACCACACCTTCACGTATGAATCCCCCGGCCGTCGCTTCTTCGTCATCGAGGGCCCGGTAACCTACGCATGCAATCCCGCGGCCGGCGTCGGCACTCTGACCCGCTTCTCGGGCTACGCGATATCCGCCGGGCAGCCCGCCCCGCCGGCCGGCACCGGCGCGCTGCTGGCGACCGGCGTGACCGCCTGCACCATGGAGTTCGACGCCAGCCTGGGGTCGGAAGGGGCGGGCCTGCTGACCATGTCGCTGCAGTTGAGCATGCAGGATTCGCGCGGCGACACCGAAAGCGTGAACCTCTATCATGCGATACATGTGAACAACGTGCCATGAAGAATACGATCGGTCAGCGGCGGCAGCGCGGCTTTCTCGTCATCGCCGCTGTGTTCCTGCTCGTCGTGCTCGGGGGCCTCGTTGCGTATCTGATGACGGTATCGACGACTTCGCAGGCCGCCTCGGCGGCGGATCTCAATGCCGCGCGCGCCTACCAGGCGGCACGCGCCGGAATCGAGTGGGGCGCCTACCAGATCTTGCGCGATTCCGGCGGCACTTTCACGACCGCCTGCAACGGCGGGACCACGACTTCCAGCCTCACCCTGGGAAACTTCACGGCCACGATAACCTGTACGGCGAGCGCCACCATTACTGAGGGAGCGTCATCGGTGAGAGCCTATCGAATCGTGTCGAACGGATGCAATCAGCCGACCTGTCCGGCTGGTTCCGTTGCCAGCACCTACGTGGAGCGCGAGTTGTCGCTCAATATCACGAACTGAGCCGCGCCGGCACGCGCTCAGTAGTTTTCGCGGAAGAAGATGAAGTTCTTGGGCTGCGAGCCGTAAACGCCGAAGGCGGCGCGGGCGGTCGGATTCTCGTCGTAGGTTGAGCCCGTCCAGGCGCCCTGCAGATAGCTCTTCGCCGCTGGCGTCGGATCCGCCTCATTGCCGATGCCGCCGACCGCGGTGCAGTATTTGCCGATGAAAGTGCTGCCGAGCTGGGGCGTCAGATTGACCGATCCTTCGTTGCCAGCCCCGGAGGCGCTCATGCCGAGCGTGCCGACACCGGAGGTGAACGTTACTGGATTCACGTTCACGATGGTTTCGCAGGCGTTCAGGCTGTTCGAGTAAGTGCCCAGCGCGATGTTCGCGCGGGTAAGCGTCGTGCAGTGATCGTCCGTGTTGGTTATGAATCCGCTTCCGTTCCAGTATTCGGTCCAGATCGTCACGGGCAGCGCGGCGCGCGCCACGCCGATTGCGTTGAGCATGCGCAGCCGACCGTAGCGGATCAGGTTGCCGGAGTCGAAGGCGATCGCCGAGAAGGTGCCGGCGGTCGTCGTCGTAATATTCCCCTGGGACGTGGCATTCTCCGAAGTATCCGTAACGCTCACATCGAGCGAAATACTGGCGTTGAAGGGAGCTTGCGGGGCGGAGTTGCTGCGCACGTAGGCGAACGAATCGGCCGAGTTGATCGTCACGGTGCCCGTGCCGGTACCGGCGGTGCCGGCGGCGATGCCCGGCGAGCCGACGGTCGCGCTGAGCGTTCCCGAGCCCGGCGTGTAAGTCTGCGTCGCGCTGATGCTGCCCGTGTGGATCAGGCTGCCGGCGTAGTTGAGGGTCGTGCCGCCGGCGGCGTTCTTGCCCGTGAACGTCGCGACCGGGACGGCGACATAGCCGAATGACTGGCCGACGTAGGTGAAGACTCGCTTGTTTCCCGACGGCGGCGCCTGGCAGGCGCTGTCCGCGGCGCCGAAGGTCTGGAACTGCGGCGTGGAGCTGGTCGACACGTCGAAGTGATCGGGCACGAAACGCCCGACGTTGAACGCGGGCGAGGAAAAGTAGCGCTCCGCCGTCGTGGATCCATCGCTATTGTCCACGCTGGACCAGGTCTGGTCTTCGAGAACCATGTTGATCGAGCCTGCCTCGCTGTAGGTCGCGTCGGTGGTGGTTACCACGCCAGACGCGGCGCTCCAGGTTCCGGTAGCGACGGATCCGGCAGTGCAGCCACCGCATTCGCCCACGGTCGGCAGCACCCGAGCAACGCCAATCGCTGTGGGAGAGCCGTTGTAGTTGCTCGTGGTCGTCGCGGCGCTGTTCTGCGCGGTCGCTGCGATGCGGAAGGGCCGACCGGCCTTGTGCACGATGCCACCGGTCGCGGCCACGTTGTTGAGCGCGCGCGTGGTACCGGGCGTAGCGGTTTCCCAGTCGTTGTCGGTCACCTCGACGGCGGTCAGGCTCGCCGGCCGAATCGCGAAGTTGTCGGTCGAACACCACGTTACGGTCGGAGTCGACGTTGGCCATCGCACGCGCACGCGCACGTCGCGGTACACGTTCGTCACCGCGTCAAAACTTACTGTCGAGCGTCCACCCGTGATGGTGGGATTGGCGGGATTTGAAGCTTGCTGCAGACTGAACGAGGTCGGGCAATTCTCGGTATCGAGCGACACGCCGGTCGCGACGTTGCCGAGCAGCTCGACGGTGACCGGGCTTGTGAAGGCCACCTGCTGCGCCCCCCCCGAGATCGCGACCACGTCCAGGCTGAACCCCGTCCCCGCGACCTTGGTCTTGATGACTCCCGTGATCTCCAGCGCTGCCGTCGCTGTTTCGAACGCGTTAAAACTGCCCGGGACGACCTTCGACACCGTGATGCGCGGCGTGACGGCGTAGCTGCTGAACGCTGCGCCGTTGCGCAGGACGCGGAAGTCCAGCGTATCGCCATTCGCCAGGTCGGCCGACATCAGCGTCAGGGAATACAGATGCTCGGTGTAGTTGGATGCCGTGATCTGGTGGTCGTCCACCAGGCCGTCTTGCGAAATCTCGCCCGCGACGAAGCTGCCGGTGCCGGCGGTCAGGCGATTGGTGGTCGCACCGCCGTCGGTCAGGCTGCCGCTGTTGAAGCCCCGCACGTTCGCCGACGCGCCCGTGACGTTGGCGTAGGCGCCCGCGTTCTTGGAGTACTGCAGCTGGTAATCGTCGGTCGCCGCGCCGGACAGCCCGTTGATCTCCTGGACTCGCAGCCGGAGCTGCAGGTTGCTGTTGCCGCCCGTGAGATCGCGGCTGATGTTGGTGTCCTGCGCGCCGATCGCCGTCGAGCCCGCCTCCGTGCCGTCTTCATAGAAGCGGAACGCGGCCTGCGTCTGGGCGGTTTCGTCCCGTATGCGGATGAAGACGCCCGGCCCGCGCACGTTGTTGGGGGACGCGCTGGCGGCTGCCGCAGTCAGGGTGGGAATGGCGGTGCCCACTCCTGCGGTGACCGACGCGCGAGCCACGAAGCCGCCGATGTCATTACCCGTGGCCGAGAACGGCTCCGAGATCTCGACCGCTGCGCTGAATGTCGCACCGGTCTGGCTGAACGATTCCGCGGTGAACTGCGCGCCGTTTGTGACGTCCGTCGGGATCACCATGGCGCCGAGGATGTGGTCGCCCACGGTGACGCCGGGGTTGCCGGACATCGTTATCGAAACGTCATCGTTGGGAGCAGTGCCATTGGCATCGGAGCCTGTGGTGCCGGCGATCAGCCATGTCCCAGTGGTGCTGGAATAGCGGTACATCTCCGCCCAGGAGATGTTGTTGTTGGCCAGCGTGAAGCAGCGCTCACCTGACTCGATACCCGTCGCGACCCGGTAGTAGGAGAACACGTTGGTATTGCCCGTGTCCACGCCAAGTGTGCCTCCGTAGCCACCCGCGCCCGTCAGCGAGCCGCCGGAAACGGCAGTCCAGCCCGAAGGCGTGGTCACCGAGCCGCTGTTGGCGACCGAGGGTTTCATGCCGATGATGGTGACCAGCAGGTCGCCCGACGCAACGCTGGCTGGGTGCGCGGCACATACCTTCGTTGCCACCGCCGTCGCGGCCCAATAGGAGATCGCCCCGGGCGCCTGATAGGTGATCGCGCCGGTGGCCCGCACCCGGATGAAGACGCCCGGCCCGCGCACGTTGTTGGGGGACGCGCTGGCGGCCGTCGCAGTCAGGGTGGGATTGCCGGTGCCCGTGCCGACGGTGACCGACGAGCGAGCGACGAAGCCGCTGATGTCGTTGCCCGTGCCCGAACGCGGCTCCAAGATCTCGACCGCTGCGCTGAATGTCGCACTGGTCTGGCTGAACGATTCCGCGGAGAACTGCGCGCCGGCGACTGTGACGTCCGTCGGAATTACCATGGCGCCGAGAATGAAGTCGCCCGAGATCACGCCGGGGTTGCTGGACATCGTTATCGAGACGTTATTGTTGGGAGCAGTGCCACTGTTATCGGAGCCGGTGGCGCCGGCGACGGACCAGTCCATGGTGGCATTGGTGAGCCGGTAGATCTGCGTCCACGTCACGTTGCTGTTGACGAGCCGTACGTCAAGCGTTCCGGTTTCAGTGCCGTCGGCAATCCTGGAGAAGGCGAACACGTGGGTGTCTCCAGTGTCCGCCGCGGGCACGCCGCCGTAACCGCCGCCGGACGCGGTGGCAATCAGCGTCCAGCCCTCGGGAGTCGGGACCGAGCCATTGATGGCCCCAGAGGGCTTCATGCCGACAAGCAAGATGAGCAGGTCTCCCGCTGCCACAGCGGCGGGGTAGGCCGGTGTGGCAACGACAATGCCGCTGTAGCTCACAGCACCGGCGGATTGAAACGTGATCACCGCGCTAGCGTTGCCTACCCGCAGTGCATATAGCGATAGCGCTGCCAGCAGCACCAGGGAAAAACGGAACGCGCGCTTCAGCAGCATCGGCCAAGAATACCGGGGAACCGCAGGTTCTCAAGGGCGCCGGTCACGGCAGGCGCGCCGGTCATCGCCGCCAGGCTCGAAGCGGACACATTCTTTCGATTTCGGCTGCCGCACGGCCCACAAATTCCAGCCGCATTGCAATTGCTCACAGCGTTTCTCCCCTTGCGCACCTAGTATTGCGGCCACTTCGCTGGCCGATCCGGGCAAGCTGCCAGCGGATCGGATAATCGGATAAATCGATGGCGTCACAAACGGGCGCCAATCCGTTGTAAAAAGCCTATTGACAACAATATGTTACTCTTATATCTTAAAGTGGGGTCATTATTGGTGCCGCGACAATGAAATGGTTTGGCACGGCGCAGAGGGAACCAGGCTGGCTCGCGATCGCCCTCGGCGAGGGCGAGTTGCGCTTCGTGCATGGTCGCCACGCGGCGACGGGCAAGAGCGCGATCGCGCGTTTCGGTGCCGCGGCGTTCGAGGCCAAGCCCGGGGCGGTCGAGAAGCTCGCGAAGGAGCTGGATTTCGACCGCTACCACTGCGCGACGCTGTTGCGGCCCGGCGAATACCAGATGCTGGTGGTTGAGGCCCCGACCGTGCCCGCCGCGGAGCTGAAGAGCGCGATCCGCTGGCGCATCAAGGATCTGCTCGACTACCACGTGGATGACGCGACCGTGGATGTGCTCGACATTCCGCCGGAATCCGAGCAGGCGGGACGCAACCACGCGATGTACGCGGTCGCCGCGCGCAACGACACCATCCGCGGCTGCATCAAGTCCTTCGAGTCCGCGCGCATCCCCCTGTCGGTGATCGATATCCCGGAGGTCGCGCAGCGCAACATCTCGGCGCTGCACGAGCCGGAGGGCCGCGGCGCCGCGCTGCTGTACTTCAACGAAGACTTCGGGCTGCTCACCATCACCTGCCGCGGCGAACTCTACCTCTCGCGGCGCATCGAGATCGGCATGAAGCAGATCCTGCGCGCCACGCCGGAGTTGCGCGACGAGCTGTTCGGCCGCGTGGTGCTGGAGCTGCAGCGTAGCTTCGACCATTTCGACCGGCAGTACCACTTCGTGCCGGTGGCGAAGGTCCTGCTCGGGCCGGAGCCCGAGGATACGGGCCTGTACGAGCACCTGAAGGCGAATCTCGACATGCCGGTGGAGCGGGTGGATCTGCTCGAGCGGCTGAGCTTCGGCGGCCGCGAACAGCCCGACGCGGCCGCGCAATGGCAGCTCTTCCACCTAGTCGGCGCATCGCTGCGCCACGAGACGAAGACGCTCTGACGGCGAGCGCCCATGGCCCAGCAGATCAACCTCTTCAACCCGGTCTTCCTGCAGAAGAAGAAGCATTTCTCTGCGGTGACGATGCTGCAGGCGCTGGGCCTGCTGCTCTCGGGCATCCTGGTGTTCTACGCGTATCAGACGCTCGAGACGCGCAAGCTCACGCGCGTCGCCGACGACAGCCGCAAGCAGCTGCAGGCGCAAAGCGAGCAGGTCGCGAAGTTCACGCGCGAGTTCTCGCCCCAGGGCCGCAGCAAGGCGCTCGAGGACGAGCTCGCGCGCGTGGCCGCGCAGCTCAAGCAGCGCGAGGACCTGCTCGCGATGCTGCGCACGGGCGCGCTCGGCAACACGGGGGGCTTCGCGCGCTACCTGAGCGCGCTCGCGCGCCAGACCATGGCCGGCGTCTGGCTCACCGGCGTGAGCATCGGCGGCGACGAGGTCGATCTGCAACTGGGCGGCAAGGTGCTGCGCGCAGATCTCGTGCCGGCCTACGTGCGCGCGCTGAACAACGAGGAAGTCATGCGCGGCCGGCGCATCGCGGAAATGCGGCTTACGGCGCGCGAAGAGCGCGAGCCGCAGCCGACTGCCGCGCCTGGCGCCGGCACTCCGGCCGCCAAGGCGCCGGCGGCGCCATTGCGCTACGTCGAGTTCAGCATCTCCGCCGTGCGCGGCGCGACGCCGCCACCCGCCGTCGCGGACGCCAAGGGGGCGAAGTGAAGCGCCTCTGGCTGCAGTACGTGACCAAGATGGAGGCCGCGTCGCTGCGCGAGCGCCTGATGATCTTCGCCGCCGCCGCGGTGGCCGTGATCGCGCTCGCGAGCAGCGTGCTCATCGAGCCCGAGCTCGCCAAGCAACGGCGCCTGTCGCGCGACGTCGAGCAGCGCCAGGGCGAGATCCGCAAATTGCAGGAGCAGCTCCAGCAGATGGCGCTCGCCCGCCAATCCGATCCGGACCAGGCGACGCGCAAGCGGATCGAGGTCCAGCGCGCGCGCGCCGCCGAGCTCGAAGTGAAGCTCAAGGAGGAGCAGCGCAAGTTCGTCTCGCACGAGCGCATCGGTGCGCTGCTCGAGGAGCTGCTCGGCAGGAACCGGCGCCTGCAGCTCGTCGACATGCGCACGCTGCCGGTGGCGGCGATCGATCCGGCCGCGCCGGCGCAGAAGCCGGCGGCCGAGAAGCCCGCCGCCGCCAGGCCGGCCGCGCCCGGCACGATCTACCGGCACGGCGTCGAGATCACGATCACGGGCACCTATCTCGATCTGCTCAACTATCTGCGCGATCTGGAGAAGCTGCCAAGCCAGATGTACTGGGGCAAGCTCGATCTCGCGGTGGCGGCGCATCCCAAGGTGACGCTGAAGCTCTCGGTCTATACGATGAGCCTCGACCTCGCATGGCTGATCGTATGAGCGCCGCAGTTTTCGGTGCCCTGATCCTCGCCGCCGGCTGGCTGACGATGCCCGAGGCGCGCGCGCAGGCGTTTGCCGACCCGACACGGCCGCCAAGCGCGAGTGCCGAGCAGGAAGGCGAGGCGCCGCCCGCCGGCAAGCAGCTGCAGAGCGTGCTGTTCTCGGGCGGACGCAAGGTCGCGGTCATCGACGGCACCATGGTGCCGCTGGGTGGAACGTATGGGGACGCGCAGCTGGTCAAGATCTCGGAGACCGAAGTGGTGCTCAAGCAGGGCGAAGAGACGGAAACCCTCAAGCTGTATCCCGGCGTCGAAAAGCGCGCGGTGAAGCGCGGCGCGAGCCGCGCGCGCGTCGGCGCAGCAGCGCAAGGGCCCGGTCCGCACGGAGGCGCAAAGTGAAAACACGAATCGTCGTCGCGATGGCGTTGACCCTGGCACTGGGCGGCTGCGTCGCGCCGCCGCCGGTCTCACCCGGCGTGGATCCGGCCATCCGCTCCGAGCTCGGCAAGGCGGCGTCCGAGCGCAAGTCGGCCGAGCCGAAGGCTGAGGCGGTCGAGCAGGCGCTGCTGCCGCCGCTGCGCATGGAGATGCCCTCGGCCCGCGGCAAGCCGATCGACCCGCGCTTCGACCTGTCGGTGAACAATGCCCCGGCGCACCAGGTGTTCAACTCGATCGTATCGGGCACGCGCTACAGCATGCTGGTGCACCCTTCGGTGACGGGCGCGATCTCGATCAACCTCAAGGACGTGACGGTGCGCGAGGCGCTCGACTCGATCCGCGAGCTGTTCGGCTACGACTACAAGATCGACGGCACGCGCGTCATCATCCACTCGGCCGGAATGCAGACGCGCATCTTCAAGGTCAACTACATCATGGGCGACCGCCGCGGCCTGTCGGACGTGCGCGTGCAGTCCGGCTCGGTGACCGACGCGACCGGGTCCGGGTCAGCGCCCGGATCGGTGGCGACGGCGGGCGGCCTGCTCACGCCCCCGGGAGCGCAAACCACGACGCGCGGCCTCGACAGCAGCCGCGTCACGACGCGCACGCAGAACGATTTCTGGGCGGACCTGCGCAGCTCGCTGATGGCCATCGTCGGCGCCGGCGAGGGCCGCAACGTCGTGGTCACGCCGAATTCGGGCGTGGTGCTGGTGCGCGCGCTCCCGATGGAACTTCGCAACGTCGAGCAGTATCTGCGCGCGACGCGCATTGCGGTCGAACGCCAGGTCATGCTCGAGGCCAAGATCATCGACGTCGAACTGGCCGCGGGATTCCAGTCCGGCATCAACTGGGCGGCGTTTCCGACCACGGGCTCGTCGATCGGACAAGCGCGCGCAGGCACGATACTTCAGGAACGTTCCGGCCCGCTCATCACGGGCGCGACCGTCCAGGGGTCGCCCGCCAGCCCCTCTCCCGGAACCGGGGGATTTGGCGCGCTGCCGGGAGCCAACCTGATCAATTTCGCGCTCGGCGGCGGCGCTTCGGTATTCGGGCTTGCGCTGCAGACGGCGAGCTTCGCCGCGCTGATGAGCTTCCTCGAATCGCAGGGCAACACGCAGGTGCTCTCCAGCCCGCGCGTGGCGACGCTGAACAACCAGAAGGCCGTGCTCAAGGTGGGAACGGACGAGTTCTTCGTGACCAACATCCAGTCGGCTACCACCGTCGCCACGGCTGCGGGCGTTTCCACGGGTACGCCCATACCCACAGTCACGGTGCAGCCCTTCTTCTCGGGCATCGTGCTGGACGTAACGCCGCAGATCGACGAGAACGACCAGATCATCCTGCACATTCACCCTTCGGTGAGCCAGGTCACCACCGACAACAAGGACATCAACCTGGGCGCCGCGGGCAGCCTGACGCTGCCGCTCGCCAAGAGCAACGTGAGCGAAACCGACACCATCGTGCGCGTGGGCAACGGCAACATCGTCGCGCTCGGCGGCCTGATGAAGCTCGATACGCGCGACAGCCGGGGCGGGTTGCCGGGCGCCACCTCGAGTTTCGGCGGGCTTCTCGGCAGCGCGAACAAGGCGGTGGTGAAGAAGGAAATGGTGATCCTGCTCAAGCCGACGATCATCCAGGGCGACCGCAGCTGGGACGAAGGCTTCGACGAGGCGCGCGAGCGCTTCGAGCAGCTCAACTTGCCCGACGCTAGGGGCTATCGACAGTGAACTACGTCAGCTACTTCGGCCTGCGCGAGCCGCCGTTCGGCATCACGCCGGACACGAGCTTCTTCTACGCCGGCCGCGGCACGCAGCAGGGGCTGAACACGCTGCTGGTCGCGCTCGCCAACGGCGAGGGCTTCATCAAGATCACGGGCGAGGTCGGCACCGGCAAGACGCTGCTGTGCCGCAAGTTCCTCGGCACGCTCGATTCGGGCTGGGTCAGCGCCTACATCCCGAACCCGACGCTGGATCCGCGCGGGCTGCTGCTGGCGATCGCCGAGGAGCTCGGCGTCGCCATCGACGTCGGCGTCGACCAGCATCGCCTGCTGAAGAGCATCAACAAGTGCCTGCTCGACCTCGCGCGCCTGCGCAAGCGCGTCGTGCTGTGCATGGACGAATGCCAGGCGATGCCGCTCGAGACGCTGGAGGCGGTGCGCCTGCTCACCAATCTCGAGACCGAGAAGCGCAAGCTCCTGCACGTGGTGCTGTTCGGCCAGCCCGAACTCGACCGCCGCCTCGAGGAGCCCTCGATCCGGCAGCTGCTGCAACGGATCACCTTTCATTTCAGCCTCACCGGCCTGGACCGCGACGAAGTCGGCGCCTACGCCGCGCATCGCCTGGCGATCGCGGGCTATGCGCGCGAGCCGCTGTTCTCCGACGGCGCGGTGAACGCCTTGCACCGCGGCAGCCGCGGCGTGCCGCGCCTGGTGAACATCCTCGCCCACAAGTCGCTGCTGCTGGTGTTCGGCGAGGGCGGCCACCGCGTGGAGCGGCGGCATGTGGTGGCGGCGATCGGCGATACGCCGGCTGCCGCGTCCGCAGGACGAAGCTGGTGGCCGCGGCTGCGCTTCACGCGCGCATCCGACTGAATCCGCGGTACCGATGAGCATCATCAACAAGATGCTGCAGGACCTCGATCGCCGGCAGGGTCGCGCCGATCCCGGTGCGGACGCGGCAATCTCGCAGGTGCGCAGCGTGAGCGCGCCGCGCAAGGACCGCGAGTGGTTCTGGCGCATCATCGCCTTGCTGATGATCATCGCGGTGGCCTGGGTGGCCTGGATCGCCTGGCAGCTGCAGCCGCGCCAGCCGGTCGCCACCGAGCTTGCGCTCGAGGCGGCGAAGAGCACGCCGCGCACGCCGGCGCCCGCTGCTGCAGCTCCCGCGCCGGCACCCGCACCTGCGGCCGCGCCCGTCGTTGCTCCCGCGCCGGCAGTCGTGGCCGCGGCGACGCCCGCGACCGCTCCAGCACCCGTGCCCGTGCCTGCGGCCGCCCCTGCCGCGGTGCCCGCCAAGGAACCGGTGGCGGAGAAGGCGGCCGAAAAGGTCAAGCCTGCCGCGGAGAAACCCCTTGCCGCTCAACCTGCGAAGCCTGCGGTGCAGGCGGCTCCGGCGCCAGCGAAGCGGGTATCCGACGACAAGCTGGCCGCAAAGCCGGCTGCCGCGGCCAAGCTCGGTCTGGACGTCCCCCCGGCGCGCATCCTGCCTGCGCCGGCGCAAGCATCCGGGCGCGTTCAGAAGGTGGACCGCACGCGCAGCGCCGAGGACCGGGCGGAAGCCGAGTTCCGCCGCGGCGCGACGCTGCTCAACCAGGGGCGCGTCAGCGAGGCGGAAGAGTCGTTCGGCGCGGCCCTCGCCATTGCGCCGGCGCACGAGGCCGCGAGGCAGGCGCTGATCGCGCTGCACCTCGAGCAGCGGCGCATCGACGAGGCGCGCAAGCTGCTCCAGGAAGGCATGGCCCTCAATCCGGTCAACGTGCAGTTCGCGCTGGTGCTGGCGCGCATCCACGCCGGGCGGCGGGAATTTGCGGCCGCGCTCGAGGTGCTGAACGGCGTGCGCGGCGCCGCGCAGGCGAACCCGGAGTACCAGTCGATCCTGGGCACTGTGCTGCAGCGCCTGGGCAGGCATCCTGAGGCGATCGAATCATTCCGCGCTGCTCTTCGCGGTCTGCCCGACAGCGGGCCCGCTTGGGCCGGTCTGGGCATTTCGCTGGAGGCGCAGGGGCAGCGCGCCGAGGCAACGGACGCCTACAAGCGCGTGCTCGCGATCGCGCCCGCGGGTTCCGAACTCAACCATCTCGCCGAGCAGCGCCTGCGCGCGCTGCGCTAGGACCGCGTTCGATTGCGCTCGCGCTGGCCGTCAGGCCGCGCCGCCGATCTGCTCCAGGCGGTAGCCATAGTTGTAGACCGGCACCACCCTGAATCCGGATTCGGTGCGCAAATCGAGCTTCTTGCGCACCTGGCTGACGTGGGTGTCCACGGTGCGCGTCGCCAGCTCGCCCGAGCGGCCCCAGACCGCCTCCTGCAGGTGGCCGCGGGACATGAGCCTGCCGATGTTGCGGAACAGCACCACGGCGAGATCGAACTCCTTGGGCGTGAGCTCGATCCTGGCTCCGGCGCGGCGGATCTCGCCGCGCTGGGTGTCGATCTCGAAAGGCGGAAACGACAACTGCTTCTCGTCCTCGCGCGGGTACGCGCGCCGCAGCAGCGCGTGCACGCGCGCGAGCAGCTCGTTCTGCCGCGCCGGCTTGATCATGTAGTCGTCGGCGCCGCTCTCGAGCGCGAACACGATGTCCTGCTCCGAGTCGCGCACCGTGACGAACAGGATCGGCACGCGGCGCGAGACGTTGTTGCGCAGCCATTGCAGGACTTCGGTGCCCGAGACGTCCGGAACCTGCCAGTCGAGTACGTACAGGTCGAAGCTCTCGCGCGTGGCGCGCGTCATCGCCTCGCGCCCGGTCAGGTAGCCGTGCACATCGTGCCCGTCCTGCACCAGCCAGCGCTGCAGCAGGGCCAGCTGGTCCGGATCGTCCTCGAGGATAGCTATGCGCACGCACCGATGATAATGCGGCTGCGCCCGGGAACGAAATTTCCGCTGCAGGATTGGCGCCTATTTGGCTGTTTGTCCGGGACTTTTGGCGGTTCGGACGGGTTGACTGCACAGGGCGGAGACCCTCCTCCGGCGGGCGAGGGGGAACACCCGTTGCTGCCCTGGTCGCGTAAACCCCCGAGGTTCTTGTCTAACTGACGGAAATAAGACATAATTTCAGGTTCCGCCGGAGGGGTGCCCGAGCGGCTAAAGGGGGCAGACTGTAAATCTGTTGGCCTTGCGCCTACGTTGGTTCGAATCCAACCCCCTCCACCAGCGATTTCGGGCAATCGTCTGAGTTGGCGGACTGAGATATGGGTGAAGTGAAGTGTCAGGCAAACGCGGCGGGTGTAGCTCAATGGCAGAGCAGAAGCCTTCCAAGCTTATGACGAGGGTTCGATTCCCTTCACCCGCTCCAGAGCTTTACGGCGGACGCAGGATACGCAGGACGAAATGCGGCGGCCCATGTAGCTCAGTGGTAGAGCACTCCCTTGGTAAGGGAGAGGTCATGCGTTCGATCCGCATCATGGGCACCAGGACTGTTTCGACCAACACAAACTTCAACGCATAGGCATTCCGTCATGGCCAAAGGCAAATTTGAGAGGACCAAGCCGCACCTGAACGTGGGCACGATCGGGCACGTGGATCATGGCAAGACGACGCTGACGGCGGCGATGACGCACATCCTGGCCAAGAAGTACGGGGG
>JBASCW010000037.1:0-65233 GCA_049651845.1 Burkholderiales bacterium | reverse complement strand
CATGGCCTGCCTCCTCGAATGGTTGTTGATGCCTTCGCGCTCAACATGTGGCTCTACGTGCTCGCAGCACGCAAACCACGATACGCCGGAGGCAGGCCGCCTCTCAGCGTTTAGCCATTCTGTCTAGCTGGGTAAAAAATAAGGAGCAATGATGCAGAACCAGACTGAACCAAAATACGTCCCAGCACTGGGCTTCCACTGGCTTACTCCCTACTATGACGCTGTCGTCGGAACCACAACGCGGGAGCGTAGTTTCAAACACGCCCTCATCAAGCAAGCACGCTTCGGGCCGGGGCAGCGGGTGCTTGATCTAGCGTCTGGAACAGGCACCTTGGCAATCTGGATAAAACAATACCAGCCACAAGCCAACGTTACCGGAGTGGACGGCGATCCGGCCATCTTGTCTCTTGCGACCCACAAAGCACAAAAAGCCAACGTCTCGGTGCAGTTCGACCGCGCACTGTCCTACAGCCTGCCATATCCGGCGGCGCACTTTGATCGGGTGGTTTCAAGCTTATTTTTTCACCATCTGTCGTGGGAAAACAAAGAACGCACAGTGCAGGAGCTGTTCCGGGTTCTCAAGCCGGGAGCAGAGCTGCATGTCGCCGATTGGGGACGCGCTGGTAACATTTTGATGCGAGGGTTGTTTCTGTTCGTTCAGCTTCTCGATGGGTTCAAAAACACGCAGGACAACGTGTCTGGAAAACTCGTCACACTCTTCGAACAAGCCGGGTTTGTTGACGTATTGCAGCGACAAACCTTCAGCACCATCTACGGAACAATGGCGCTCTATAGTGCAGTCAAACCCCGCTAACACGGCGCTCAACCTGACTCGCTACGTCGGCGCTTCGCGCCTCGTAGCTCACAGGTTAGCTTGGCGTTAGGCATATCAACAAATAAGGAGAAGTCGCTATGAAAAACAGCTTTCTGTTTCTATTGGCTGTAGTCGTTTTAATGACTAGTGGGTGTGCTGGTACGACACCGGTCAAGAATTTGGCATTGCCACCGGCAAGCACAATCGAGGGAGCTGTAACCCACCTTGATGAAAATGGTTTTACTCTAAGAGACAATTCTGGCTCAATCTTTGTTCGAGCCAAGTTGCCAGACAACAAGAAACTGAATCTTTCTGTTGATGAGAAAGTGAAGGTGTATGGCAACCTGCAAGGCGGCCAGGAAAAGATCTTTGATGGATATGTCATCAAGAAGCAGACAGGGGAACAGATTATCGTTAGCAATCCGTCTCCCCATTTCGGCTTCATTATTCAGAGTTCTTTTCAATAGTGCCTAACAACGCCATCAACTCGGACAGGGAGCCTCATTCGATAAAGTGGACACCTCGACCTAACTCAAAGGCTTCAGGCCCTGCAGCAGGGTCGGCACGAGTTCCGTCACGGTGGGATGGATGTGCACCGCGCGGGAGATCGTGGTGTAGGGCTGCTTCGCGTACATCACGTCGAGCAGCGAATGCACGATCTCGTCGCCGTTCATGCCGAGGATCGCGGCGCCGAGCAGTTCCTTGGTTTCCGCGTCCACCAGCACCTTCATGAACCCTTGCGTTTCGCCCGACTCGCGCGCGCGGCCGACGCGGCTCATCGGCATCTTGGCGGCGAGCAGCTTGCGGCCGCTCTTCCTCGCCTCGGCCTCGTTCATGCCGACGCGCCCGAGCGGCGGGTCGATGAACAGGGCGTAGCAGGCGATGCGGTCGGAGATCTTGCGC
Source organism: Burkholderiales bacterium (assembly GCA_049651845.1). GTDB lineage: Bacteria > Pseudomonadota > Gammaproteobacteria > Burkholderiales > SG8-39 > RBG-16-66-20. Next base: position 63,516 of record JBASCW010000037.1, on the reverse strand, counting down.
GGATCCTTCTCGAGGAGATTCGCCGCGACGATCTCGTGGTCGTTCCAGGAGGTGTGCGTGAAGGCGCCCCGGCCGTTCGCGTCGCCGAGCGCCCACACCCCCTCGGCGCTGGTGCGGCACTGCTCGTCCACGGTGATGAAGCCGCGCGCGTCGGCCGCGATGCCGCCTTCCTGCAGGCCGAGGCTGTCGGTGTTCGGGATGCGGCCGACCGCGAGCAGCAGGTGGCTGCCCTCCACCGTATTGCCCGCAAACTGCACGACGATGCGATCGCCGCTCGTCTCTACGCTGAGCCCCTCGGCGCCGGTGCGGATCGCGACGCCCTCGCGCTCGAGGATGGCGCGGATCTCGGCGACCACGTCCTCGTCCTCGCGCGGCAGCAGCTTGGGAAATTTCTCGATCACCGTCACCTGCGAGCCGAAGCGCCGGTACATCTGCGCGAACTCCAGACCGATGTAGCTGCCGCCGACGACGACCAGGTGCTCGGGCAGCTCGTCCAGGTCCATGATGCTGCTGTTGGTGAGGTAGGGCACGTCGTCGATGCCGTGGATCTCGGGCACTACCGCGCGGCCGCCGACGTTTAGGAAGATCCGCTCGGCCTGCAGGCTGCGGCGCTGCCCCGAGGTGCCGCTCACCTCGAGCGTGCGCGGCGCGGTGAAGCGCGCATGGCCCCAGATCAGCGTCACGTTCTTCATGCCGGCGATCCAGGCCGCGAGCCCCTCGCTCGACTGGCGCACGACGCCGTCCTTGCGCGCCTTGACCGCCTTCATGTCGACCTTCACGTCGCCCGCGCTGAAGCCGAACTCGCCGCCGCGGCGCGCCATGTGGATCGCGCGCGCGCTGCCGACGAGAGTCTTGGTCGGGATGCAGCCGGTGTTGACGCAGGTGCCGCCGAGCAATTGCCGCTCGACGATCGCGGTCTTCAGTCCCTCGGCGCCCAGGCGCGCGGCAAGCGCGGGGCCTGCCTGCCCGGCACCGATGACGATCGCATCATAGCGCTCTATCAACGATTCGAATCATGGCACAATCGTTCGCGTGAAGAAAGAGAGCACCGCGGCCACGATCCGGCTCGCCGAGCCCGCCGACGCGCAGGCGATCGCCGAGATGTCGCGCGACTTCATCGAATCTGGGCTGGGCTGGCGCTACGATCCGGCCAGCATCCAGCGCGCGATGCGCCGGCGCGAGACGGCGGTGCTGGTCGCGAGCGAGCGGCGCACCTACGTCGCGCGCGAGCGTCCCTCGATCTCGGCCTTCGCGGTCATGGACTTCGGCGACGAGCGCGCGCACCTGGTGCTGCTCGCGGTGCAGCCGGCGTTGCGGCGGCGCGGCATCGGCCGGCGCCTGGTGGACTGGCTGATGGAATCCGCGGTCGTAGCGGGCATGGCGAGCGTGCACCTGGAGTTGCGCGCCGACAACGAAGCCGCGCGGCGCTTCTACCGCGCGCTCGGCTTCTCCGAGACCGTGCTGATGCCCAAGTACTACAACGGGCGCGAGGCCGCGATGCGCATGATCCGCGTGCTGCGCGCGCCCGGGCCGCTGCCGCTCGCCTGGCGGCCGCCGGTTCTCGGGCAGAAGTAGCAGCTTTTCCAGTTCATTGATGGACCTTGGCATCCAGGGCAAGACTGCCCTTGTGACCGGTGCCAGCGCCGGCATCGGGCGCGCCATTGCCAAGGCGCTCGCCGCCGAGGGCGTCAGGCTCGCGGTGGTCGCGCGCCGGCGCGACCTGCTGCAATCGCTGGAAAAGGAAATCGGCGCGAAGCTGGTGATCGTCGAGCAGGACCTGATGGCCGAGGACGCCGCCGAAAAGGTCGCGTCGCAAGCGCTCGCCGGACTGGGCTCGGTGGAGATCCTCGTCAACAATGCCGGCGGCTCGCGCAAGTTCGAGCTGCATGCCGGCGAGGCGCAGTGGCACGAGGCGCTGACGCTGAACTTCACGCGCCAGCGCCAGATCGCCGACCGCCTGATCGACCCGATGATTGCGAAGAAATGGGGCCGCATCATCAACCTCACGGGCAAGAGCGAGCCCGAGGGCATCAACGGCGCGTTCTGCGCGAAAGCCGCGATGCATTCCTGGGCGAAGGGGCTGTCGCGCGAGGTCGGCAGGCACGGCATCACCGTGAACTGCATCCCGCCCGGGCGCATCATCAGCGAGCAGATCCTGCGCAACTACACGCCCGAGTACCGGCAGTGGCAGTCGGAGCACGAGATCCCGGTCGGCGAGTACGGCCAGCCCGAGGACATCGCCAACCTCGTCTGCTTCCTCGCCTCGCCGCGCGCGCGCTACATCACCGGCGCGGTGATTCCCGTGGACGGGGGACTGAGGAAGTACCAGTTTTGAAGCGAATCCTGCATTGTCTGCTTGCGCTTGCCGTCCTGGGCACGGCGCAGGCGCAGACCTGGCCGGCCAAGCCGATCCGGCTGGTGGTGCCGTTCGCGCCGGGCGGCAGCTCCTCGGTCGTCGCGCGCGCGGTGGCCGTGGAGATGGAGAAAGGTCTCGGCCAGCCGATCGTCATCGACAACAAGCACGGCGGCGGCAACGTGGCGATGCTCGAGGTGGCGAAGGCGGAGCCCGACGGCTACACGCTGATCATCGGCCACATCGGCTCGCTGGCAGTGAATCCGTACATGTACTCCAAGCGGCCGTTCGACACCGATAAGGACTTCGCGGCGGTCTCGCTGCTCGCCATCGTGCCCTCGATCTTCGCGGTGCACGAAAGCGTGCCGGCGAGGAACATGCGCGAGTTCGTCGCGCTGGCGAAGAAGGAGCCCGGCAAGATGTACTACGGCAGCGCCGGCAACGGCTCGGCTGGCCATCTCGCGATGGAGTACCTCAAGCAGACCGCCGGCATCGACGTGCAGCACGTGCCCTACAAGGGCACCGGCCCCAACATCACGGACCTCATTGCCGGGCGCACGCAGGCCGCCGCCGCGGGCACGCCGCCGCTGATGCCGCACGTGAAGAGCGGCAAGCTGCGCGTCATCGCCGTCGGCGGCACGAAGCGCCTGCACTCCCTGCCCGAGGTCGCGACGGTTGCCGGGCAGGGCTATCCGGGGTTCGAGACCACGCAGTGGTACGGCCTGAACGAGCCGGCGAAGACGCCCGAGGCGGTCATCCGCCGCCTTGCCGAGGAGGCGGCCAAGGCGGCGCGGCAACCGTCGGTGCAGGAGCGCTTCGCCGCCGACGATGCCGAGGGCATCGGCTCGACGCCCGCCGAATACGCCGCATTCATCAAGAAGGAGCAGGAACGATGGAGCGAGGTGGTGCGCGCCGCGAAGATCAAGGCCGACTGATGGACTACGACGTGATCGTCGTGGGTGCCGGGAATGCCGCTCTCTGCGCCGCCTTGTCCGCTGCCGAATTCGGCAAGAGGATCCTGGTCCTGGAACGGGCGCCCGAGGACGTCTCCGGCGGCAACTCGCGCTTCACGGCCGGCCTGATGCGCGTGGCGTATGCGGGGGTGGAGGACCTGAAGCGCGCGATCCCGGACCTGTCGCCCGAGGAAATCGCGCGCACCGATTTCGGCGCCTACACCGAGGACCAGTTCCTCGACGACATGGCGCGGGTCACGGAGTACCGCTGCGATCCGGATCTCACGGAGATCCTGGTCAAGGAATCGCTGTCGACCGTGGAATGGATGCGCAAGAAGGGCGTGCGCTTCACCGCGGCCTGGGGCCGGCAGGCGTTCAACATCGGCGGCAGGTTCAAGTTCTGGGGCGGCCTGACGGTGGAGGCCGTGGGCGGCGGGCCGGGCCTCGTGGATTCGCTCACGGCGATCGCCAGGAAGAACGGTGTCGACATCTGGTTCGAGGCTCGTGCGCATGAATTGCTCTTTGACGACGAAGGCATCAAAGGCGTGAGAGTGAAAGTCAAAGGCAAGACGCAGGACCTCAGGTCAAGATCGGTGGTGCTTGCCGCGGGCGGTTTCCAGTCGGATCCGGAGTGGCGCACGCGCTACCTGGGGCCCGGCTGGGAGCTCGCCAAGGTGCGCGGCACGCGCTTCAACACCGGCGACGGCATCCGCATGGCGCTCGCGGCGGGCGCGGCGCCGACGGGCAACTGGTCGGGCTGCCACGCGGTCGCCTGGGAACGCAACGCGCCCGAGTTCGGCGACCTCGCCGTCGGCGACCAGTTCCAGAAGCACTCCTATCCCTGGGGCATCTACATCAATGCCGAGGGCAGGCGCTTCGTCGACGAAGGCGCGGACTTCCGCAACTACACCTACGCCAAGTACGGGCGCGTGATCCTCTCGCAGCCCGGGCAGTTCGCCTGGCAGATCTTCGACGCCAAGGTGAAGGCGCAGTTGCGCGACGAATACAAGATCAAGCAGGTCACCAAGCGTGTAGGCAACACGCTCGAAGAACTCGTCGCCAAGCTGGAGGATACGAACCAGGCCGCCGCGCTGGAGGAGATCAAGCGCTACAACGCGGCCGTCCAGACCGACATTGCTTTCAATCCCAACGTGAAGGATGGAAGGTCGACAAAAAATCTTCCCATCAACAAGAGCAATTGGGCCAATACGCTCGATACGCCGCCCTTCGAGGCCTACGCGGTCACCTGCGGCATCACCTTCAGCTTCGGCGGCCTGAAGATCAACTCCGACGCGCAGGTGATGTCGTCCGACGGCGCACCGATCCCGGGCCTTTACGCCGCGGGCGAACTGGTGGGCGGCATTTTCTGGTTCAACTACCCCGGCGGCACCGGCCTGACCAACGGCGCGGTGTTCGGCAGGATCGCGGGGGCTTCGGCGGCGAAATCGGCCGAATCCTAGCGGTCGGATAATTTCATTTGCCGCCATCTGGCGTTAAGCTTCGCCCCCCATGTCCGCCCTCACTGAGAGGAAAACCCCGATGAAGCTCTACTACTCCCCCGGCGCCTGCTCGCTCGCGCCCCACATCGCCATGCGCGAGCTCGGCATCCCGGTCGAACTGCAGAAGGTGGACCTGAAGGCCAAGCAGTATGAAGGCGGCGACTACAAGCAGGTGAACAGCAAGGGCTACGTGCCCGCCGTCGAAACGCCGGCCGGCGTGCTCACCGAGGCGCCGGTGATCGTGGACTACCACAAGCGCGTGGCGGCGCGTCCGAAGGTGCAGGAAACGCTCAAGGCGGAAGGCCTGGTGAAGTAGCCATGGAAACCACCCTGCATCGCCTGCTTCGCCCCCTCCTCGCCGCGACCCTGGCGCTCGGCAGCAGCCTGGCCGAGGCGCAGGCCTATCCGTCCAAGCCGGTGCGCCTCATCGTGCCCTACGCACCGGGCGGCGCGACCGACATCATTGCGCGCGCGGCCGCCGTCGAGCTGAGCAAGACGCTCGGACAGCCGGTGAACGTGGACAACCGCGCGGGCGCCGGCGGCAATCTCGGCTCCGAGATGGCTGCACGCTCGGCCCCCGACGGCTACACCATGGTGATGTCGGCCAGCAGCCTGCACGGCATCACGCCGTTCCTCTACAGCAAACTCAACTACGACCCGAACAAGGACCTGGTCCCGGTGATCGTGTTCGCCTCGTTCGCCAACGTGCTGGTGGTGAATCCTGGCGTGGCGGCCAACTCGGTGAAGGAACTCACCGCGCTCGCCAAGGCGCAGCCGGGCAAGCTGACCTGCGCCTCGAGCGGCAGCGGCTCCACGATCCACATGTCGTGCGAGATGTACAAGAGCATGCTCGGGCTGGACATCACGCACATCCCCTACAAGGGAAGCGGGCCGGCGGTCACCGACCTGATGGGCGGGCAGGTCAACCTGATGTTCGACAACATCCCGTCGGCGATATCGCACATCCGCTCGGGCAAGCTGCGGGCGCTCGCCACCACCGGCCCGAAGCGCGCGGTCGCGCTGCCGGAACTGCCGACCATGATCGAGTCGGGCGTGCCCGGCTACGAATCCACGGCCTGGTTCGGCCTCGCCATGCCGGCGGGCACCCCAAGGGAAATCATCGTGCGCATGAACGCCGACGGGCAGAAGGCCGCCAAGGCGCCGGATTTCATCAAGCGCATGACCGACCTCGGCTACGAAATCGTCGGCGGCACGCCCGAGCAGATGGCGGCGATGATCCAGGACGAAATCAGGCGCTGGGGTCCGATCGTCAAGGCTTCGGGCGCGAAGGTCGACTGAAAAGCGGCGCGATGCAAGCGGCCGCGCTGCCCATCCTGTTCCTCTCGCACGGCTCGCCGATGCACGCGCTGCAGCCGGGCGCGGTGCGCGGGGTCTGGGAGCGCATCGCGCGCGAGCTGCCGCGGCCGAAGGCGATCCTCATCGCCTCGGCGCACTGGGAAACGGACGTTCCGGCCGTCACCGGCGCGGCGAAGCCGGAGACGATCCACGACTTCTACGGCTTTCCCAAGCCGCTGTACGGGATCCAATACCGCGCCAACGGAGATCCGGATCTGGCTTCTCGTTGCGTCGATCTCTTGAATGAATCAGGATTGAAGGCAAAGACAGACCCTGTTCGCGGCCTCGACCACGGCGCCTGGTCGCCCCTGCTCCACATGTACCCGAAGGCCGATGTGCCGGTCGTGCAGGTCGCGGTGCAGACCGCGCTCGGCACGCAGCACCACATCGAGGTCGGGCGCGCGCTCGCGCCGCTCGCGCGGGAGCGCGTGCTCATCGTCGGCTCCGGGCACCTGACGCACAACCTGCGCGACCGCACAGGTGAGGAAAATACAGGCGGCCCCGCCGCGTACGCGCGCGAATTCCAGGCCTGGGTGAAAGAGCGCATCGACGCGCACGCGCTCGACGAGCTCGCGGACTATCGCCGGCTGTCGCGCGACGGCGTGCGCGCACACCCGACCGACGAGCATTTCCTGCCGCTCTTTTTCGCGCTGGGCGCAGCGGGGGACGACTACAAGGCCGAGCGCCTCTACGACGGCATCGAGATGGGCGCGCTGGCGATGGACGCCTACCGCTTCAGCTGAGCCAGCTCAGCGGTAGCGGTAGACGACAGGCTTTCCTGCAGCGGACTCCGGCGTCCAGACCTCGCCCTTGCGGCCGTGGATCTGGCGCACGTTGGCGGTACCGCTCGAAGACGCGAAGGACTCCCACTTTTCCGTGGCCGGGCCAAAGCGCATCATGAGCTGCTTGTCCCACTCCGCGATCCAGGGCCGGTCGGTTTCGTCCACGTACACCGCGTAGACGCGCGGCCGCTCGCCGGACGCCTTCCAGGTCTTCCACGCGCCGCTCTTCGGATCGTAGCGGCTCAGGTTGCCTGAATCCCACTCCGCGACCCAGACCATGCCCTTCGGATCCGGCCGCACGCGCGCGCGCCGTTGGCCGCGCCCTCGTAGACAGAACGCGCGCCCCAGTCCTCGACGCTGAAGGTGCCCGAAGGCATGTACTTGACGAGGTCGAAATCCCACGCCTGCTGCCACTTTAGCTACACTAATCGCAAAGCCGATGCGAAAAAGAAGAGCTTCCCGCGAAGTGCTCGGGCTCAGCCGCGCGGAATTCGCGACGCTGCGGCGCCTGCGCTCGCCGGAGAAGATCCAGGCCTTTCTCTACGGCCTGCGGCAGAACTTCGAGACGCAGGGCGAGACCTGCAACTCGGTGCGCGCGGTGCTCAGGCTGCGCCGCGCGCACTGCATCGAGGGCGCGATGCTCGCCGCCTGCGCGCTCTGGATCCACGGCGAGCCGCCGCTGCTCATGGACCTGCAGGCGGTGCGCGATTTCGACCACGTGGTGGCGGTGTTCCGGCGCAACGGCCGCTGGGGCGCGATCTCCAAGACCAACGGCATCGGCTTGCGCTGGCGCGACCCGGTCTACAAGTCGCTGCGCGAGCTCGCGATGTCCTACCTGCACGAGTACTACAACAAGCGCGACCACAAGACGCTGCGCACCTACTCGGTGCCCTACGACCTGCGCCGCCTCGACCCGGCCGACTGGGTCACGGCCGACGACGGCGCCTGGGACCTGGTGGACCACCTCGAAGCCACACGCCACTACGACCTGATGAGCGGCCGGCAGCTGCGCTCGCTCATGCGCCGCGACCCGTTCGAGCGAGAAGTCGGAAATCTCCTGCAGTACCGCCGGCCCAGGACGAAAAAGCGAAGCGGAAGAAGAAAGGGGGTCTGACCCCCTTTTCTATTTCTTGTCGTCCACGCGGCCGATCTTCTCTACGGCGACCTTCAGGCGCGCGGCGTCCTTGGCGAGGAAGTCGCGGAACTGCGGCGCGTCGAGGTACTGGATCGGCGTCTCGGCCTTGGTCATCGCGCTCACGAACTGCGGATCGGCCACCGCGGCGCGCACGGCATCGCGCAGCGTCGCCTGCACGGGCGCGGGCGTGGCGGCGGGTACGAACACGCCCGACCAGATGTAGAACTCGACGTCTTTGTAGCCGAGCTCCTTGAATGTCGGCAGCTCGGGCATCGAGGGCAGGCGCTTGCCGCCCCAGCCGGCGAGCGCGCGCATCTTGCCGCCCTTGATCTGACCGATCACGGCCGCCGGCCCCGAGGCGAGCGCGTGCACCTGGCCGCCAAGCAGCGCGGTCACCGCCGGACCGCCGCCCTGGTAGGGAACGTGGAACATCTTGATGCCCGCGGCACCGGCGAACATCTCCATCGCCACGTGCAGCGTGCCGTAGGTGCCGGAGGACGAATAGTTCATCTGGCCCGGGTGGGCCCGGGCCGATGCGATGAACTCCTGGATCGTCTTGTAGGGCCCGTCGGCGGAGACCACGAGGATGGTCGGGTCGGCCGTGACCAGCGCGATCGGCGCGAAGTCCGAGAGCTGATACGGCACCGGCTTGCCGTTCATCGGGTCCGACACCGGGAAAATCGAGATCGACGAGAGCGACATCAGGATCGTGTAGCCGTCGGGCGCGGACTTCGCCGCCGCGGTGGTGCCCACCGCGCCGCCCGCGCCCGAGCGGTTGACCACCAGCACCGGCTGCTTGAGCGTCTTCTCCATCGACGCGGCGAGCGGCCGGCCGACGATGTCGGCGACGCCGCCGGGCGGGAACGGCGCAATCATGCCGATCGGCTTGGTCGGATAGGCGACCTGCGCGTGCAACGCGGGGACGGCCAGGGCAAGGGCAAAAGCAGCAAGAATTCTCAGCATCGGTGACTCCTTTTGGCGACAGTTTACAAGTGGTTACAGAGTTTGCACTTGGTTAACTGACAGGCGGGCGCGGCGGGCGTCCAATAGGCACGTCCACAGGCAAGCGAAAGGAGACGTCCATGAACGCCAAGAAGATCGCAGTCGCCCTCGCCGCCGGCGGCACGCTGCTCGCCGCCGCCCCCGCGTTCGCCACGCCGCCCCACTAGGGCGCCGGCGCACGGCTGGCGCGCCAAGCACCACCATCAGCACCATCAATACCGTGGCGCGGCCTATGTCTACTACCCGGCGCGGCCGGTGGTGGTCGTGCCGCCCCCGCGGACCGTGTACGCGCCGTTCCCGCCGGCCTACTACGCGCCGCCGGCGCCCGTGCTCTACGGGCACGTCCCGGTCGGCCCGCGCGCCGGCGTCAGCTTCGGCGTGCGCTTCTAGCCTGTAAGCACTCGTGCCCTCCTCCGACTTACCGGCATAATGACCGCACGGAGGAAGGCATGAAGCGTCGTACGCTGCTCGGCTGGATCGCATTGAGCCCGTTCTTCGCGCACGTCCACGCCCAGCCGAAGACCATGGAAGGGATCAAGAAGATGCAAGACGACTGGAAGAGCTTTCTCGCGCCCGGCGTCCAGGTGCCGAGCGCCTCGGAACCGCTCAAGCTGTCCAAGGAGGAATGGAAGAAGCGCCTGCAGGGCCTCGCCTACGCGGTGCTGCGCGAGGAGGACACCGAGCGCCCCGGGACGAGCCCGCTCAACAACGAGAAGCGCGCGGGCGTGTTCGTCTGCGCGGGCTGCGGGCTGCCGGCGTTCACCTCCGAGATGAAGTACGAGAGCGGCACCGGCTGGCCGTCGTTCTTCACGACCATTCCGGGCGCGTTCCAGACCAAGACCGACTTCAAGATCCTCTACCCGCGCACCGAATACCACTGCGCGCGCTGCGGCGGCCACCACGGCCACGTCTTCGAGGACGGCCCGCAGCCCACCGGCCAGCGCTGGTGCAACAACGGCGCGGCGCTCAAGTTCGTCCCGAAGGACGGCAAAGCCTAGGAACGGCGGGACGCTTTGCTACTTCAGCCCGAGCTGCTCTTCGAGCGGCTTGGCGGGGAAGTGGAAGCGCACCGGGCCGTCGGGCAGCGCCTTGAGGAACTGCTTGAGGTAGGGATCTTCCGAGGCGAGCAGCGCGTCCGGCGTGCCCTCGCCCATGAGCCGGCCATCGGCGATCACGTAGATGTAGTCCACCAGCTTGAGCGACTCCGAGACGTCATAGGTGACGACGATCGAGGTGAGGCCGAGCGCGTCGTTGAGCTTGCGGATCAGCGTGACGATCACGTTGAGCGAGATCGGGTCGAGGCCCGCCAGGGGCTCGTCGTACATCGCCAGCATCGGGTCGGTGGCGATCGCGCGCGCGAGCGCCACGCGCCGCGTCATGCCGCCCGAGAGGTCGGCGGGCATCATGTCGCGCGCGCCGCGCAGGCCGACCGCGTCCAGCTTCATGAGCACGAGCGAGCGCACCAGCTCCTCGGGCAGGTTGTAGTGCTCGCGGATCGGAAAGGCGATGTTCTCGTACACCGAGAGGTCGGTGAACAGGCCGCTCGACTGGAACATCATGCCCATCTTGCGCCGCAGCGCGTAGAGCGCGTCGGCGCCGAGCTCATCCACCACCTGGCCGTCGACGCGGATCGAGCCGCGCGCCGGAGACAGCTGCCCGCCGATCAGCTTGAGCAGCGTGGATTTGCCGCTGCCACTGCCGCCGAGAATCGCCACCACCTTGCCACGCGGGATGTGCAGCGACAGCCCGCTCAGCACGGAATGATCCCCGTAGGAAAAGTGCAGGTCCGAAATTTCGACCAGATCGTCGCTGGGGCCCATGCGGCCCGCAGTGTAACTCAGGGGCTCGGCATCACGATCACCATCCAGCCGACGCCGAACTTGTCCGCGACCATGCCGAAACGCGGCGAAAAGAAGGTCTTGCCGAGCGGCATCTGCACCTGGCCGCCCTTGCCGAGTGCGGCGAAGATGCGGTCGGCCTCGGCCTCGTCCTTCGCGTTCACCGACAGCGAGAAGCCCTTGAACTCCGGCTTGCCGCCGGCCACGCCGTCGGAGGCCATGATCAGCGTCTCGCCGACGCGGAACGCGGAGTGCATGATCTTGTCGTCGGAATTCGGCGCGCACTGGCCCGCCGGCACGGGATCGGGGCTGTCCTTGAAGCGCATCATCATGTCCACCTTGGCGCCGAGCGCGCTCTTGTAGAACTCGAGCGCCTCCTCGCAGCGGCCGTCGAAAAAGAGATAGGGCTGGACTTGCTGTGCTGCGGCTTGCGTCTTGTTCATGGCCATTACTCTCAGGTCTTGTTCAGGTAGTCGGTCAGTACCGGTCACGGTGGCGCACCCATGCCATGGTGAATTCCAGGCCGTCCTCGTCCCGACCCTTGGGCGCGATGTCGAGCCAGTTGTAGGCGCCGATCAGCGTATCCAGGCCGCGCGCGTAGGTGGAATAGGTGTGGAACACGGTGCCCTGCCCGTCCTTGCAAAACGCGCTCGCGCCCGGGAGTTCTTCCATGCTGGCGTCGCCGAGCGCGTAGTTGTACTCGACCTTGCGCTTGTTGCCGATGTCCTCCTTGCGGAACGAAACGTGGAAGTCGTAGTTGAAGTCGTTGCCGTTCGACGACACCCAAGGGAATTTCCAGCCCATGCGCCTGCGGAAGGCCTCGATCTCCGCGAGCGGCGCGCGCGAGACCGCGACGAACCTCACGTCACGCGCGGCCAGGTGCGGCAGCATGCCGTCGAAGTGGTCCGCGAGGTAGGAGCAGCTCTTGCAGCCCGCGTCCCAGCCGGGACCCAGCATGAAGTGGTAGACGATGAGCTGGCTGTTCGCGCCGAACAGCTCGGCGAGCGTGCGCCTGCCCTCGGGCGCGTCGAAGACGTAGTCCTTCTCGACCTTTACGCGCGGCAGCTCGCGGCGCGCGCGCGCGAGCTCGTCGCGCTGCCGGCTGAACGCCTTTTCCCGGGCAAGCAGCGCCTTGCGCGCGACGAGCCATTCCTCTCTCGAGACCATCTTGTGCTCCGGCATGGCCGCTCTCCTTACAGACTCACCACGACCTTGAAGCCGCCGAAGATCATGCGCTTCGCATCGAACGGCAGCTTCTTGACGTCCATCATCGATGCGAGGCGCTTGTCCTTCATCGCCTTCGCCATCACACGGTCGCGGTGCTTGCGGTTGCGGTAGACGATCCACGAGAACCAGACCTGCTCGCTCGCCTTGAGCTTGACGCTGCGCGGGAACGAGGTGCGCTTGCCCCAGCTCACGTCGTCGGCGAGGCACTCGTGGTAGTCGAGCGCGCCGTGATCCTTCCAGACCCTGCAGGCCTTGCGCGCCATTGCGACATAGGCGGCGCGCTTTTTCTTTGGCACCGGAACGACAAAACCATCCACATAGGCCACTGCAATCTCCTTAGGTTGATTTCAGATAATCGTCGAGCTTGGCGAAGGTCTCGGTCCAGCCGCGCCGGTGGCCGTCGCGCGCCGCCTCGTCGAAGAACTGCTCGTGGCGGAACTCCATGTCGGTGCCGCCGGCCTCGGCGCGGAACAGGATCGTCACCTGCGACACGCGCTCTGGCGTGGTGTTCGGCCAGCACCAGGTGAACACCAGCCTGCGGTTGGGCACCACCTCCTTGTAGATGCCGGCGCACTCGTGTTCGGTGCCCTTCGGGCCGCCGAAGACGATGCGAAAGCGCCCGCCGACGCGCAGGTCGAGCTCGGCGAGCGAGACCGGGTCCTGCCCGCCCGGCCCCCACCACTTGGCTATCGCCTGCGGGTCGGTCCACGCCCGCCAGACCTTCTCCGGCGCGACGGCGAACCTGCGGTGGAGGACGAGCGAGGGCTTGGTTTGAACGCTGGCTTGTTCCATGTCTGCAGCTCCTCTTGCTGGTACAGGTAGCGGGCGAGCGAGTCGAGCTTGTCGCTCCAGAATTTCTCGTAGCGCGACATCCACTCGGAGGCGGCCTTCATCGGCGCGGCAAAGAGCTCGCAGCTCACCACGCGGCCCTCTTTCTCGCGCGCGATCAGGCCCGCCTCCTCGAGCACGCGCAGGTGCTTCATGAAGCCCGGCAGCGACATGCCCGAGGGCGCGGCGAGCTCGCTCACCGCGCAGCTGCCGCCCGCGAGCGCCTCGAGCACGCCGCGGCGCGTCGGGTCGGCGAGCGCCGAGAACACGCGGTCGAGGACGGGTTCTTCATACTTAACCATAAGGTTTAGTATTGTCCAGCGCCCCCGGGCTGTCAAGCGGGGGTCGGGGAAGCCCTAGAATGACGCCGTGGCAAGCGAAACCCCCACGCCCGACGGGGACAACCGGGCGCAGGCCGCCGAGTACGCCGAGGCCGCCGACGACTTCATGCAGCATCGCCGCCGGCGCGACATCGCCGAGTTGCTCGCCCGCAACGCACTGCAGCTCGACCCGGGCAACGCGCGCGCGCGCCGGCTGCTCGAAGAACTTGCGCGCACGCTGCAGCGGCCCGCCGCCGCATCCTCGGGGGCCCGCTACCTCCTCGTGCGCGAGTGGTCGCAGGGCTTCTGGTCGGACGTGGACCATGTGCTCGGCATGTGCCTGCTCGCGGAAATCTCCCATCGGACGCCGATCGCCTGGTGGGGAGCGCAAAGCCGCTTCTCGGGCGACGCGGCGGGCAACGCCTGGGACCGGTTCTTCGAGCCGGTGTCGGGCGCCACGCTGCGCGAGCTGGATGCGCCCGAGCTCAGGCGCTTTCCCGCCAAGTGGGACGACGCTTCGCTCGCCGGGCCGATCCGCCAGCGCTGGACCGGCGACGGCAGCCGGCTGGCGAGCATCGAGCTGCTCGACCGCGACGAGGAGGTGGTGGTGAGCGACTTCCACAGCAACCTCAACGCGATCCTGCCCTGGCTGCCCGCCTCGCACGCGCTCGCCGGCGCGCCGCTGCCCGAGGCGTACCGCGCGCTGGTGCGCAAGTACCTGCGGCCGCGGCCGCCGATCGCGGCCGAGGTCGAGCGCTTCGCGGCGGCGCATTTCGGCGGCGGGCCGCTCGTCGCCGTGCACGTGCGCGGCAGCGACAAGATCGAGGAAGTGAGCGACCTGGAGGCGACGCTGCGCGCCTACTTCGAGCCGCTGGACGAGAAGCTGCGTGCGCATTCCGACGCGAGGATCTTCCTGCTCACCGACGACGAGCGCGTGCGCGCGTTCTACGGCGAGCGCTACGGCGGGCGCGTGCTCGCCACGCCCTGCACGCGCGCCACGTCGAACGTCGGAGTGCACTACCTCGCCGGGCGCGATCCGGTGCGGACCGGCGTCGAGGTGATGGTGGATGCCTATCTCGCGGCGCGCTGCGGCGCGTTCATCGGCCTCGGCTATTCGAACGTCTCGCTGTACGTCTCGTACCTGAAGGCCTGGCCGCCGGGCGCCTGCGTGCTGCTCGGCGCCAACGCGCACGAAGTCTGGAACGCGCTGCCGCTGCTGATGGACGCGCCACCGGGAGCGGACTGAATTGGCCGGCGCGCGTCCCTACGACGGCCTCACGCCCGACGCGGTGCTCGATGCGCTCGAGAGCATCGGCCTGCGCGGCGACGGCCGGCTGCTCGCGCTCAACAGCTACGAGAACCGCGTCTACCAGGTCAGCCTCGAAGACAACACCACCGTGGTGGCGAAGTTCTACCGGCCGCAACGCTGGAGCGACGCGCAGATCCTCGAGGAGCACACGTTCTCGCTGGAGCTCGCCGAAAGGGAGATTCCGGTGGTTGCGCCGATCGCAACGGATGGCAGGACGCTTCACGAGTTCTCCAGCTTCCGCTTCGCCGTGTTCCCGCGCCGCGGCGGCCGCACGCCGGAGCTGGAGGACCCGAAAGTGCTGGAGTGGATCGGCCGCTTCCTCGGCCGCATTCATGCCGTGGGCGCGGCGCAGCCGTTCATCGAACGGCCGGTGCTCGGCTTCGCGACTTTCGGCGTCGAGCCGCGCGACTGGCTGCTCGATTCCGGGATGATTCCCGAGGACCTCGAGGACGTGTGGGCGGGCGTGGTCGACGAAGCGCTCGATCGCGTGGAGCCGTTCTTCGACGACGTCCGCAACATCCGCCTGCACGGCGACTGCCATGCCGGCAATATCCTCTGGACCCCGGAGGGTCCCCATTTCGTCGACCTGGACGACGCGCGCATGGGCCCGGCGGTGCAGGACCTGTGGATGCTGCTCGCGGGCGACCGCGAGACGGCGGCGAAGCAGCTCAAGGCGCTGCTCGACGGCTACGAGCAGTTCCACGCCTTTCGCCGCGCCGAGTTGCGCCTCGTCGAGCCGCTGCGCACGTTGCGGCTGCTGCACTACTCCTACTGGCTGGCGCGCCGCTGGGAGGACCCGGCCTTCCCGGCCGCGTTTCCCTGGTTCGGCACGGCGCGCTACTGGCAGGACCGCATCCTGGAATTGCGCGAGCAGTCCGCGGCGATGAACGAGGACCCGCTGGCGGTCTAGTTTTCCTTATAATTCACCGCCTTTTTCACGCCCCGGGTCTTCGCAACAGATGTTTCTCTTCGCCGCCACCGTTTTCACCAGCGCGTTCCTGCTGTTCCTCGTGCAGCCGATCATCGCCAAGCAGATCCTGCCCTGGTTCGGCGGCAACGCCTCCGTGTGGACCGTCTGCATGGTGTTCTTCCAGCTGGCGCTGCTCGGCGGCTACGCCTACGCGGACGCGCTCGCGCGGCGCTTCACACCGCGCGCGCAGGCGCTCGTGCACACGGTGCTGCTGGCCGCAAGCCTCGCCTTCCTGCCGATCCTCGCAGCCGAGTCCTGGAAACCCGCGCCGGACACCGAGCCCGCGCCGCGCATCCTGCTGCTGCTGCTGACCACCATCGGCCTGCCCTACTTCCTGCTCTCGACCACCGGTCCCCTGGTGCAGGCCTGGTTCGCGCGCAGCTTCCCGAGCGCCACGGTGTACCGCCTGTTCGCGCTCTCCAACCTCGCCTCGCTGGTCGCGCTGATCGCCTACCCGCCGCTGATCGAGCCGGCGATCACGCTGCAGGCGCAGTCCTACGCCTGGAGCGGCGTCTACGTCGCGTTCGCGCTGCTGTGCGTCGCCTCGGCGTGGCTCGCCGCGGGCAAGCCGGCGATCACCAACCCGGTCGAGACCGTGATGAACCCGCAGACCGGCGGTGAGCCCGCGCCGCGCGCGGTCGACTACCTGTTCTGGCTGGTGCTCTCGGCGCTCGGCTCGCTGCTGCTGCTCGCGGTGACCAGCCACATCACCCAGAACGTGGCCTCGGTGCCGTTCGTCTGGATCCTGCCGCTGGTGCTGTACCTGCTGTCGTTCATCCTCGTCTTCGACGTCGGCAGCGGGCGGCGCACGAGCGGCTGGTACGCGCGCGCCTGGGGCCTGCCGCTGCTGTTCGCGCTGACCGCGGCGATGGCCTACTACCTGTCGCAGAACCTGGGCGTGATGAACATCCGCGCCTCGATCGCGCTGTACTGCACGGGCCTGTTCGTCGCCTGCATGTTCTGCCACGGCGAGCTCGCGGCGATGCGGCCGGCGCCCAGGTACCTGACGCGCTTCTACCTGATGATCTCGATCGGCGGCGCCGCGGGCGGCCTGTTCGTCGGCCTGGTCGCGCCGCGCATCTTCAGCACCTTCCTCGAGCTGCCGCTCGCGCTCATCGCCTGCGGCCTCATCGCTGCGTGGCTCAGTTGGAGATCCACACGCGTTGAAGTAGGTTCTTCAAGAAAAAAGAATCTTCTATACGTTGCTGCCGCGGCAGCGCTCGCGGTGACCGGGTACGTCGGCTGGCATGCGTGGGAGTACTACGACTACATCCGCGGCAACGTGGTGGTGATGAAGCGCAATTTCTACGGCACGCTGCGCGTCAAGGAATACGAGCGCGGCAGCGAGGCGCTCGCCTCGCGCGCGCTGCTGCACGGCGTGATCAACCACGGCTGGCAGTACGTCGACCCGGACAAGCGCAGGGAGCCGATCAGCTACTTCGGGCCGGGCTCGGGCATCGCCAAGGCGCTCGATTTCTACAGCGGCCGGCCGCGGCGCATCGGCATCATCGGCCTGGGCGTGGGCTCGTTCATCGCCTGGGGCAAGGCGGGCGACTATTTCCGCGTCTACGAGCTCGACCCCGAGGTGGTGAGGATCGCGCAGGAGGAGTTCTGGTACCTCAAGGACTCGCCCGCGAAGATCGACCTCTTGACCGGCGACGGCCGGCTCAACATGGAGCGCGACCCGCCGCAGAATTTCGACCTGATCTCGGTGGACGCGTTCTCCAGCGGCTCGATCCCGATCCACCTGCTCACGCACGAGGCGCTGCGCGCCTACCGGCGCCACCTCGCGCCCGGCGGCGTGATCGTCTACAACGTCACCAACCGCTTCGTGAACCTCGCGCCGCAGCTGAAGCTGGTCGCCGAGGCCGAGGGCATGAAGATCCTGCTGATGGACGACGAGCCGTCCGAGGACAAGTACTCGGGCACCTCCTACGTGCTGGTCACCGAGAACGACCATCTCGTCGCCGACAAGCGCTTCGCCAGCGCCGAGAAGATCGAGCCGATCAAGGGCCTCGAGCCCTGGACCGACAGCTTCAACAACCTCTTCAAAGTGGTCCGCTAGATAAAGGGGGTCAGAGCAACTTTTCAGAACCTGAAATGTTGCTCTGACCCCCTTTTAGTCGGGCAGGTCGTCGAGCGCGCCCTCGAGGTGCGCCACGTCGGCCCAGAGAACGATCTGCCAGCCAGCGGCGGTGACCTGGACGCGGTTCAGGCCGGCGTTGGGGATGCCGAAGTCGCGCGGCGCGCTGAGCGGCAGGCCGGTCACGTGGCGGTAGAGCTTGTCGAGCACGCCGCCGTGCGTGAACGCGAGAATGCTGCGGCCTTCGTTCTCGCGCGCGATCCTCGAGAGGATGGCGACGCTGCGGACTGAGAAATCCCTCAGGGTTTCCCCGGTCCTGAAGCCGTAGTCGGGATCGCGCGCCTCGAAGCGCGCGTAGTCCTCGGGAAAGCGCGCCTTCACCTCGGCGTAGGTCAGGCGCTCGAATATCCCGTAATGCCGTTCGCGCAGATCCTTTTCCACGATGATTTCCAGGGAAAGCAGGTCTGCCGTCGGCGCCGCCGTCTGGCGCGCGCGCGAGAGATCGCTCGAGTAGATGGCGTCGAACGATTCGCGCGCGAGCACCTTCGCCGCCGCGAGCGCCTGCGCCTGGCCGACCGCGCTGAGCGGCACGTCGAGCTGCCCCTGCACGCGGTGCTCGGCGTTCCAGGCGGTTTCGCCGTGGCGCACGATGCACAGGTGCGTCGTCATCTCTTGCCCGCTCCCATCCACATGATGGCGCCCACCACGATGAAGGCGCCCGCGATCTGCGGCGGCGCGATCGCCTGGCCGAGCACCAGCCAGGCGATGCCGAGCACCGCGATCGGCTCGAAATTGAGCACCGCCGCGTTATTGACCATGCCCAGCCGCGGCAGCAGCACGAACATCGACGTGATCGCCGTGCCGTAGAACGCGGTGAGCAGCAGCAGCGCCAGCCAGCCCGTGCCGTCGTGCGGCAGCGCAAAGCCGCCGCCGAGCGCACCGCCCGCAAGCACGACGACCGCCACCACGCTCATGCTGAAGAAGCTGCGCAGGCGGCCGTCCATGCCCGCCTGCCAGCGCGTCGTGAGGAACATCGCCAGCGCGAAGGAGACCGAGGCGCCCATCGCCCAGAGCACGCCGGCGCCGATTTCCGACCAGCGCCCGGCAAGATCGCCGCCCTTGGCCCAAACGTCGAGCGCCAGCGACAGCCCGGCCAGCGCCACCGGCATGGCGATCAGCACGCGGCGCGTCGGACGCTCGGCGCCCGCAAGCCAGGAGATCAGCGCGAGCAGCATCGGGAAGGTCTGGAATGCGAGCAGCGCGAGCGCCACCGGGATCAGCGCCACGGCCGAATACAGGCAGTAGCTCTGCGCCGCGATGAGCACGCCGATTCCCAGCGAGCGCAGAAAGGTGCGTCTTTGAACTCGTAGCGAGATGCCGTTCAGGAAAAGAAGGGCAAGCACGAAAAGCGCAGTGCCCGTCGCGCGGAACGCCACGGCGGTCGCCACGTTCGCGCCGTGATCGAAGGCGACGCGCGCGGCGACGTGGTTCGAGCCGAACACCGTGGCCATCACGAGCAGCAGGAAAATCCCGAGCCCGCGGGGAATCGGCTGTTCGGCCAGGGCTATTCCGGCGCCTTAAGGCGTGCGAGTCGCAAGACCTCAATCCGCCTTGATGCCGTTGTCCTTGACGATCTTGCCCCAGCGCGCCATCTGCTCGAGCGTCCACTTCTGCAGCGCCTCGGGGCTGCTCACCACCAGGTCCATGCCGAGCGATTCGGTGAGCGTCTTGCGCACGTCCGCCTGACCGAGCGCCTTGACCAGCTCGGCGTGGAACTTGTCGATGATCGGCTTGGGCGTGCCCGCCGGCGCGTAGATCCCCCACCAGGCATGCGCGGTCAGCCCCGGGAAGCCCTGCTCGATCAGCGTGGGCACGTCGGGCATCGAGGTCGCGCGCTTCTCGCCCGCCGTGGCGATGGCGCGCATCTTGCCGCCCTTCACCTGCGGCGTGAGCAGCGCCACCGAGCCGATGCCCATGTCGATCTGGCCGCCGAGGATGTTCTGGTTCATCGGCCCGCCGCCCGCGAACGGCACGTGGGTGATTCTGATTCCGGCCTGCTGCTGCGCCTGCACCAGCACCAGGTGCCCCAGCGTGCCGTTGCCGATCGAGCCGATGCTCACCGAGTCGGGCTTGGCCTTGGACGCGGCCACGACCTCGGCGAACGACTTCCAGGGCTTGGCTGCCTGCGTGGCGATCGCGTAGGGCGCGGTGCCGACCAGCATCACCGGCGCGAAGTCCTTCGCCGTGTCGTACTGCAGGCCGGCGATCAGCGCCTGGTTCACGGCGTGCGAATCGAACACGAACAGGAACGTATAGCCGTCGGCCGGCGCCTTCGCGGCCACCGCCGTGCCGACCGAGCCGCCCGCGCCGGGGCGATTCTCCACGATGAACTGCTGCTTGAGCGAGTCGCCCAGCTTGACGCCGAGCAGGCGCGCGAGCGGGTCCACCGAGCCGCCGGGCGGGAACGGCACGATGAAGCGCACGGGCTTGGCGGGCCAGTCCTGGGCGAGCGCGGGAAGCGCGGCAATGAGCGTGGCAACGGCGATCAGCACAGCGCGAATCATGTTCTGCTCCTGTTTCGGTTCCGCGCCGCGGCGGGCGACTCGGGGTTCATGGCAAGTGCCGCCTTGCGGTCCACGGGGACCGGTGCTTTCGCATCCGGCGGCGGCATTGCGGCGGCGGGATAGTAAGCGATTTCATGCGCCTTGGCAGCCTTGCCGACGGACAAGTTGCGCCGGTTCGTTGCCTTGGGCGGCACCACCTTGCCATCGACGATCTCCAGGTCGGTCCACCAGGTCTTCACCGCATTGATCGAGCCGTTGCCGACCGCGTCGTCCAGCCGCACGATCCAGGAGCGCGTCCAGGGCAGGCGGATGGCCGCCCAGAGCAGCAAGCGGTGCGCGAGCAATCCTTCGTGGTTGTAGGGACAGGTCTTCATGCAGCGCCCGCAGGCCGAGCCGTGCGGGTTGGTGACGCGATAGCGCGTGCAGCGCTCGACGTCCGGCTTCCACATCTCATAGCCGTTGAACATCACCTTGTCGCCGAACGGGATCGCGCTGCAGGGGCATTCGCGCGCGCATTTCATGCACCGGCTGCAGGTGTCCTGCAGGCCGAAATCGATCGGCCGGTCCCATTGCAGCGGCATGTCGGTGGTCACCACGGCGCTCTTGAAACGCGGCCCCACGAAGGGATTGAGCACAAGCTCGCCGATGCGCGACAGCTCGCCCAGGCCCGCGAGCAGGACCAGCGGCAACTGCAGCACGTCGGAATCGGCATTGGTCTGCGAGCGCGCGCTCCAGCCCAGACTGCGGATGAAGGCGGCGACGATGCCGCAGATCTCGCCGCCGCGCATATAGGCGCGCATCGACTGCGCGCCCGAGATCCAGTCGTCGCCCGAGGCGCCCTCCATGGTTTCGAAGCCCTGGTCCACGAGCATCACCATCGCGCTGCGATGGTAGGCGTCGATCGGCGCGCCGTCCTCCTGGTGCGAGTACCAGGCGTAGCGCTTCGCCTCGCAGGCGCCTGCCATGTCGGCGCCAAGGTAGTACATGAGTGACTTGATGCCGAGCGCGTTTGCCACCGGATCGTCGGTATTCTTCGCCTTGTGCGGAAAGGCAATGCCATTCTGCAGCGGAATCATTGCCCGAATCAGCTTCACGTACGCATCGGCAATCGGCGTCTTGTAGGCAAAGCGCCAGCGCTCGCGCTGCGCCTTGTCACCCAGGTCGCCGTGCAGGGCACGCGTGAAGAAGTTCGCGCGCTTGGGCACGCGCGGCACCTCGTCCTCCAGGATCAGCGTGGTGGGCTGTTCGACGCGCCGGATCTTTTCCATCGGGAACCGGCTGCCGTCGGCGGGCCGTCGCGCGGCCAGCGCGCGCTCCCACCAGGTCTCGGCGCCGCCCGCGCCGATCCACCAGCCCAGGCCCCCATCGAGAACGCTCGCTGCTGCCCCAAGAGGGCTGTCCGCCGCGAGCGGCTCTGCGGTGGTGACGACGCAGGAGGCGAAGCGCGCGCCGATGAAGGGCGCGGCCACCCCGCCGTCCTGCCATCGCGCCAGGCCGGCCGCGACCAGCAGTTGCGCATGCGAGACCTCGGTGCAGTCACGCGTGTGAGCCGTCGCCGAAAAGCCGAGGCGCCGCAGAAAGGCAGCCGAGATCAACGCGATTTCCGCGGCGCGCAGCAGCGCGCAGTCGTACTCGCTGCCGCGCACCCAGCCGGCGGCCGGGTTGTCGGGCTCGGGATCGCGGCCGAACTCGACCGCGATAACCAGCGCATGGCGATGGTCTTCGCTGCGCGGCCCGGTCCAGGCCGAGTCCGGAATGGCGCAGCAGCCGGCGAGCGAGGCATTCAGGAAGTAGCAGTTCGCCTTCAGCTCATTGGCGAGCCGCTGCGGGTCCGGCGGATAGGGCGCCCGCCCGGGCGCCGGCGCCTCCGTGCGGTACCGCTCGAACAACGCGATGTAGTCGTTGACGATTCGGCCGAGCGGCGTTTCGCTGCGCACCGGGAAGCGGTCGGCCACGCCAGCGAGATCCGGCGCGGCCGTTGCGCGCGCCACGCGCTCCATCGGGAACGGTCCAAGATGCACCGGCCGGTTGCGGTTCGACAGCATGCGCATGCGGCCATCATAACGGCGTAATGTCCTGCACCGCTGCACGACCAAGCGGGACAGGCATCGCGGGCAATTCCATGAGATCGCGCACCACGCTGGGCACTCTGCTTCTTTGCGTTGCGGCATCGGTGGCCAACGCGCAGGCACCGTCGCCGGTTACGGTGCAAACGTTTCTGGGGGTGCTAAACAGCAACACCGATGCAGCGCGTACGGCGCTGGCAACGATTCGAGGCAGCTGGCGCGACGCTTACGCTGCGCCGCTGCTCGAAGCGGCCGTATTCGCGCCGTCCCTGCTGGTCCAGACCGAAGCGCTCGCGCAGGTGGCGCGCGTCACCGGACGGCCCCGCGACGACCTGAACGCACATTACGAGTGGATCTGGGCGCGCGATGCGGGCGGGTTTCCCGGCTATGCGGAGTTCAAGGCCGGACTCTACGAGCAAGTGGACCCGCGCTTTCGCGAGTATTTCGCCAAGGACCGCAAGACGACCATCCGCCTGGACGAGATCCGCTGGGGCGGCGTGTTGCGCGACGGCATCCCACCGCTGAAGGACCCGAGGATGATCCGCGCCGCGCAGGCGACCTATCTCGCCGACGGCGATGTCGTGTTCGGTGTCGCCATCGGCGGCGACGTGCGCGCCTACCCCAAGCGCATCCTCGCCTGGCACGAAATGGTCAAGGACCGCATCGGCGGCCGCGAGCTGAACGGCGTCTACTGCACGCTGTGCGGCTCGATGATCCTATATGACGTCACCGTGAACGGCGTCCATCACGAGCTCGGCACCAGCGGATTCCTGTACCGCTCCAACAAGCTGATGTACGACCACGCCACCAAGTCCCTCTGGTCCACGCTCGGCGGCGAGCCGGTGGTCGGGCCGCTGGTCGGCAAGGGGATCGAGCTGGAGACCCTGCGCGTCGTGACGACCACCTGGGGCGCGTGGCGCAAGCGCCATCCGGAGACCACGGTGCTTTCGCTGGATACCGGGCACCAGCGCGATTACAGCGAGGGCGCGGCCTACCGCGATTACTTCGCCACGGATCAACTCATGTTCGGCGTGCCGAAGCTCGACCCGCGCCTGCCCAACAAGGCCGAAGTGCTGGCGCTGCGCTCACCCGGCAAGCGAGGCGAGCAGCTCGCCATCGCGGCGGATTTCCTCGCGGCGAACCGCGTCCATCACGACCGCATCGGCGGGCAGGCCTTCGTCGTCCTGACCGACGCTTCCGGCGCCAACCGCGCTTACCAGAGCGCCCAGCACCGATTCGCGAGCTGGGACGGAGAAGCCACGGTGCGCGACAGCGCCGGCGGCGCCTGGAAGCTGACCGAGGACGAACTGACCGGACCCGGGGGCGCGCGCCTCAGACGCCTGCCTGCGCACCGCGCGTTCTGGTTCGGCTGGTTCGCCGCCTACCCGTCGACGCGGCTGGTGAAGTAGCGCACAGCAGTAATTTCCAACCGCTCGAGCCGACCTATTGCAAATGTGGCGGCGTTTCTCCGAGTTTGTCCTGGGCGAGGGGCCGAAGGGCACCCCGCCCGAACGCGTCCGCTGGCTGATCGTAGAACAGCAGGTCCACAGCGAGATCCTGATCGGCTGGGTGCAACTTGCGCTGGTGCTGTTCTTCCTCGTGCTCTACACGCTGTCGGCAAAGACTTCCGCGGGCACGCGCTTCCTGCCCGTGCCCTGGGTGCTGGCGGCGTTCCTCGGTTTTGCGCTGCTGCGGCTCGCAGCGGCGCATCGCCAGTGGCTCAGCCCGCCGCTGGTCGTGCTCGGCATCTGCATCGACATGGCCCTGCTGATGGGCCTGATCTGGAGCTTTCACCTGCAGTACGAGCAACCGGCGCCGTTCTACCTGAAAGCGCCGACGCTGCTATACGTGTTCCTGTTCATTGCCCTGCGGGCCCTGCGCTTCGAGCCGCTCTACGTCGCCATTGCCGGAATCGCCGCCGCCGCGGGCTGGCTGCTGCTGCTCGGCTACGCCGCGACGTCGGGGGACATGACCGTGACCCGCGACTACGTCCACTACATGACCTCCAACAGCGTGCTGGTCGGCGCCGAGATCGACAAGGTGATCTCGATCCTGACCGTCACCGCGGTGCTGGCGCTGGGCCTGGTGCGCGCGCGCCGCGTTCTCTATCGCGCGGTGCTGGACAGCGTGCTGGCGAAGGACCTGTCGCGCTTCGTCGCACCGGAGGTCGCCGACCGCATCTCCGCCTCCGACCACGGCCTGAAGCCCGGTGATGGCGAAGTGCGCGAGGCGAGCGTGCTGTTCACCGACATCGAGGGCTTCTCGACCATCTCCGAGAAGGTTGCGCCCGAGCGCCTGGTGTCCCTGCTGAACGAGTACTTCGAAGCCGTGTCCGCGGCGGTCGAGAGCCAGGGTGGCGCGATCACGCAGTTCCAGGGCGACGCGATGCTGGTCACGTTCAACGCCGTCAAGCCCGATCCCGACCACGCCGCGCACGCGGTGCGCTGCGCGCTCGCCATCCGGCAGGCGACCCGCGAGCATCTGTTCGGCGGCAAGGTGCGCATGCGCACGCGCTGCGGCATCAATACCGGCCGCATCGTCACCGGCGCGGTCGGCGCGTACAACCGGCTGCTGTACACGGTACACGGCGACGAAGTGAACATCGCCGCGCGCCTAGAGCAGCTCAACAAGAAATACGGCACCTACATCCTCGCCACCGAAAGCACGGTGCGCGCCGCCGGCAACGGCTTCGCGTTCCGGCGCATGGATTCGGTCACCGTGCGCGGGCGCACGGCGCCGACCGAGATCTACACCTTGTCGGCGTAGTCGACGCCGCAGATCAGGCCTTCGCTCAGCCAATTGCGCAGCATCTGTGCGGCGGTCTGCGCTGCGTTCGCGGCGCCCGAATACCGGCGCAGGCCTGCGCTCAGCGCGGCGAAATCGTGCCCGCGCGCCGCCGCCGCCAGCGCCCAGGACTCATCCGCGGGCAACGCTCGGTAAAAAGGCTCGAATTGCTTGCGCCAGACCAGCCAGCGCGTGGGCCGCGGCGCCAGCCGCGCGGCCGGCGGTCTGCGGCCGGTCGTGGCCGCGCGCCAGGTTTGCGGCGCGTTGCTGCGCAGATCGACCAGTTGCACCGAAGGATTCAGGCGCAGCTGCATTCCCGGCCATTTCTCTGGCGCAATGCGCGCCAACTCCTCGGCCGTCGTCACGGGCGCATCGCCCGCGTCGAACGCCAGCCCCAGTGCCCATTCGAAGCGCGCCAGCTCGGCGAGCTGCGGCCGGCGGCGCCACTGCCGCGAACGCGAGAGGTAGCGCGCCAGCCCGCCTCCGTACCAGCGCAGATTGGCGTGGCGTGACGGTCGCGCGGCGATGTATGCGCGCATCATGCGGTCAAAGCCCGCTTCTCCCAGTAATCCCTGCAACGCGGGATGGTCGTTGGCGAGCGCTTCCACCAGGCGCAGGCGGTAAGCATCGGCGTAGACGCCCAGTCGCCGGGCAGCGCCCGCGCGTGCGGTCGCGAGCACCGCGGCCTCCATGGCGCGCCCGGGTCGATAGACGTGGCGCTGGAACGCGCGCTGCAGCGACGCGAGCTCGCTCACGCGGCCTTCTTCTGCATGACTCCGGCGGCGATCGCGCGGGCGCGGTCCAGCTCGCGCAGCAGCGTGCCGAGCGGCGGAATGCGGTCGTCGCGCTCGATCATCGTCGGCACCGCGCCGAAACGTCGCACCGCTTCGGCGTAGAGATCCCACACCGCTCCGATCACCGGCGCGTCGTGCGTATCGATGATCAGGTCGCCGCAGTGGTCGTGTCCGGCGAGGTGGATCTGCCGCACGCGCGCCGGCGGGATGCCGTCGAGAAACCCGACCGGGTCGAAATCGTGGTTGAACGCGCTCACGTAGATGTTGTTCACGTCGAGCAGCAGGTCACAGTCGGCCTCGCGCGCGAGCGCCGCGAGGAATTCCGACTCGGTCATCGCGGAAGAACGGTAGCTCACGTAGCTGGACACGTTCTCCAGCAGGATGCGCCGCCCGAGGAAGTCCTGGACGTCGCGCACGCGCCGGGCGACGTGCCGCAGCGCCGCCTCGGTATACGGCAGGGGCATCAGGTCGTGCAGGTTGCGGCCCGCCACGCCGGTCCAGCACAGATGGTCCGAGATCCACACCGGCTCGACGCGCGCGGCGAGTGCCTTCAACTGCTTCAGGTAGGCGCGGTCGAGCGGATCGGTGCTGCCAATCGATAGCGACACGCCATGCAGCACCACGGGATAGCGCTCGCGAATGCGCTCGAGGTAGTGCAGCGGCCGCCCGCCCGGAATCATGTAATTCTCGGACAGCGCCTCGAACCAGTCCACGCGCGGCCTGGACTTGAGGATGGCCTGGTAATGCCTGGGACGCAATCCCAGGCCGAACCCGGTGAGTGCGGTCATGGACGGGAATGGGCCGCCGGCGCGGTCCGCCGGCGGCCCCTGGGTCGGCAGCGAGAATCCGGCCCTATTTCTTCATCGCCATCTTCGCCTTGTCGCATTCGTCCTTGGTCATTTCCTTGAAGCCCAGGCCCTTGCATTCGGCGAGGCCCTTGCAGGCGTTCTTCGCGCCCTTGCAGTCGCCCTGCCCCTTGCAGGCGTTGACGCCTTCGCATTTCACTTTGGCCGCCTGCGCAGCCGTCGGGACCGCGGCGGTCATCGCGAAGATGCCCGCGGCGGCGGTGGCGAGGGCGATGCCGGTAAGCTTATTGACTCTCATTTAGACTCTCCTTATCGATGGTGGGATATCCCAAAACACCCGGCAAGCCGGGCCCCGCAAATACGCACCCGGCGACCGCGCACATGCGCACGGCGTACAGGCAAGGCAAGGTCGGGGGCGTAAGGTCGTTTCTTACAACTGGGACTGCGCGCCTGCTGGCCGCGTTGGTCTTCGCCACCCCACCGGCAGTGGCCTGGCCCACCGATGCGATTGAATCAAATGCGATTTTTCTCGGCTCGCGGATGCCCTACGACGCCTTCGACCGGCTCCCCGCAACGCGGTTGGAGGTTTCCGGGTCGATCCTCGCCGTCGCGTTTGCGCCTGGGGCGCTCGATCTGTCTCAGGGTCAGGTTCGCGATTGGATTCATACTTCGGCGCGTGCCGTGGCCGCCTACTACGGCCGCTTCCCGGTCGCCAGCGCGCGGATCCTCGTCGTTCCCAGAGTAGGGCGCGGCGTGGGCCCGGGCCGCGCCTGGGCGCATCGCGGCGCGGCGGTGCGCGTCGGGCTCGGCGAGCGCTCGAACGGCGCCGATCTAGCGCGCGACTGGGTGCTGGTGCACGAGATGGTACACCTCGCTTTCCCCTCGGTCCCGGACCGGCATCACTGGATCGAAGAAGGCCTCGCCTCGTATGTGGAAGCGATCGCGCGCGCGCAGGCGGGCCAGCTTTCCGCCCAGAAGGTCTGGGCCGACCTGGTCGCGGGCCTGCCGCAGGGCCTGCCGCAGCCCGGCGACCGGGGCCTGGACAACACCCCGACCTGGGGACGGACGTACTGGGGGGGCGCGCTCTACTGCCTGCTGGCCGACCTGGAAATCCGCCGCCGTACCGGGAACCGATTCGGTCTGCAGCACGCGTTGCGCGCGATCCTCGACGCCGGAAGCATGGAATCCTCTTCCGCCCTGGCGCCGCTGCTTGCGATCGGCGACCGCGCGACCGGCGTCCCGGTGCTTGCCGAGTTCTACGCCGAGATGAAGGACGCGCCCGCGCCGGTCGATCTGGAAGCGCTCTGGCGCAGGCTCGGCGTGCGCGCCGATGGCAGCGGGGTGAGTCTGGACGACGCCGCGCCCGAGGCCGCGATCCGGCGCGCAATCACCGCGCCCTGGCGCGGATAGCGGCATCCGGAGTCAAGCGGCGGCGTTGAGATCGCGAAGATCCTCGACGATTCCCCGCACCAGCGCCTCGACCAGGAGTTTGCCTTTGCGCCGTGTCGCCAGCGTCGGATCGCCCCAGACGCCAGAGGCCGAGTAGACACCGGCCCGGTTGCGCGGATCGCGCGTCAGCGGCCCCTTGCCGGGGCGGTACTCGCTGACCGCGGCGCGCATCCGCACCGACCGCGGCGCGATGAACAGCATTATCGAGGTTTCGATCTCGTCGGCGTGGCTGCCGCCGGCCTGCTCCGAGAGCCTGGCCTCCACCGGCGCGAGGATGCGGGAGAGGTCCGTGTAGCGCAGCAGCAGGCCCTCGGCCGCCAGGGTCTTCGCGGCCGGGCGCAGTGCGTGCAGCGTGGAGATGCCGGTGTTGAGGACATAAAAACTGCGCGCGCCGAAACCCGCATAGCCGCGGCAGATATCGAGTATCAGGTCGCGCGCCGTCTCGAGGCGCAGCGACACCGATCCCGGATACTCGACGAACGCCGGGTAGTAGCCGTAGTTGAGCGTGGGGGCGATCAGCACCTCCGCGCGCGCCGCCACCGCGGCCGCGAGGTACTCGGCGAGCAGAAAATCATTGCCCAGCGGCAAGTGAGGGCCGTGCTCTTTCGCCGCGGCGCCGAGCGGGATCAGCACCGGCCGGCCCGCGCTGAAAAGTTTCTCCGCCGCGTTCCAGGACAGCTGCGCGAGAAACACCCCTCGCTTGCGGCGACTTGCCGGCGCGGCGCCTGCGGCGCCCGGCAGCCTGCGCCGATGTAAGGTTGTCGCCACAGTCCCGACTTTACTCGATGACCGCTCAGTACGCGCCCGGGCGCGTCCGCCCGCTACATTACCGCTACCGGCGCCCGATCACCGAGGGGCCGCGCTACGGCGTGGCGCACGTTCTGCGCGCGGCTCGAGCCCAACCAAGTAAAGTTATGGCTTCCGAGGAGATTCTCATGGCATTGCTGCCCCGCAAACCCGCCCCCGCGCTCGAGTTCGACCTCGTCGGCGGCGGCCGCTGGTCGCTCGCCGCGCAGAAGCCGCAGAACTTCACCATGATCGTGTTCTACCGCGGCCTGCACTGCCCGATCTGCCACCGCTACACCTCCGAACTGAACGGCATGATCGCCGACTACGACAAGCGCGGCGTTTCCACCGTCATCACCAGCACCGACTCGCAGGAGCGCGCAGCCGAAGCGAAGGCGAAATGGGGCCTGCCGGGCCTCGCCGTCGGCTATGGCGTGGGCATCGACAAGGCGCGCGAGTGGGGACTCTATGTATCGACGGGCCGGGGGATGACCTCGGCGGGCATCGAGGAGCCGGCGCTGTTCGCCGAGCCGGGCATCTTTCTCGTCAAGCCCGACGCCACCCTGTACTGGGCCTCGGTCTCCACCATGCCCTTCGCCCGCCCGCACTTCAAGGACATCCTGGGCGCGATCGACTTTGCGCTGAGCAAGAACTACCCCGCGCGCGGCGAAGCGTGACGCTCAAGGCCCTCGCCTTCGATACGGGCGGCACGATTCTCGACTGGCACCGAGGCATCAGCGGCGCGTTCGCCAAGGCCGGCGCCGCGCGCGGCCTGAAGGCAGACTGGGCGGCGATCACCAACGAATACCGGCGGCGCTCGCTCAAGGGCATCGTCAACGCCGAGCATCCTTCCTACAACTTCGACGACGTGCACCGCGCAAAACTCGACGAAGTCATCGCCGAGTTCAAGCTGGATGCGCTGACCGCAGCCGATCGC
The DNA here is from genome assembly GCA_049651845.1 of Burkholderiales bacterium. Classification (GTDB taxonomy): domain Bacteria; phylum Pseudomonadota; class Gammaproteobacteria; order Burkholderiales; family SG8-39; genus RBG-16-66-20. The sequence goes on along the minus strand of JBASCW010000037.1, from coordinate 33,675 downwards.
GACGCGATCTGGCGCACTTGGCATGCGCTCGACGCCTGGCCTGATTTTCCGGCGGCGGCGGCGCGCCTGCGCAAGCGCTACGTGGTCGCCTCCTTTACGCTGCTCACCACGTCGCTGGTGATCGACGTATCGAAGAAAAACGGCATCGACTGGGACGCCATCATCTCCTGCGAAATGATCGGCATCTACAAGACGCGGCCGGAGGCGTATCGCACGGCTGCGAAATGGCTGCAGCTCGAGCCCGCCGAAATCCTCATGGTCGCCTGCCACAACTTCGACCTCGACGCCGCACGCGCCTGCGGATTCCAGACCGCGTTCGTGCGCCGTCCCGAGGAATGGGGCCCCGGCGGTCCGCCCGACCCGAACGCAAATCCGGCCTGCACCCTCGTGGTGGATGGATTCGCGGAGCTGGCGGACCATCTTCTGAACAGCAAGACCTTACAGGAGCAAGCAAAATGAAAATCTGGCTCAAGCGCGCATGCGCGACTCTCGCATTGCTTTTTTCCATCGGCGCCGCGGCAGGCGAGCAGCCCTACGACAAGGCGGCGTTCGACAGGGCTATCGCCGAAGGCCGGCCGGTGATCGTCGACTTCTACGCCGACTGGTGCCCGACCTGCAAGACGCAGAAGCCGATCGTGCTGGAGCTGATGCGCGACGCGAAGATGAAGGATGTCACGCTGTTCGTGGCCGACTTCGACAAGGAAAAAGAACTGAAGAAGGCGCTCCGCGTATCCCAGCAAAGCACGTTTGTCGTATTCAAGGGAGGCAAGGAGGTCGCGCGCTCGACCGGGCAGACCCGGAAAGCCGACCTCGCGGCGGTCTTCGCCAAGGCGCTCTGAGAAACGGCTGGGAGAAGCACGCCGATGGAGTTCGGGCCGGGCACTTACGGACTGGGCTACGCCGCCGGGATACTGACGACGCTCTCGCCTTGCGTGCTTCCCCTCGTGCCTATCGTCGTCGCCACCGCGCTGGCGGCGCACCGGCTCGGACCCTACGCACTCGCGCTTGGCCTTACGGTCGCGTTTGCTTCGGTCGGCGTTTTCGTTGCCGTGCTCGGCGCCTCGCTCGGCCTGGATCGGGCGCTGTTGCGCAATATCGCGGCCGTCATCCTCATCGCGTTCGGAATCCTTCTGCTGTCGACCGGGCTTCAGCAGCGCATTGCGACGGCCGCATCCGGACTGAGCGCCGCGGGCGACAGCGTCATCTCCCGGCTGAACCTGAACGGCCTGACGGGTCAGTTCGTCATCGGGATGGTGCTTGGCGTGGTCTGGTCGCCCTGCGTCGGCCCCACGCTCGGGGCCGCGACAACGCTGGCGTCGCAGGGCCAGAACCTGGCGCAGATTTCCCTCCTCATGGTGATCTTCGGCCTGGGCGCGAGCACCCCGCTGGTCGCGCTCGGCTCGATTTCGCGCGCCAGCATGGTCCGGATGCGCGGCCGCATGCTCTCGGCGGGCAAGCTCGGGAAGTCCGTGCTCGGCATCATTTTCGTGCTGCTGGGGATCGCGATCCTGAGCGGATTCGACAAGTCCTTCGAGGCCTGGGCCGTCGGACTCTATCCGGATTGGCTCAACGACCTGACGACGCGCTATTGAACGCCGTCCTATTTTTTCGCGGGCAGCAGCCCGGCCGCTTGAGGCGGTTCGTTTTCCTTTTGCTGGCGCTTGCGGCGCCGCTCGCCCACGCGGGCGAAGCCGACGTCGTGGACGTCAAGGTCCGGCGCAGCGCGCCCGGTGTCTACGACTTCGACGTCACCGTGCACAGCGTCGACAAGGGCTGGGACTACTACGCCGATGCGTTCGAAGTGCTGGGGCCGGACGGCAAGGTCCTCGGGCAGCGCATCCTGCTGCATCCGCACGAAACCGAGCAGCCGTTCACGCGCGACCTGTATGGCGTACGCGTGCCGGCGAACATCACGGAAGTAGTGGTCCGCGCGCGCCACAAGCCCAAGGGGTACGGCGGAAAATCGGTCAGGGTCAAGCTGCCGGTGCGGTAGGCGTTGCAGGCGAATCGTTCGAACCAATGCTCGTACACCGGGGAGTTGAGCACGCCTGCCTCGGCGCGGCCCAAGGCGACGAAGGCGACCGTGGCGCAAGCAGCCATGGCGGACCGCCTTTAGGGATCAGTGAAATCCTCGCACGCGCCCGTAGCCGGATGCGGACTCCGCACCAAGCCCGTAAGGAGGAACGGAGCTCCGAGTCCTGCGGAATATGCACCGAGCAGGCGGATGCCCGCCGAGGCGGATTCGCTCACCGCCGCGGCCGTGAGGATGACTCCCAGGATCGGGCCAATGCACGGCGTCCATCCAAAACCGAACGCCAGCCCGAGGAGGAAGGCCGACGCGGGATTGCCGGTCGCAACCCGTGTCTGAAAGTGCAGGTCGCGGCGCAGGAACGGAATGCGCTCGACGCCCACCAGCATGGCAATGCCGAAGACGATGACGAGCGCCCCGCCCGCGATTGCCGCCTCGTAGCGGTACTGGAGCAGTAGCCGGCCGAGTGCGGTTGCGCTCGCCCCGAGCGCGACGAAGACCGCGGAGAATCCCAGCACGAAGCATAGGCTCAGCAGCGCAGCATTCGCGCGCGCGCTTTGCCCTCCCGCAGCGCCGGTGCCCGGGGCGAGGGACTGGCCGGTGACGCAGGACATGTCGGCCGGTACGAGCGGCAGCGCGCAGGGCGAAGGGAACGACACGGTGCCGGCCGCGAACGCCGTTACCGCTCCAAGAGTCGAGGTCTCCGTCAACGCGGCTTTCCTTCCCTCAAGCACCGCGCCAGATCCTCGACGATTTCGGGCGCATCCCATTTCGCCGGCCCCGCGTGGCGGCCGATCTCCCGGCCCGAACGATCGACGAGCAGGGTCGCGGGCACGCCCGGGGCGCCCAGCTTGAACGCCGCTTGCGCCGACGGATCAATGTAGAGCTGCAGCGCCTTGATGCCGATCTCGTCGAAGAACCTGCGCACGGCCTGCGGCCCTTACTGATCGATCGAGAGCGCCACCACTTCGAAATCGGGCCCGCCCAGCCCGGCGTGCAGGCGCTCGAGCGCCGGCATCTCCTCGCGGCACGGGCCGCACCCGGTCGCCCAGATGTTGACCAGCACAAGTTTGCCCTGAAAGCCGGCGAGGGAGCGCGGCCGGCCCGCGCCGTCCTGAAATCGCAGCTCCGCGATCGGCTTCGGCGCACTCCCGCGCGCGAACGGCAGGCTGCCTGCGCGTGATGCCGTGCTATCCGAAAAGGAGTAGACCCCTATCGAGATCGCGGCGATCACCATGCAGGCTGTGAGCGCAATGCCGAGCCTGCTCACGCCAGTTCGAGCTTCTTGTGAATGAATTCAGAAATCCCCGCGTCGTCGTTCAGGTCGAGCAGCGGCAGACGGATGTCGAGCTTCGTGTCCGAGGCGACCGCCACGACCTGCGGGTCACCGGGATGCAGCAGCGGCTCGCCGGTCGCGGCGCGCCAGACCTCGATCTTGGGGATTGGCGCGTGCTTGAAGCCCTCGACGAGCAGCAGATCGCACGGCGAGAGGCGCTTCACCTGCTCCTCGAAGGCCGGCTCGTGCGCGCCGCGCAGCTCGTGCATCAGCACCCAGCGGCGCGACGAGGTAACGAGGATCTCGGCCGCCCCGGCGTGGCGGTGGCGGTAGGAATCCTTGCCCGGCTGGTCAACATCGAAGCTATGGTGCGCATGCTTGATCAGCGACACGCGCAGGCCGCGCCGCACAAAACGCGGGATCAGTTTCTCGATGAGCGTGGTCTTGCCGCTCCCCGACCAGCCGGCGAACCCGAGCACCTTCATGGATTCAGCGAGGTCTGGAGGACTGCGATGCGGCCGCCTGATCGAGCAGCTTCGTCAGCTCCGGAATGGGCAGGCCGCCGCTGTAGCGCTCGCCGTTGGCGAGGATCAGGGTCGGCGTGGCGTTCACGCGCAGCGAGCGTCCCAGCTCCAGGTTGCGCTCGATCGGGTTCGCGCACGCGGTATTCGCGCCCGGCCGCTTGCCGCGAAGCACCAGGTCGAGCCAGGCGGTGCCGCGGTCGCGCGCGCACCATACGGCGCTCGAGTGCTCGGCCAGAGCCGGCCGGATGACCGGGAACATGAAGACGTGGATCGTGATGTCCTCGACCTGCTGCAGCGCCCCTTCGAACTGCTTGCACGCCGGGCAGTAGGGATCGGAGAACATCGCCAGAACGCGCCGGCCGTTGCCGCGCTTGATCGTCACCGCCCGCTCGAGGGGCAGTGATTCGAACTTGATCGCGCTGAGCTTGCGCAGCTTCTCTTCGGTCAGGTCACGGCCGGTGCGCGGCTCGACGATGCTCCCCTGGACGATATAGGCGCCGGTCGCATCGGTGTAGAGGATGCGAAGCCCCTCCGCCGTCTGTACCCGGACTTCGAAAAGCCCGGCGACCGGCGCCGGCTCGACCGCCTCGATTCTCGCCCCGCCCAGCATCGGCTCGAGGATCTTGCGAATCGCCGCCTCGTTCGCTGAGACGCACGCGGGGATTAGACAGAGCAGGACGGCGATTGGACGGAGCATGGAGAGGTTATGCAGGCTGACCAGGAGGCTCACAGGCAAACCACGAGCAACCCATGGCGCCGATTCACCGTCCCCCTCCCGTAACGGGCGGGTCCTGCCCGATAGCGACGTGGCGCAGCTTGAGAACGTACCGGGGCGGCGCATGATCGGTCTGGTCCTCGACATGGAAGTCCAGGAGCACGGGCAGCAGCACGTCCTTCTTGATCTCGACTTCGTCATGGAAGGCGATCACGGTGCTCATCGGGTCCATGGCTACCGCATTTGTGCCCTTGTGCCGGGCCTCACGTACGATGGCATCGACGCGGATGGCGTCGTACTTGCCGGCGGGAAGCGCGCCTATGCCGACCTTCTCCCATTTACCGTCCTTGAGGGGCACGATGTCCACCGGGCGCGAATCTTTCAGTGCCGCCGTCCAGCCGTCGCGGCGCGCGCGGCCGGAGCGGTGCAACCACACCTCCGATACCGAAATCGTGAGACTGCGAAAATTCTCGATTCCCGCACGATGATCGGTCACCCGCACTTCGATCCGGCCGCCAGCGGCAGCCTCGAAGACCGCCAAAGGCCCAATCAGCAGCGCACAGAGGAGAAGCCTCATGAGGCCGCGTCCTTTGGAAACGCCTCCGCCGGATAGAGCTCGTAGCGGACTTCGATCGGGCCGATGTTCTCCGGCGCGTCGTAGCTCACGCGAAAGACCACGGGCAGCTCGACTACTTGTCCCGGTCCGAGCGTCTGCTCCAGAAAGCAGAAACAGGTCACGATGTCGAGGTGCTTGGCGCCGGCGCCGGGCGTAACGACATGGCGTGCCTTCGCCGTTACCGTGCCGGCCGTGGCGTTCCTGATCCGGTAGACGACCTGAAGGGTTTCGCCGGGACGGGCTCGCACCTCTTCCTGCAACGGCGCGAATTCCCATCCCAGCCCGGCGAACGTCGCGGCGCCGAAGCGCACGCGGACCGCGCCACCCCAGTCGAGATCGAGCCACCACCGGCCGTCCACCCGGACGAGATGCCACTCCTCGTTGGCGCTCTCGATGGTGGGGAGCCGTCGCATGCCGGAAAGGCGCTTGAGCTCGCGCATGCGCGCCTCGCGCTCCGAGGCGCTGAGCTTGTTCAAGGCGGCCGCGTCGAAACCTTTGGTCATCTCGCGCACGCGATCCGCGTTTGCGTCCGGCAGCAGCGCCCGGAAGGTCACCGTCGCCCGATCGCCCGTGCGGTTCGTCCTGATCCTGCTGACCGCGACCATCGACGCCAGCAGCCGCGAAAACTCCAGCGCTTCGCCCTCGAGCGCGCGGTTCTCCTGAAGATAGACCGGGCGCGGCTTGACCGCCTTGTCGCGCGGCGAAACGAGCCGGTAAGCCCGCTCGAAGTCCCGCGCATACAGGGCGCGCGCGTACTCCAGAACCACCGCCGCAGGCTCCGTTGCGGACCATGCCGGGGCAACCACGAGGGTCGCGGCCAACGCAAGGAAATACGCTCTAAACATGGGCAACATCCGGCAATCCGCTTTCAACGGCCGCTTCCTTTTCCTCGGGCGCCGGGAAACGCTCCAGGCGCAGGGAATTCACGATCACCAGAAGGCTCGAGCCCGCCATCAGCGCAGCGGCTCCTATCGGTTGCAGCAAACCGCTCGCCGCAAGCGCGACGGCGACCGCGTTGTAGCCGAACGCCCAGACGAGATTCGAGACGATGGTGCGCCGCACCGCGCCTGCCATTCTGACGGCCCAGGGCAGCAGCGCCAAGCTGTTGCGCGGCAGCACCAGGTCGGCGGTCTCCCGGGCGAGGTCGGTCGCGCTTGCGATGGAAATGCCGACATCGGCTTCGGCAAGCGCCATTGCGTCGTTGATGCCGTCACCGACCATGGCGACGACGCCGCGCTCGCGCCGCAACAGCGCGACCAGCTCGGCCTTCGCTTCGGGCGGGACCTGGGACACCCAGTCGTCGGCGCCCGCGGCATCGGCAGTGCGCCGCGTCGCTTCGGCCAGGTCGCCGCTGACGACGAACGAGCGAATGCCCTGCTGCCTGAGCGCTGCGAGGGTCGCCTCGGCCTCGGGCCGCAGCTCATGCTCGAACGCGATCAGGCCGCGCTCCGCGCCCGCCCAGCCGACATGGACCAGCGCGAAACCGCTTGCCGCATGGCTCGCGGCCGCTTCTGCGATGCCGCCTCCGGCCGGCTGAAAGCCAAGCTCGGCCAGCCATTTCGCGCTCCCTGCGGCGGTCGAGCCGTCCTCGGCCGTCGCAACGACGCCGCAGCCGGGTATGCTGCGCGCGTCGCGTGCGGCGAGCGGCAGAAGCCCTCTCGCCGCGGCGGCTGATGCGATCCCTCGTCCGAGGGCGTGCCCGGAACCCTGCTCGAGTCCCGCCGCGCGCCGCAGCAGCAAATCTGCCGCGACGCCGTTCGTTTGGATCGCAACCAGACGCGGCGTGCCCGAGGTCAAGGTTCCCGTCTTGTCGAAAAGGATGGTGTGCGCGCGGGCGAGGGACTCGAGCACGCCGCCGCTGCGCACGATGCATCCCTGCCGCGTCAGTCTCGCCACGCCAAGCGCTGCCGCGAGCGGCGCCGCCAGGCCGAGCGCGCAGGGACAGGCGACAACGAGTACCGCAACGCCGCGCAACATGGCCTCGTCGAACCCAAGCGAAGATACGCCGGCCGCGACGACCACAGCCGCAACCGCGAGCACGAGCGGCACAGCGGCCGCGGAAATACGATCTGCAACGCCCTGCAGCGGCGAGCGCGCGCTGAGCGCCGAGCGCACCGCGAGGCAGATCTGTCCCCAGCGCGTGTCGCCGCCGGCCGCTTCGCAGCGCACCAGCAAATGGCCGTCCAGATTCAAACTGCCGGCGGTCACGCTTGCGCCCGCGGACTTTTCAAGCCGCCGGCTCTCACCCGAGATGACCGCCTCGTCCACGAATGCGCGTCCCTCGACGATGACACCGTCGACCGCGATACGCTCTCCAGGCGCGACGCGGATGACATCGCCGACACGTGCCGTTCGCGATTCCGCCTCGAGCATCGGCGCAAGATCGCGCGCCGCGCGGGCGCGCCCCGCGGCCTCCAGGTAGCGGCCGAGAGTAAAGAGGACCAGCACCATGGTCGCCGTGTCGAAGTACACCTCCTCGCCGCCGCGCAAGAGAACGAAGGTCGAGTAAAGATAAGCGCAGGCGACACCGAAAACGGCGAGCCCCGACGCGCCGACGCGGGCGTTTTTCGCCTCTTGCCATGCCTCGCTCGCGAACGGCCACCCCAGGATCGCCACCGCGGGAGTTGCGAGCAGCCATACCACCCACAGGATCCCGGCGCGCGGCAGCGCCCCGTCAAGGTCCGGGAAGTCGCCGTAGAACAACCAGCTCAACATCATGACGTTCATGGCGAGAAAGGCGCCGGTGCCGAGGCGCACCAGGAACGAAGCGGCGTCCGCCTCCTCGTGGTTGCCGTGGCGTACCTGAAAGGCGATCGCGCAGCCATAACAGCAGAAGACGCGCGCCTCGCCGCTCACCTGGCGCAGATCGGGCCGGCGGCCGATCGGCAGCGCGCAGTGCGCACAGAAGGAATTGCGGGCGGTTTCCATGTCACATGGGATGCGAATGGGCGCCAGACGGGCCGTGCAACGCCTCGGCCGGCAGCAGTCCGCGCACGGTCGTTCCAATCCCGAGCAGCAGGATGAACACGGCAGCGAGGCGCACCCCGCGACGGCGCCAGACGGCGCCGATCCATCCGCCGAGGCCCGCCATCAGAAACATGGCGGGAAAGGTGCCGAGCCCGAACGCCGCCATGATCAAGGCGCCCGGCACCGGGCCGCCCGCCGCGGCCGCCTGCAGCGCGAAGGCGTAGACCAGGGGACAGGGCAGGAAACCGTTGGCCACACCCAGCGCGAGCGGCCCCGCCGCATGCGGCGTTCGCACCAGGCCGCCCAGTGCGGCTGTGAAATTCAGGGTAGCGAAACCGCCGGTACCGTGCCGCCGGCCAAGAAAACCGGAAAGCTGCAGCGCCATCACCACCATGAGCAGACCGGCGAGCACGGAGAGCGAGCGCTGCGCCAGGTCGAGCCGGCCATGCAGGCTCCGGCCGAGCGCGCCGGCGAGCGCGCCGAGAAACGCATAGGTCGTGACGCGCCCGCAGTTGTAGAGAAGCTGCCGCGGCAGCCAGGCGGCGCTGTCGCGCGACGCGCCGCGCAACGCGCAGGTAAAACCACCGCACATGCCGATGCAGTGGAGGCTGCCCGCCACGCCGGCGACAAAAGTCAGCGCGTAGCCGAGTGCCGGCATCGTTGCGCTACTTGCGGATCGCCAGGTAAGCGACCCAGGCGAAAAACGCCGGGGTCATCACCAGGAAAACCGCGAACGCGATCGCCTCCGGGAGCGACATCTCAGCCAAACAGGGAGCCGAATACGTTCAGGGCCAGCTCCAGCAGCAGGAACATTCCGTTCGCGATCGTGATCGCCATCAGCACGCTGACACCGTTCATCGCGGCACCCTAATAGTCGAGGCCGGGGCCGAGGCCGCCCCAGAACTCGAACCCGTAATAGATCGCCCACACGAACAGCACGGCATAGACCAGGACCAGCCAATGATCGACCCGGCCGTGGCGCACCTCGATATCGCCGTCGGCGTATTTCTCGACCGCTTCATGCGGCGGAACGTCATTCGCCATGCTCGGTCACCTCCCTGGAATAGGCGTGATGCTTGGCGTCCTCGATGCCGACGAACTGGCCCGAGAGGACGGCCCAGACGAAGGCACACAGTCCTGCCAGGCTCATGAACAGGGCGACGAGGAACTGAAGCGCCGTTACTTCTTCCACGACACCCCCGGCTGCTCGATGCCGCGCCGCTTGGCATAGGCGCTGCCCGGTCCTTCGGCCGGGCCGAGGAGCTGCGGCCGGTAGGCCTTCTCGGAGGAGTCCGCCTTGGTGCTTGCATCGTTGAGCTCCTTCCTGTCCGCAGGCGAAAGCGGCAGGGGCTTCTGCGTCAGCGGATCGAGAAAGGCCGAAAGCGACAGCACGTAGTAAGAGAGCGCCCAGCGCTCTTCTTCACTGAACGAATCGGCGTAGGACGGCATCGGCGTGCCGCTCAAGCCGGTCGAGATGGTGCGGAAAATATCGCGCACATGCGGGCCCGACTTGAGCTGGCCGGTGCTGAGGTTGGCGGGCGGGATGGGAAACTTGGCGTCATCGAGCAAGCCGGCCGCTTTCTCGCCATCGCCTTTGCCCGCGCCGCCGTGGCACTCCCAGCATTTGGCGCTTTTCCAGATCGCGGCACCGCGCGCGAGGATCTCCGCGGATGGGACGGGCGGTTCGCCGATAGGAATGGGAGGCTGGGGGCGATCTTCCTGGAAGTAGGCGAACGGCTTGCCCGGATCGCTGCGATCGACCGCCAGCTCGTGCTTGAGGTGTTGCAGCAGCGCGAGGCGCGCGTTCTGCGGAAGCTCGTGCCACGGGGGCATTGCCGTGCCGCGCACCCCCCGCGTCATCGTGCGCAGCAGGTCGCCGTCAGTCGGCAGCGAGCTGGACGGCGTGTCGCGGAACTTGAACACCCCCTTGGTGAAATCGCGCGGCCGGGTCTTGTACATGAAGGTGGCCGCCGGGCCGTTGCCGTCGCCGTCCACGCCATGGCAGCCGGCGCAACGCCGCGCGTACTCCTGCTTGCCGTAGCCGATCCACTCCTCGGATCGATGCATGTTGACTTGCGACACCTCGAACGACTGCGGCTCGAACAGATCGCGCCATTTGCCCCGGTTCATGCCGAGCTTTTGCACATAGGCAATCAGCGCCTTGAGTTCGTCGGTGATCACGACCAGCCTCACCGCGTTGCCCTTGAATTCCTGGTTCGGCGTATGAATGACCGGGTACCTTGCACGCTCGGGGACGAACAGCAGCCCTGCGGGGCTCGGCGTGAGCATGAGCCGCGCCCGCGGGTCCGCGGCTTTCGAGAAATCGAAGAATGCCTGCGTGACCTCGGTGCGCTCGAGGCTGCGCAGTCCGGCCGCGTCCGTCACCACGCGGACCTTCGCCTTCGGGCTGTCGAAGAGCCCCGCGAAGCGCGGCATGATCGAATCTGGAACGATCATGCGCGGGTCCCAGAAATGGGCCAGGTGCCATTCGTCGCTGACCTTGAGGCCGACGCGCGTCAAATCAGGCCCGATGCGCCGCGTCGAGAAAAGGTGCGGCAGATCGAACGCGTACTCGCCGGCCTGGCTCACCGGCCCCCAGCGCCGCGTCTCGCCCGTCACCGGCCGCACGTACTGCGAGTGGCAATACGAACAGCCCTCGCGGATGTAGATCTTGCGGCCCTCGGCCTCGAGCGGGGTGTAGTCGGTGGCGTTGGCATGCGTCCACTTCAGCTCACCCAGCTCGGTGCGCACCACCGCCGTGACCCGGGTGGTGCGCGACTGGGGCTCCAGCATCGGCAGCAGCCCCTGGGTGAACGTAGCGAGCGTGATAAAGAAGAGACCCGCCACCAGCGCCACGTTGCGCGCGCTCATTCTCACGGCGCGGCTCCTTGCGCGGCGCCCGCGGGGAACGCGGCCGGCGATGACTTCATCGCCGTGCGCAACAGGTTGTACACGAGCAAGGTCATGCCAAGATCCATCGACAGGCCGGCGAGCGTGCGCACCACCCAGAAGGCGCGAATCGCATTGATCGAATCGAGCCACTCCACGCCGGCCATCCACATAAAGCCCTGCTGCAGCCCCTGCGCCGAGAGCACGATTCCCATCGTCGAGATGCCGAGGGTGATGAGCCAGAACGACCAGTTGCCCAGCTTGAACGAGTAGAGCTCCTGGCCGTGAATCTTCGGCCAGACGTAGACGAGGCCGCCGACGGCCCAGACCACGAAGGTGCCGAATACCGTGAGATGGGAGTGCGAGATCACGAAGTCGGTGAAGTGGGTCGGCTGCTGGATCGAGCGCAACGCCTCGACCGAGCCCTGGAAGCAGCCGATGAGATACATGAGCGAGCCCATGATCAGGAACTTCGCCGGCAGATTGCGCCCGAAGGACTGCCAGCGGCCGATCATGGTGCCGAAGAAGTTCTGCAGCACCGTCCAGACCGGCACGATCAACAGCATCGAGGTGATGATGGCCAGCGTCTCGGCCCAATCCGCGATCGGGCTGTAAAGGTAGTGGTGGATGCCGACGAACGGATAGAACAGCGCCAGCGACCAGAAGCCGATGAGCGAGAGCTTGTGGCTGTAGATCGGATTGCGCACCGCCGCGGGCAGGAAGTAGTAGATCAGCACGTAGCCCGCGGGCGTGATCCAGAGGCCGACGATGTAGTGGATGTACAGGCCATGAAAGGCGGCGCTGTTGATGCCGGTGATGGCGTTCGGCAGGATGAAGACGCCGAGCACCATGTTGAGCGACGTCCAGACGAAGGCAGCGACGAGATACCACAGGCTGACGTAGAGCTGCTCGTCGCGCCGCCGCGCCACCGTAGCGGTGAACTGGACCGTCAGCGTCACGATGGCGGCGAAGAGAACCGTCGACGCGAACGCGGGCAGCTCGCCGGCCTCAAGGCCGCGGTTCATGCCGAACACGAGCGACGCCAGTCCGGCGGCCAGCCCGAGGTTCCACGCCCACACGAGAACGTAGCCGAGCCGCTCCCAGACGACGCGCACGCCGCACAGGCGCGGCAGCAGGTAGTAGCACAGGCCGATGAAGAGCGTCGAGAACGCGCCGAAGATGACGCCGTTGACGTGGATCGGACGCAGCCGCCCGAAGCCGAGCATCAGCGAGGTTCCGAGATAGTCCGGAAAATTGAACAGCGAGGAAATCGTGGCGCCGACGGTGGGCGTCAGCATGAGCCAGAACATTCCCCACAGCAGCCAGAGGCGCACGAGCGGCGCGTCCACCAGAGCGTCCAGCGACTGGGCGCGCGCGTCGCTCTGCCCCGTCATTACGAGCCGGGTTTGAAAGCGAACGCGGCGTCCGCCGCGCCCTTGGCCGCCACCTTCACCGTCTGGCTGACGGTGCCGAGCGTCGGATGCCAAGCCATGACTTTGTATTCGCCCGGCGGCACGCCGCCGATTTCGAATTTGCCATCGGCCCCGACGAGCGCGTAGTAGGGATTGTCGACGACGTAGACCCAGCCGCTCATCCAGTTGTGCGCATCGCACGACAGTTCGATGGCGCGCCCGCGCTTCGCGTCGATCTTCATCGTGTTGGTCTGGCCCTGTGTCGGCTGCGCCAGGTTGAACAGTGTGCGGCGCGACTTGCCGACGATCTCGTAGGGGTGAACGTTGTGCAGCACCGGATCGCTGTTGCGGATGGTAAGGCTGGCGCCATTACGCACGACCTGAAGCGCGGGCGTAAACGCGCATTTTGTCTGGTCGAGCAAGTAGCTCGCGCTCGGCCAGACTTTGCCTTTCTCCACTTTCTCGAGGTAGACGACGACGCCCTTGAGCGCGCCGTTGGCGCCGACATCGACCTCCTTGTGCTCGAAAGGGCCGGGGCCGCACACTTCGTTGTCCTTGTTGATCGGCAGCTTCTTCGATGGCGGCGGCGTGCCATCGAATCTCACCGTGCCGCGAATCGATCCACCGTCGACGACGCTTCCGGCCTGGTACGCGTGTGCGCTTCCGATCAGGGCGCAGGAGCCAAATGCCATCGCGACCGCCAAGGGTCGAAGGCAGGGCCTCAATTGCGTTTCTCCCTGGCGGGCGTTTTCGACAGGCTCTGGATGAAGTGCACCAGCGCCCAGATTTCCTCGGGCTTCGCCTCGGCCGCGTAAGACGGCATCGGCGTGCCGTCGAGCCCGGTCGCAATGCGCGCATAGAGAGCTTTCGGATCGCGGCCGCTCTTGAAGGCGCCGGCAGTCAGGCTAGGCGCCCAGACGCGCTGCTTCGCGTCGTCCTTCAGGGTCAGCGCGGAAGGCCCGTCGCCCCGCCCTTCCGTGCCATGGCAGTTGGCGCACTTGAGCGCACCGTAGACCGTCTTGCCTTGCTCCAGGAGCGCCGCCGTGGCTTGCGGCTCGGCGGGAATCGCGATCGGCTTGGCGCGCACACCGATGGCGGCGAACTGCTTGACGACGGCGGCCAGCGACCAGCGTTCGCTCTCCGGCAGCTCGCGGAAGCTGGGCATGGCCGTGCCCGCGACACCATCGGTGATGATCTTGAAGAGATCCGCGTCGGTTGGCGGCTGGCCGCTCGGCGTGGTGCGGAACTTGAACACGTTGAGGGTGAAATCACGAGGCGCCGGATTGACGATATGCGCCCCTGGGCCGTCGCCGTCTCCCTTCACGCCGTGGCAGGCGGCGCATTCGCGCGCATAGATTGCCTTGCCGGCCGGGGTTACGGCCGGCGCCGTGGATCGGGTCTGCGCATCCGCCTGGAGCGCGGCGAGTCCCGTGAGGCCGGCAAGAAGGAGTTGACGGGCGATTCTCATGTCGGCTCTCCTCAACCGATGCTGCGCGGCACGAACGACATGCCGCCATCGACGTGCTTCAGGGGCGTCTCGCCGATCTTGCGCACGCGCCCTTTGCCGATCTTGTAGTTGTAGACCCCGGTAATCGGATCGGTCACCGACGGCACAATGGTGTTCGAGTTCTGCCCCGGGTAAAACGAGTAGGTATAGCCTACCCCGGCGGCGACCTCGTCGGTCACGTAGGCCACCAGGGACAGCGCGCCCTTCGTGACCTCGCCCATGATGTTGACGACATAGTCGTTCTCCACGCTCACCAGGTCGCCGCTTTCGACCTGGCGCGCCTTGGCATCAACCGGGTTGATGAACAGAAAATTGGAGGGGTAGCGGCGCTTGACGTAGGACTTGCGCAGGTCGTCATACATCGTCTGCCACAGTTCGTTGATGCGGCCGTTGATCATCCACAACTCGCCTTCGCGCGGCGCGTACTTCTCTCGAACCGGCTTTGCGATGCGCCAGTCGCCCTTGACCAGGATCGCCTTGCCGCTCGCGGTATTGAATTGCTTGACGATCTTGTTCGCCTCTTTGCCGGCGGGAAAGGTCTGGTCGTGCAGGCGCGTGGTGCCGACGAGCTTGCCGTCCTCGATGCGCGCGGGAAGCTGGATGCCGGTGGTGCTCATCTCGCGCAGCAGCTCGTGCGCGCGCTTGCCGTTTTTGCGGGCGAACTCGACCACCGCCGTATAGTCGTAAGCCCCGCCCTTGGAGCGCGCCGCGGCTTCCTCGAAGACCTCGTTGGAGCTCGACCAGTCGTAGCCTTTGAAGCCCATCTTTTTCGCCACCTGCGCGACGATCCACCAGTCGGCCTTCGCCTCGCCCGGGGCGTCGTAGAACTTCGAATAGATCCGCAGGCGGCGCTCGCCCTGCGCGCGGGCGAAGTCCTGCTCGCCCCAGCCGGAGGCCGGCAGCACCAGGTCGGCATACTCGCTCAGATCGTTGGCGTACACGTCCTGCTGGATGAGAACCATGCCGCCGCTGTCGGCGCGCTTCTTCAGTTCGGCGATCGCCTCGTCCTTGTCCAGAGAGGTCACTTGCGCCGGGTGATTGCGCGTCAGCGCCGCGATGCGGTCCCGGTGCGACTGCCCCGACGCCATGGCGGTGACCCAGGTGGTGCCGATCACCCAGGTCAGGCGCGTGTTGCCCTTGAACGCCATTTCATCGACGTTGAGGGGGATCTTGCCGCCGCCCGGGTCGCCGGGCCGGACGTCGTGATAGACGGTGGGCGATTTGGCGAGGGGGTATGCCGCGCCGCTCATCATGCCGCGCTGATGGCCGCCGACGCGCGACATGACCTGCCCGGGGCGGCCGCCCGCACCGCAGATCAGACCGAGCGCCGACAACGAGCCCGAGTTGGGATAGTTGAAGGACCAGTAGTTGCCCTTCTCCAGCAGGAACGAGGTCTTCGGGCGCACCTTGCCCAAGGGCCGCGCCAGCATCTCGGCGGCGAGCCTGATTTTCTCCGCCGGAACGCCCGTGATTCTCGCCGCGTTGTCGAGCTTGTATTCGTCGTCCGAGAGCAGCCATTCCTTGTATTCGGCGAAGCTCAACCCGAACCGCGTCCGGCGCCAGCTCGAAGTCTCCTTCTGAATATCCTCCCGGCTCGCGATTACGCGGCCGATCCAGTCGCCGTCCTCCCAACCGTTCTCGAGAACGATGCGCGCGATCGCGTTGTTGAGCAGCGAATCGGTTCCGGGCAGCAACTGCAAATGAACGCCGCCGGTGCGCTCGGCGTAGGCCGCGGTCGGGCTCTTGCGCGGGTTGACGAATACGATTTTCGCGCCGCCCGGCGCCATCCACTCGGTGAAGAGAATGGTCTGGTTCTCGTAGGGATCGTTGCCGCTGATGTAGATGACGTCGGCCAGCTTCCAATCGCCGTACGAGGACGAGAACCCGTCCACGCCCGCGTCATCGAGCCCGGCGGCGTCGTTCTGCGCGGTCGGCTTGTCGTGCTCGGCGGCATTGGGCGTGCCGATGGAGCCGAATACGAGCTTGGTGATGGCGTAGGTGTTTTCCCAGAAGTGGTAGCTGTAGAAGCGCGCCGCCCAGGCCGCGGCGCCGTGCTTCTCGATCACGTGCTTGGACAATTCGGCGACGATGCTCGTCGCGGTATCCCACGACACGGGCAGCAGCATGTTGCGCACGCGCAAGAGCGGCGTCTGCAATCGGTCCGCGGTTGGCTTCTCGGGGTTATAGACCTTCTGCGCCATCGCGCCGCCGCGAATGCTGTGATTGCCTTTCTTGTTCACGACGCTCTCGCCGTCGGGCAGGATGACGACGTGATGCAGCTTGCCGTCGCGGCGCACGATGTTGTGCATGTTCGGGCTGATCCACTGCCCGGTTGCCGGCTTCACCGGATAGCTCGCCTGCAACGCGTTATCGGAGGCCTTGGCGCCGGCGGCGGGGGCATCGACCGGCCAGACATACGCCTTGTAGCCGCAGCCCACGATGCAGTATTCGCAGGCGGTAGGCAGCACCTGCGCGTTCGCCGGCGGGATGGGCACCTCGTCCTGCGGAATATCGTAGGCGCCGTAGTCCCCGGTGGTCGTCCTCGCGGCGAGGAGGAATTGACGGCGGGTGCGATGCTGGCTGTTTTCGGACATGGTTTCTCCCTTGTTCAACCGCGCGCGGTTTTCGACGCACCCGCAGGGATAGCGCCGGCCGCTAGCGTCCCGTCCTTCAGGTTGTGCCGGAAACCGTAGATCAGGCCGTGCACGCCGACCGCGAAGATGTCGTCGCCCGCCGTCTCGAGGACGACTTGCGGCAAGAGCTGCGTGGCGCTGGCGTGCACCGGGATGCCGCTTCTCGTCAGATCGAAGGTCGAAAAGTGAAACGGACAGGGGCCGATCGCCTTGAGGTCATGGCGATAGCGGCCTCGCAGGTTGCCGCCCATATGCGTGCAGAGCGAGCTGAACGCCACGATGTCGCGGCCCGGCCCCACGCCGCCCTGGGCGGGTGCCCCGAGCCTGACGATGAAATTCGGCTGCTGTTCGAGGGGATAGGTGAAGGCGAGCGGAGCGCCTTCTTCCAGCCGGCTGATCTGGGCGACGCGCTTTCGCGGATAGGCCAGGACATCGCTCGACTTTGCGGCCGCGTCCCCAGGCAGTCCGAAGACACCGACCGCAACGCCGCCGGCCCCCAGCTTCAGGGCCTCCCTGCGGCTCATGCAAAGACCGGGGCAGTCGTGGTGTTCTTGGTCGCTCATGGGCTTGCCTCCTCCCCACTAGAACGACGCAGCGCGCCAAACTATTCGCTACGGCTTCGGCTTCCTGACCGTCTCGATCAGGTGCTCGACGGTGCGCAGCATGTCCGGGCTGGAGCTCACGGCATAGCGGCCATGGACCGCCATCGCGGGCGTGCCGTCGATCTTGTACGCGGACGAAAGCTGCGCCGCCCGGCGCACCCTGCTCTGCACGCCGAAGGATTTCGACATGTCGTCGAATTTTCCGGCGTCGATGCCGTTGCGCTGCAGCCATTCGGCGAGCGCATGCGGCTGGTCGGTGCGCAGCCGGCCGCGATGAATCGCGTCGAAGAGTGGCCGGTGCAGCCTGGCGGCCACGCCGAGCGATTCGAAGGCGTAGAAGATCGCGGCATCGCGCGCCATGCGCTCGTTGAACACTGCCGGCACGCGCCGGACCTGCACATCCGGCGGCACCTTCTTCAGCCAGCTCTCCATCAGCGGCTCGAAGTTGTAGCAGTGGATGCAGCCGTACCAGAAGAACTCGATAACCTCGATCCTGTCCGCTGCCTCGACCGGCAGCGCGCGCTCGAGCTCGACGAAGCGCGGCTGCCCGCGCGCGGCGAGCGGCGCGAGCGCGATGGCGGCGATGAGCAGGCGGCGCAGCCGGTTCATGCGGGCTCCCGCGTCGAATGCAGGAACTCCGAAGTGAGCTCCATCAGTTGCGCCGCCGGCATGTCTCCGACCAGGGCATACACGAGCTTGTCGCGCTGCCACATGACCTGCGTATAGCCGCCGAGCCGCTTCAAGCTGACCGGCTCCCCGGCGACGACGTGCCTGGAGTCCGAGTCGAGAGTCTCCAAGTGCGCCGGGATTACGTACAGCGAGACGACGCGGCCGCCGGCCGCCTCGTACATCATCGAGGCGATGCGCCGCTCGAGAAAGAAGCACAGCCGCCCTCCGACAAGGCGCACGTCGCCACGGGTCCTCGGCTCCGGAATCGAGAAATCGATCTTGCCCCTGAACCATCCGTGCAGCTCGCCAAGGTCGGTGGTCGCGACATCCATCGGCCTGCGGCTGTCGACGAACGCTTTCAGCTCCTCGATCGGCGCCGCGACGAACCGGCTCTCGGCGTGGCGGGTTTCCACCAGGTGGTATCCGACCACGGTCGTCCCGGCGACAGCGGCCACCACCGCAAACGCAGCGGCCGCCCGCTGCCATCCGCGCCCAGGCCATGGAATAAGGGGCCTCCGGACGGAAGCCGGCGGCGCGAGGCGCATCCGGATTCGCTCCCACAGCTCCGGCGCCGGCGCGCTCTGCACCCGCCACAGATGCCGAAGGCGCGTCTCAACCGCCTCGATTTGCGCCAGCTCCGCCCTGCACGTCGGGCAGCCTTCGAGGTGCGCCTCGATGAGACGGCGTTCTGCGGCGGGCAGCGCATGGTCGGCGTACCCATGCAGCCGGCTCGATACATCGCCGCACTTCGGTATCATCGGGTTCATGATCCTTCCACCTTTCGGCGCCGCGCGGGCACAGATTCCTCTTCACCGAAGCGGGCGAGTTTATCCCGCAGGATTCGGCGCCCCCGCCAGAGCCGCGACATGACCGTGCCGATGGGGCATCCGGTGATATCGGCGATCTCCTGGTAAGTACAACCCTCGACGAAGAAGAGCGTCACGGCAAGCCGGATCTCGGGAGCCATGCGCTCCATGACGCCCTGCGCGGCTTCGCGCAAGAGCGTGGTCTCGGCCCGGGCTTCCGGGCCCGGCGCAAAATCCGGAACCAGCTCGATCACTTTTGCGTCTGGATCGTCCTCCGACGGCTCGAGCGCGACTTCGGGCGAGCGGCCACGCCGGCGGTATCTGTCCCGGAAGCCGTTCGCCAGGATCGTGAACAGCCAGCCCCGGAAGCCGGCCGGGCCCTCGAAGCGGGCCCCGCCGTAGGCCTGGTAGGCCTTGACGATCGTGTCCTGCACGAGGTCCTCGGCGTCCTCGTGCCGCCCCGTGAGGCGCAGCGCCATGCCGTACAGCGGCGCGAGCTGCTCCTTCGCGTGCCGCTCGAAGCGCCAGCGCGTCCATCGCTCTCCCACATGCCAAAGTGGCGTTTTTATCGCTGCTCTCCATGACCCGCCCGAATCTGGCGGCCTTCGTCCTACCTACTTAGAACGCCGCGCGGGCAGTTTCTATTCGCTACGGTAGAGCGCGCACGATCTCGCGTCGTGTAGGAAAGCGAGCCAGGCGAAGGCGAAATGAACGCCGCATTCGACGGTGGTCCGATTCGTCCGCGTCGACGACCGCCTTACTGGTACCCACCGATGGATCACCGATCCGCCAGCAGCCTCGGCAGACACTGAACGGCCGGAATCCTTACGATTGATGGCGGGCGCAACTCATTTGCCGCCTTTCGCGCCGGGCGCCCGGTATATCTCCGTGCCGGGATGAAATGCCGCCCACGCGAACCAGAACAGCGTAGTGGCGACCATCGGCTGGCCTTTGGCGTCGAAGGCCTCGGCCGACTGGTGCTCGCGGCTGTATCGAACCCGGATCACGCGCCCACCCACCGTGTCGGCGACCTCGCCCGCGCCCTTCGCCAGCTCGACGAACGGATACGCTTTTGCCTTGCCGCCCAGAACGATGCCGAGCACCCGCTCCTTCGGGTGGTAGCCCTCGGCGCGAAAGCGCACCGGGAACATCAGGTCTGCGGACTTTTCGTACCCGGCGTAGGGATCGCCGTCATAGTCGCGTGAATATCCCGTCTTCTGGCCCAGCACCAGTGAATTCGGATGCCGCGCACGCCAGTCAGCCCAGGTGGTGTGCAGGACCGGTACCGCCTCGAGATGTCCGCCCTTCAATGGCCCGGTGACCGCCTGCGCCCGGATCTGCGACCATAGCGACTGCGTCTCGCGGTCGTAAAGCAGCACGTCGCTGTTGTAGAGCAGTCCCGAGACGCCGAAGCGCAACGCGCGGCTCCCGGCTTTGGATTCGAACGCGACGCCGGATCCGCACAGAGGACAGAAGGTCACCACGATGTTGTCGGCGCCGAATCGGTCATTGACCACTTCGTGCCAGTTCAGGATGCGGATCGGGTACGCCTTGGCAAGGCCGTCGCGAGAAATGCCGAGAACCATGTCCCCGGGGCGCAGATCGGTGGCATCGCGCGCACCCACGAAGGCAGGACGATCGATCGCCGGGATGCCGTCTTTCGGCGGCCCGCCCTGCAGGATCCCCTCTACCGGGACAAGCGCGCCGGCCAGGTCGAAGCCGTTGCGCATTGGCTCTGCGATGGCGGCGCCAGGTCCGAACAGCACCGCCACCAGCGCAGCGCAGACAAATCTGTACATTCTTTCCATTGCCTGGTCCTTTCAGTTGCCGATCGCGTCGCCGACGATCTTCTCGAAGACCGGGTCGAGCTCGCGCGCCATCGCGTTCAGCTCGGCGCTGCCGTAGGCTGCGAACACGGCACTCGGAGCACGCCAGGTGACGCTCGTCCTACCATCTGCATCTTCCGTGAGGTATGTCCGCAGCGGCGCCTCGATGCCCGCTGGCACGCGATGGACGAGCCGCTCGGGCGTCTGGATCGGGCGCTGTTGAGAATGCACCTGATGATGTGCAAGGGGTGCATCAACTTCTCCCGCCAGATCGAATTTCTCAGCCGCGCATCGCATAAAGTACCCGAGGTGCTCGAGAAGGACGAGAACTGAGCGACGCCTCAGTTGTGCGCCGGTACGCGGTAGGGCTTGGGCAGGAACCACAGATGATCCTGGCTTTTCTTCGCCAAATGACACGCGTTGCAGTACTCGACGCGGTCTGATCCCCTGCCACTGGTCTCCCCGAACAGCGTGCCATCCGCCTGGATGACCGTGTACTTCCGGTCATCGGTCACGTCAAGGAATCCGCCAGGCATTTTCTCCATCACGAACAGTCCGCCCAGAAGAATCTCGCCTCCGCGCGTCATGGAGAAACTGTCCTTGGCAATGACGGTGCCTACCGGAAGCTTGCCGGCCTTCTCGAAGCGGCCATACGCGGCGGCGCCGATATCGTTGAGGTAGTTATTCAGATAATGATTGCCGTGCGTGGCGGACAGGTAGGGGGCGGTATTCATGCGGCGCCAACCCTGATAGCCGCCTGCGATCGCGTTTCCCGAGCGTGCGTATCCACCCTGCAAAGCCTGCCGGACGAGCGCGTAAATCTCGCTCGCCTTTTGCGCCGGAAGCTTTGCGGGATCCACTAGCCTGAAGTGCCGCCTCGGTGCCGCGGGGTCGCCGCTGATCTTGCTCATCTCCGCATCGGTGCTCTGGGCAATCGCCGGCGCCGGTGCTGCGACGTTGACGGAGATCACGAGCAAAACGTAGAAAATTCGCGAGCAACGCTCGATCATCGTATGCAATTCGAAGGCTTCTCAGGACTAGACCTGGGCGCGAGCGGTTTCCTTACATCGAACCACTTGCCGGGCTCGCTACCACCGCAGCAGGCTCGGCCAGAGCGCCGCGCCGGCCCCTGAGTGCGCAAGGCGCGTGGGCGCGAGGCCCTTCATCGCCCAGATCGCAGCAGCGAGCGCCGGAATCGAAAGCATGAGAATCTGGAACGGCGCTTGCGCCCGGGTCTTGCCGAACACCAGGTCCGCCCGCTCGGACGCGCCAGCCTCGACCAGCGCCCAAACCGCCATGTCCCAGACGAACAGCACCGGTGCGGCCAGCACGGCCGGCGCCAGCGCAA
This sequence comes from Burkholderiales bacterium, assembly GCA_049651845.1. Classification (GTDB taxonomy): domain Bacteria; phylum Pseudomonadota; class Gammaproteobacteria; order Burkholderiales; family SG8-39; genus RBG-16-66-20. Next base: position 11,856 of record JBASCW010000037.1, on the reverse strand, counting down.
GGCGCACTCCGGGCTGCGAAGGACGAGCGGCCACCAGCAGGCCGCTTCAGCGCGCTTCGATCGTGTACTGGAAGGTGTTTCCGCCGATCAATTCGAAAGTCGGACGATACGGCCCGGCTTTGTCGCCGGTGTGAAAACTCACCGGCAGCAGCCCGGGGTTGGGCTTGCCGCCGCCGGGAAATTTTTCGTGACGCGTTGCCTTCCCGGAGAGAATCGCTTTCCCGTCGACGCCGACCGGGCTGGTCGCCGATTGCCCCTTCGCACCCGCCGGCGCCGCGCCGATGATTCCGCCCACGACCTTGTCCTGCGACGCATCGAGCCTGCCGTCGCCGTTCGCGTCCTGTACCAGAAGGCCGCCCGTGTAACGGGGATGGCGGGCAAGGTCGCGCGGCGCAATTCCGACGTCGTTCAGCGGGCCGCCGGCAGCGCCCCACAGAAGCAGTCCCAGCCAGTGCGGCGCATCCTTGTTGACGCCGGCTTTCTGGAAGTCCGCGTTGGTGCCCGGCGCGAGGTGAAAATTGGTCGGCGCAAGCCGTGCCGAGGGCGCGTCGAACTCGATCCTCGCATTGCCTTGCCAGGCGCGCTTTTCACTCCCTTCGACGCCGAGCTGCGAGACGCGCACCGCATGATCGCCTGGTCCGAGGTTGAGGAACGTATTGCCGCGCAGGTGGATCGCCTTGATCCCCGGCGCGTTGGGGCCTTCGGGCCTGACATCGGTCAGCGCGTGCACGCCGATCGAGTTGCTCGCCGCGTCGTACACGATGCGGTACTGGCCTTGCTGTCTCACCGCGGCCTGCGGCCAGCCGCGCGTGAGTACCAGGTTGAAGTCGGAATCCTCGCGCAGCGCCGAGGCGCTGTTGCGCTGAAACTCTTTCGGCAGCGCCACCATGAGCCGCTCGCCGGCCGCCAGCCCGATGCCCGGCGTCGCCGGATTGGTATCATTCACCACGAGGAAGAGTAGGTCCGTCGCGCGTCCGGCCACGTGGCCGTCGAAACTGATCGGCGCCCGGGCGACCGCGAGCGGCTCGGGCGCGACGCGCGGCGTCTGGGAAGCGCAAGCGGCCACTACGGCGACCGCAACTGCCAGAACGCCGGCCGTCATCGAACGCATCTCGCGCCCCCGCCTACGGCCGTACATAGGACCAGCCTTCGCGCTGGCGCTTCATGATGTGCACCACGCCGGCATCCACGTAACTGACGCCGCTGTAGATGTCGTCCTTTTGAACCTTGGTGCTGCGCATGGTGTTCTCGCAGGCCATCAGCCCGATATTGTGATCGAGCGCTTCGGCGAGGCGTCCGGCGACCTTCGAGTCGGCCTTGAGCATGGGCAGGCCCGGCCCGTAGGCGACGATCTCGACGTCGACGTTGTCCTTGCCCAGGTCGACCTGAACGTTGCGCGCGTTGTTCAGCGCCAGGTTCCATTTCGCCGGATCGTTGTCGCTGACCTGAATGACGACCTTGTACTTTCCGGTCTTCTGCGCTGCCGCCTGATTCGGCGCGGATTGGGCGTGCGTGAGGGCGGGCGTAAAAGCCACGCCGGCGGCGACCAGCACCGCGGCAAGTGCTTGTCTCGTAGGGGCTGCTGTAGTCATTTTTCCTCCTTGGTGAACTGGGGTCCTGGCGCGCGGAATCCCGCGGCCCTACCATTCAGCATGACGAACCGGGATGCCTCTTTATTCCATTGCGCTCTTCACCGTGGTCTCCTGCGCGGAATAATCCGGCGGGCTGGTACGTCTTACTCGGAGGAGCATGGCAATCAGATCGATATTCGGGCGTGGCGCGGCCGTGCGGCGCGAAATCGAACGCTCGCGCGAGGCGCTGTACCGCATGGCCTATGCGTGGTGCCTCGATGCCGATCTCGCCGATGACCTGACCCACGCTGCGATCGAGAAGGCGCTGCGCGGGGCGGAGCAATTGCGGGACGCGGCGCGGTCCAGGGCTTGGCTGTTCCGGATCCTGGCCAACTGCCTGCGGGACCATGCCCGCGCGCGGCGCGAGTACGTGGAGATCGAAAGCGTCGCGGATGAAATTACGGATGGCGGCCCGACGCCCGAGGAAGCGCGTGCAAGCGCGGAGCTGGTACAGCGCGTGCGGCGCGCCGTCGGCGAGCTGCCGCTCGGCCAGAGACAGGTCGTCACTCTGGTCGATCTGGAAGACTGCGGTTACGCCGAAGTGGGCGAAATCCTTGAGATCCCGATCGGCACGGTGATGAGCCGGCTGTGCCGTGCGCGGCAGGCGTTACGCGACCGGCTCAGATCGACCGCGTCGGAATTGATGGGAACCAGATTGCGGAGCGTGAAATGAGTGAAGAGCGGAAGGTTTCCGAGGAAATGCAGAACGCGTTCGTCGACGGGCAGCTCGACGCCGCCGAGTGGGCGGGTGTCACAGAGCGACTTGAGCGCGACGCGCTGCTGCGAGAGCGGATATGCGAGCTGCGCACGCTGAAGGACATGGTGCGGTACGCCCATGCGGTTCCCCCCGGGCCGCGAGAGCGCGCCCGCCGGGTTGCGAGGCCGGGCTGGAAGACGCTCGCCGCAGCGAGCATCGCGTTCGCGATTCTCGGCTGGTTCGGCAATGCCTGGTGGGCCGGCGCACCCGCGCTCGACCCCGCGTCGGCCTACGCGCTTCGGGGCGACTGGCATGCGCTGCGCGGCGACTGGCGCTCGCTTGAGGCCAACCGCGTGCTGGTACACGTCAGCTCGGGCAACCGCGAGGCGCTCGGCACGGCGCTCGGAGAAGTGGAAGACCTGCTGCGGTCTGCGCGCGCGGATCGGCGCAACGTCGTGGTCGAAATCGTCGCCAACAGTTCCGGGCTCGATCTGTTTCGCGCGACCGCTTCGCCCCATGCGCAGCGCATCGCGTCGCTGCGCCGCGAGTATGCGAATCTCAGCCTCGTCGCCTGCGGCCAGACCCTGGCGCGGTTGCGCGAAAGCGGGCAGCCGGCCGATCTGCTGCCGGGAATCGCGGTCGCACCGTCGGCGCTTGAACAGGTGATCAAGCGGCTGCAGGGCGGCTGGGTCTACGTTCGCGCCTGAGTATGGGAATCGCGCACTTATACGACAAGCCAGGTGGAATTGCATTTATCTAACGGAGTATCCCGGTGAAACTGCTCAATATTCTTGCTGCGATCGTTCTCTCGTTGGCCGCGTCCGTCCCATCGGCCCTGGAGATCAAGCCCTACTCGCCCGAATTGCTCGCCTCGGCCCAGGCCGCGGGCAGGCCGGTTGCCTTGCATTTCCACGCCGGCTGGTGCCCGGCCTGCCGCATGCAGGAGGACGTATTCAACATGCTGGAATCGGACCGCAGGTTCGCCCTGACGCTGCTGGTGGTCGACTACGACAAGGAGCGCGAGCTGAAGCGCAAGCTGAACGTCCGTGCCCAGTCGACCCTGATCGTCTACCGGGGCAAGGTCGAAAAGGCCCGCCTCGCGGGCGAAACCTCCGCGGACAAGCTCGAGGCGGCGCTGCGTTCGGCGTTGTAGGAGCCGCGCTTGGAGTCCTCATTCTCGCTCGCGCAACTTGGGCTGAGCCTCGCGGCGGGTAGCCTGACGACGCTTTCGCCTTGCGTTTTTCCGCTGCTGCCGCTGGTGGTCGGCGGCGCGGTTCAGGCCAGCCCCTGGTCGCCGGTCGCCATGGGTGCCGGCATGGCAGCCTCCTTCGCGCTGATCGGGATGGCCCTCGGCGCCCTCGGCCCGGCGCTCGGCGTCGACGGCGATTCGGTGCGCCTCGGCGGCGCCTGGCTGCTTATCGCCTTCGCGGTCGTGATGCTCGTGCCGCGCTTCAGCGCGCGCTTCACTGCCTGGATGACGCCGATCGCATCGTCCGCGAACGCCGCTTCGCTGCGCCTCGACGGCAGTTCGCTGGCGGGTGCACTGGCGCTTGGCGGGGTGCTCGGCCTGGTTTGGAGCCCGTGTTCGGGCCCGTTGCTCGGCTCGACGTTGACGCTGGTCGCGAGCGAGGGCGGCGCGGCGAAAGGAGCGCTCGCGCTCGGCCTGTTTGGAATCGGCGCCGCCATACCGCTCGTGGCGGCGGCGTATGCTTCGCGCCGCGGGTTCGCTGCGGCGCGCACCTGTGTGCTCGGGCACATCGGGGGCATCAAAGCCGCGTTCGGGGTTCTGATCGGGACGCTGGGGGTAGCAATCCTTACCGGGACCGACAAATGGCTCGAAGCAAGAATGGTCGAGATCCTGCCCGCCGGCTGGATCGCGCTCACAACCCGCTTCTGAATCGTGCATCGGCAGCGATCTTGGCACTGGCGCTGCTCGTGCCTGCGATGGCGCCGGGCGCCGGCGTGGGGGATGAACGCACCTCGCGCCCCAACCGGCTGATCGATTCGGGCTCGCCCTATCTTCTGCAGCATGCGCACAACCCCGTCGATTGGTATCCGTGGGGCGAGGAGGCGCTAGAACGAGCGAAGCGCGAGAACAAGCCGATCTTCTTGTCGGTCGGTTATAGCTCCTGCTACTGGTGCCACGTCGCGAACCGGACGCTCTACGCGAACCCTGCGGTCGCGGCGCTGATGAACCAGTGGTTCGTGAACATAAAGGTGGACCGCGAGCAACGGCCCGACATCGACGCCATCTACATGCGCGCCACCCAGCTCATGACCGGGCGCGGGGGGTGGCCGAATAACGTTTTCCTCACTCCGGACGCGAAGCCTTTCTTCGGCGGCAGCTACTTCCCGCCCGCCGACGACGACTTTGGCCGTCCGGGCTTCGTCACGATCCTGCGCGCCATCCACGAAGACTGGGAATCCCGCGGCCACGAAATCCGCGCCCAGGCGGACCGGACCCTCGCCGCGATGGGCGGCGCCCCGGACGCCGTGCGGACCAACTCCAACATCGTGCGCCCCGCGGCGTGGCTGCGAGAAGCGAAGCGCCGTGCATTGGAACGGTTCGATGCCAGGCACGGCGGCTTTCCTTTCGAGGACAGCCAGTCGCAGTTCCCGCAGGAGCCGCTGCTCGGGATGCTGGCTGCTGCGCACGGCGCCGACCCGGATCGCGCGGCGCTCGCCCGCCTGAGCGCGACGCTCGATGCGATCGCGCTCGGCGCCCTGCACGATCACGTCGGCGGGGGGTTCCACCGCTACAGCATCGATCGCGCCTGGTCGGTTCCGCACTTCGAGAAAATGCTCTACAACAACGCACAGCTGCTCAAGCTGTACGCCGACGCCTGGCGCATGACGCGCAGGCCGCTCTACCGGCAGGTAGCGACCAACACCGCCCGATACCTCGAACGGCGCATGAGCGCGCCAGAGGGCGGCTTCTACACCGCCGAGGACGCGGAGGTCGGCGGCCACGAAGGCGCGAGCTATCTTTGGAGCTTGGCCGAGATCGAGGCCGCACTGGGCGCCGAGGACGCAAAGCGGCTGCTCGAGTTGTACAGCCTTGCTCCGCTCCCGGTGCCGAGCGCAGCGGCGCTCGGGCCGGAGGACGAACGCGGCGTCCTCCGGCTGCGCCTGCCGCCGCCCTCCGACACACGGCCCTCCGACATCCTCGCCCGTTCGGCGCCGCTGCGCGCAAGGCTGCTCGAGGCGCGCGAGCTGCGGCCCCAGCCGGCGCGGGACGAGAAGATGATCGTCGCCCTGAACGGCATGGCCATCGAGGCGCTTGCGAGCGCCGGCCGTTCACTGGGCGAGCCCGGCTATGTCCGAATCGCGGAACGGGCCGCGCAGCGAATCTGGGCGCTTGCCTACGATCCCTTGACGCGCCGATTGCGGCACGAGATCTACCGGGGGCACGCCCGGGGCGATGCTTTTCTCGACGACTACGCCCTGCTCGCCGCGGGCTTTCTCGCGCTCGCCGATGCGACCCGCAACCGCGCATGGCGCGAACGCGCCGCGCAACTTGCCGACGATATGCTCAGGCGATTCGCGCGCGAGGACGGCAGCCTCTCGACCACGCCCGCGGAGCACGCGCTGGTGATGGCCCCCATCGACAGCGGCGACAGCGCCTATCCATCGGGGACGTCGGCCGCGGTCGCGCTGCTCCTGCGGCTGGGCGCCGCGGACGGTCCGGAGCGCTATCGCGCGGCTGCGACGCGGGTCATGGCAAGCGTTCGCGCGCGCGTCGACGCGCAACCCGACGCCTGGCCGGTGCTGGTCGCGGCGGCGGCGTTGGGGTTGGCGCCGAAACGCGGCGTAGCGCCAGTCTCGAAGGCGCCACCGGTCCAGGTCGCAGTAGCCGCTCCGGAGTTTCCCGATACCGCCGCGCACGTCAGGGTCGCGGCGAGCGTGCGCGGCGCCCCTGAGCACGACGAGATCGTCGTCACGGTGAAGGTCGCCGGCGGCTATCACGTGAACGCGAACCCCGCGTCGTATGATTACCTCATTCCCACCGCCGTGACCTTCGCCGGACTCACGCCGTCCCGCGTCGTCTATCCGGCGCCGAAGGTGTTTCGCCCGGCCTTCGCGCGCGCCGGAATCAAGGTCTACGAGGGCGACGTGTCCATCGTCGCCCAGGTGCCGAAGGGCGCGCTTGCGCGAAGCGAGACTCTGACCGGCACGGTGAGCGCACAGGCCTGCAACGAAGAGGTGTGCTTGCCGCCGGCGAAGCTGCCGCTGCGCGTGCGCACTGGCTTGAAGTGATCGAGTTCTTCTGTGCGGAGCGCGCACTGGGGTTCTTGATTTTGTTGTAAGCAATTGCCGGGTCGAGACGCCAAAGCACGAAGACGACCTTGGACCGAAATCCATGCACGCTACCCTCCACCTTCTGACTCGCACCCAGTTTCCGGCTCTGAAGCGCCGCGCCGTCGAGACGCTGCAGCTGAACCTCGGCTACCGCTGCAACCAGAGCTGCGTGCACTGCCAGGTCAACGCGGGACCGAACCGCAAGGAGGAGATGACGGCCGAGACCATCGACGCGGTGATCGCGTTCCTGGCCGCCAGCCCGGAGGTCACGGCGATCGACCTCACCGGCGGCGCACCGGAACTCAATCCGCACTTCCGGCGCCTGGTGAATGCCGCGCGGGCGCGCGGCCTGCGGGTCATCGACCGCTGCAACCTGACCATCCTGGAGGAGCCGGGATTCGAAGATCTCGCCGATTTTCTTGCCGCCCATCGCGTCGAAGTGGTCGCCTCGATGCCCTGCTACCTCGAAGAGAACGTCGACAAGCAGCGCGGCAAGGGCACGTTCGACGGAAGTATCAGGGGCCTGCAGCGGTTGAATGCACTGGGCTATGGACGTCCAGAAAGCGGGCTGGTCCTAAACCTTGTCTACAACCCGCAGGGCGCAGCCCTGCCGCCACCGCAGGCGGCTCAGGAAGCCGATTACAAGGCGCATCTCGGACGCAAGTTCGGGATCGTATTCAACCGGCTCTTTACCCTCGCCAATATGCCGATCCAGCGGTTCGGCAGCACGCTGATCTCCAAAGGGCAGTTCAATGCCTACATGACGACGCTGCACAAGGCGCACCGGAACGAGAACCTCGAGCACGTCATGTGCCGCAACCTGATCAGCGCGGACTGGCAGGGCTATCTCTACGACTGCGACTTCAACCAGCAGCTGGTACTCCCTCTTCTACTCCGGCCGAGACGCTTTACGTCATCGGTGGTCTGTACGGCAATCTGCCCGCGCTCGACGCGATCGAGGCGATGGTGCGCGCGGAGCCAGGCCACGTAACGCTCTGCTTCAACGGCGATTTCAACTGGTTCAATATCGATAACACCGGCTTTCGGGCCGTCAATGAGCGCGTGCTGCGGCACGATGCCATTCTCGGCAATGTCGAAGCCGAGCTTGACCTGAATTCGAACGACGCTGGCTACGGCTGCGCCTATCCCGAGCGGGTCGATCAGGGGACCGTCGAACGCTCGAACCAGATCCATGCGGCGCTCAAGCGAACAGCGGCGCGTCATCCGGACCTCCTCGCCCGCCTTGCCGGACTGCCAACGATCGCACGCTATCGAGTGGGCGCCGCGCGCATCGGCGTCGTCCACGCAGATGCCGAGTCGCTCGCCGGTTGGAGATTCGACGCCGGCGCGCTCGACGATCCAGAACAGCACGAATGGCGCGCCGACGCGTTCGCGAAAGCCGCGGTAGACGTATTCGCCAGCACGCATACCTGCGCGCCGGCGATGCGATCCTTCGACGATGCCGGAGGCAAAGTGGTCGCCAACAACGGGGCGGCAGGGACGCCGAACGCGCCGGCATCCCGCTTCGGCATCCTGACCCGCATCGCCCCCCGACGCCCGGCTGCCCGCGCGCGCGGAGCGCACGCTCGAGAACCTGCGCCGCGACAGTGAAATACTGATCGGCTGGGTCCAGGCGGCCCTGGTCGCGGTCCTCGGTACGCTGTACCTGGTTGCGCCCGGCACCTCGCCCGACGACGCCGTGTTTCGTCCCGTTCCCTGGGCGCTCGGCATCTACGCCTGCTTCACGGCGCTGCGCCTGCACCTTGCCTACCGCAACCGGCTTACGTTCGCGCTCAAGCTCGGCTCCGTGGTGGTGGACGTCGCCATGCTGATGATCACGATCTGGAGCTTCCACATCCAGTACGGCCAGCCGGCCGCGTTCTACCTGAAAGCGCCGACGCTGCTCTACGTCTTCATCTTCATCGTCCTGCGCGCCCTGACCATCACGCCGGGCCACGTACTGTTCGCCGGACTTACCGCGGCCGCCGGCTGGCTGATCCTGCTGGGCTACGCCCTCGCCGAGCCCGGCGGCGCCGCGCTCGTGACGCGCGACTACGTCGAGTACATGAATTCCTCCCGGATCTTGATCGGCGGCGAGATCGACCGCGTCATCTCTATCCTGATCGTGACCCTCGTGCTGTCGGTCTCGGTGGCGCGCGCCCGCATGCTGCTTTTCCGCGCCGTCACCGACCAGGCCGCCGCCACGCAGCTGTCGCGTTTCTTCTCGCCCGAGATCGCCGGGCGCCTGATGCGCGCCGATGAGCTGCTGCAGCCGGGCGACGGCGAGCAGCGCGACGCGGCCGCGGTGTTCATCGACCTGCGCGGCTTCACGCGGCTCGCGGCGGCGTTGCCGCCCGCCGAGCTCATCGAGCTGCTGCGCGAATACCAGCTGCACCCGGCGTAGGCATCGGTGTAGATGCAGGCACGGTCACCTGCGGCGTCATCGGCGACGAGGGGCGGCTCGAACACGCCATCATCGGCGACCCCGTCAATCGCGCCGCGAAGCTGCAGAATCACACCAAGGTCGAAGGCGTGCCCGGGCTCGCGAGCCTCGCCTGCTACGAGCACGCGCTCGCGCAGGGCTACGTTCCCGCGCAACCGCGCCGCCTGCCTGCCGAGCGCACGGTGGACGGCGTTCCGGCGCCCGTGAGCCTGGTCGTTCTCGGCCAGCCAGCTGCACAGGCGCGCTGAGGCTCGACGGCCTCAGCTCAGGCAGCCGCCCGCGCCGCGAGCCAGGATCGCTCGAACTCCTCGGCCGCCACAGGCTTGCCGATCAGGTAGCCCTGAGCCTCATCGCACCGGCGCCGGCGCAGGAAATCCAGTTGCGCCTCCGTCTCCACGCCCTCGGCGATCACGCGCGTGCCCAGCGCCTGGCCCAGGCGCAATACCGCGTCGCAGATGGCCTCTCCCTGGGGATCCACGCCGATGCTTTCGACGAACGAACGGTCGATCTTGATGGCGTCCACCGCAAATTTATGCAGGTAGAGCAGCGAGGAGTAGCCGCTGCCGAAATCGTCGATCGAGACGTGCACGCCCAGGCGCCGCAATGCGGCCAGCGTTTCCGCGGTGCTTGCCACGTCGCGCATCGCCGCGGTCTCGGTGATCTCCACCTCGAGCATGCTCGGCGCAAGGCGGTGCTCGGCGAGCACCCGTGCCAGGCGATCGTTGAGATCCGGCAGCGAAAACTGCCGCGCCGAAAGGTTGACCGCCAGCCGGGGCGACCAACCATGGCGGTCGAGCCACGTGCGCATCTGCGCGCACGCCGCCTGCAGGACGTAGTCGCCGATCGGAATGATCAGGCCGTTGGCCTCGGCGAGCGGAATGAATCGGCCGGGACTGACCGCGCCGCGCGTGGCGCTGGTCCAGCGCAGCAGCGCCTCGGCGGCCATGACTCGCGCACCGCTGCCACCCATCAGCGAAAGCTTCGGCTGATAGACCGCAAATAACTCCCCGCCGCCGATCGCGCGCTCCAGTTCTCGCGCCAGGCGCTGGCGTTCGCTCGCCTCCTCGGCCTGCCCGGCCAAATAGAACTGGTACTCCCCGCTGTCCTCGGCGTGCGTACGCGAAAGCGCGAACTCGGCCTGGCACAGCAGGCCCGCCGCATCGAGATCGCGCACGCTCGAGGCGGCGATGCCGACGCGCACCCGGATCGACTCCGCGCCGACGCTCGCGCAAGCCCGCTTGGCCGCACTCAAGACCCGTTCCGCGTAGCCGGCGTCGCCGCCCGTGTCGGCATGGACGCGCGCGATCGCGAATCGGTCCGCGCCGAGATGGGCGACGAAGTCCCCGGAATCGGCCGCGCGCTTCAGGCTCGCCGCCAGCCGCCGCAGGATCTCGTCCCCGCGGCGCGCCCCCTCGCCCGCATTCACTTCACGGAAATTCAGCAGATTCACCAGAAACAGGGACGCCTGCCGCCCGCCTTCGTCGCGCTCGCGGCTGCGATCGAAGAACTCGATCAAGGCGGCCCGGTTCGGCAGGCCGGTGAGCGCGTCATGGTGGGACACATAGCGCGCCCGTTCCTCGGCGATCGCCCGGTCCCGCAACTTCGAATCCTCGACCTTGCGCAACATCTCGTCGTGCGCGCGGAGTACGTCGCCCATCTCGTCGCGGCGCGCGGAGCCGACCGCGTGGCATGAAGCGCCGCCGGGATCCCGGCCCGCGGCCATTGCGCTGCGACGCAGCGCCATCAGCGGCCTGAGCACGGTGAGGTGCAGCACCAGCATGGTGCCGGCTGTGACCACCAGCACGATCAGCACCACCAGCCCGCCGATGCGCATCAGGTACGAGGACAGCTCGCCGCGCACGTGGGCGGAATCGAGGCGCGCGATCACCAGCGGTTCGCCCGCGCGGGCGCTGCGCCAGGCGATGTCGAGGCGCCGGCCGTCGGCCGAGCGGCCGATGCGCTCGGCCATCATGCTGGCCGCGCGCGCCAGCTCTTCGCTGTACTGCAGCCCTTCATGCTCGCCCGCGCGCAGCAGCGGCTGCCCATCGCGGCCGTAGAGCGCGATGCCGGCGAGGCGGTACTGGCCGACCATCGCGCCGAACTCCGCCAGCCGCGCCGCGCCGCCGACCAGCAGCGCGGGCTCGAGGGCGATCACCGCATGATCGGCGAGCCGGTCGAGCTCGGTCTGCACGAAGCGTTGCGCCGACGGTACGAGGATCGCGCTCTCGACCAGGAGGATCAACCCGAAAACGGCCAGCGTGACCCGCCAGCAAAGCCGGCAGGACAGCGCCTCCTGCAGTTGCCGGATCGAAGCCACCGCCGATCAGGCGCGCAGCGCGCCCGCGACGCTGTCCACCACCGCAGCACTCGCGCCGACGATGCCGACGCTGCCCTTGCGCAGGGGCACCACGCTCGCATACATGCCGTGCTGCGCGGCGCGGCCTCGAGAAGACATCGGCGTGTCCGGCATCACCAGCAGCGTCACCTTGTCCTGCGGCACCATCAGGATCACGTGATAGGCGGTGCCCTCGCCCAGCGGGCAGGGCGCGATGTGGCGGATGCTGCCGATGCTCTCGATGCGATGCAGCGGAAGGGTGTCGGCCAGCACGCGCTCGGCCTCCGCGCGCGGCATCGAGCCCATCATGATCGACTTGGCTTCGTCCTTCATCACGAAATCGATGCAGGCCAGCGCCATCGGGTCGTCGCGGCCGCGCCAGGCGTACAGGCCGATGCCGACGGCCCCCGCCGCGACCGCCGCGGCCGCGAGAAAGCGGCGCCGCTCCGGG
>JBASCW010000036.1:0-26595 GCA_049651845.1 Burkholderiales bacterium | reverse complement strand
GGCGCGCTGCTGTCGCTGCTGCTGGAGGCCGCGCAGAGCTACATGCCCGCGCGCATCGCCTCGAACGTCGACGTGCTCGCGAACCTCGCCGGCGCGACGGCCGGCGCTTTCGTCGGCGCACGCTTCGCCGACGAGCTGCGCAACGTCGAGGCGCTGCGCCGGCTGCGCGCGCTCGCCTTCGCCCCCGGCGTGGCCTCGGACCTCGGCTTGATGCTGCTCGCGTTGTGGCTGTTCGCACAGCTCAACCCGGCCTCGCTGCTGTTCGGCACCGGCGACCTGAGGGACCTGTTCAGCGGCGCGGTCGGCAAGCGGCACGCGGCCGAGCTGTTCGTCTCGATCGAGGCGGCGACCACGGCCGCCAACCTCGCGGCGGTGGCGCTGCTCGCCTCGGCCGGCCTGCGCGAGGGCGCGCCCGCGCGGCGCCTGGTCGGCGCACTGGTGGCGCTCGCGCTGGTGGTGAAAACGGCGGCGTTCGCGATCCTCATGCAGGCAGAGCACGTCTTCGCCTGGCTCACGCCCGGCGCGCAGCTCGGCATCGCGGCGGGACTCCTGCTCGCGTTCGCGGCGATGCGGCTGCCGCGCACCGCGCGCCTGGCGCTCGCCGCGGCGCTGCTGATGGCGGCGACGGTGCTCGTCAATCTCTCGCCGCCGAATCCGTACTTCGCGGCGACGCTCAAGGTCTGGGAGCAGGGCCACTTCCTCAACTTCAACGGCCTCACGCGCCTGGTGTCGGCGGTCTGGCCGTTCGCCGCGCTCGTCTACCTCGTCTACCTTGCCGCGGGAAGGCTGCGAACGTAGGTCGCGCCAGTGGGCGCGAGCGCTCCGGTAAAATCGCCCGATGTCGTATTACGAGCGGCACATCTTCTTCTGCTGCAACCAGCGCGAAGGCGAGGAGCGGCCCTGCTGCAACGGCAAGGGCGCCTCGGCGATGCGCGACTACGCCAAGCAGCGCGTGAAGGAGCTGGGCATGGCCGGCGAAGGCAAGCTGCGGGTCAACATGTCCGGCTGCCTCGACCGCTGCGAAGAGGGGCCGTGCGTCGTCATCTACCCGGAGGCGGTCTGGTACACCTACGTGGACCGCGCCGACATCGACGAGATCATCGAGCAGCACCTGCGGCACGGCCGCATCGTCGAGCGGCTCCGCATTTGATGACCTGCACGTGACGCGCGCGGCGGGCGGGGCGGTGACCCGGCGGCGCGAACTCGTCGCGGGCCCGGCCGGCAACATCGAGTGCGCGGTCGACGAGCCCGCGGGCGCGCCAAGCGGCATTGCACGGGGTGTCGCCATCATTGCGCACCCGCATCCGCTGCACGGCGGCACGCTCGACAACAAGGTCGCGCAGACGCTCGCGCGCGCCTTCGTGGAACTGGGCTACGCGGCCTGGCGGCCGAACTTCCGCGGCGTGGGCCTGAGCGAGGGCGTGCACGACGAGGGGCGCGGGGAGGTGGACGATCTCGCCGCCATCGTCGAAATTTCAAGGAGCAAGAGTCCGGTGCTGGCAGGTTTTTCGTTCGGCGCCGCGGTGCAGACTCGACTGGCCCAGAGAATAAAACCCGAGCGCATGGTGCTGGTCGGTCTCGCGGTGAAGCACCTGGATGCGATGCCGGTGCCGGCTGACACGATCCTGATCCACGGCGCGGAGGACACGACGGTGCCGCTCGCCGACGTGCTCGACTGGGCGAAGCCGCAGGACCTGCCGGTGGTGGTGGTGCCGGGCGCCGACCATTTCTTCCACCGCCGGCTGCAGCTGCTGCGCGCGATCGTGCACAACGCCTGGAAATGAACGCCCTGGAAGTGCACGGCCTGCGCAAGAGCTTCGGCGCGCAGGAGGTGGTCTGCGGCGTCGATCTGGAGGTCGCGCCCGGCGAATGCTTCGGGCTGCTCGGCCCCAACGGCGCGGGCAAGACCACGACCCTGCGCCTGTGCCTCGGCCTTTCGGACCCGGACGCGGGCGCGATCCGCCTCCTCGACCACGAGGTGCCGTCGCATGCGCGCGAGGCGCGGGCCCAGGTGGGCGTCGTTCCCCAGTTCGACAGCCTCGACCCGGATTTCAGCGTCGCCGAGAACCTGGTCGTCTACGGCCGCTACTTCGGTCTGAAGGACCGCGAAGTCGCACCGCGCATCCCAGGGCTGCTCGAGTTCGCGGGCCTCGCGGGCCGCGCTGGAGCGAAAATCCAGACGCTCTCGGGCGGCATGAAGCGCCGGCTCACGCTCGCGCGCGCGCTCGTCAACGAGCCGAGGATGCTGTTCATGGACGAGCCCACCACGGGACTCGACCCGCAGGCGCGGCACCTGATCTGGGAGCGGCTGCGGCGCCTGGTGCAGGAAGGGCGCACGCTGCTGCTCACCACGCATTTCATGGAGGAGGCCGAGCGCCTGTGCAACCGCGTCGCGATCATGGACGGTGGCCGCATCATCGCGCAGGGCACGCCGCGCGGGCTGATCGCGCAGCAGATCGAGCCGCAGGTGGTCGAAGTGCGCGGCACGGGGCTGGACGGCTGGCTTGCGCGGGCGCGGCCGCTGGCCGAGCGCACCGAGCTCGCGGGCGATACGGTGTTCTGCTACGCGGCCAACGTGGAGCCGCTGATCGCCAGCCTGCACGGGCAGGCGGAACTCGCTTACCTGCACCGGCCGGCAAACCTGGAAGATCTCTTCCTCAAGCTCACCGGCCGGGACCTGAGGGACTGAGTGCGCAATCGCTATGCCATGCCGTCCTTCAGCCTGCGCGCGATCGCAGTCTGGCGCCGGCACTTCCTCGTCTGGCGCAAGCTCGCGATCCCCTCGATCCTCGGCAACCTCGCCGATCCCCTGATCGTGCTGTTCGGCCTGGGATACGGCCTGGGCGCGGCGCTGGGCGAAGTCAACGGCAGCAGCTACTTCGGCTTCCTCGCGGGCGGCTTCATGGCCTCGACCACGATGTACGCGGCTACTTTCGAATCGTTGTTCTCGGCGTATTCGCGCATGCACGTGCAGAAGACCTGGGAGGCGATCGTCAACGCGCCGATGACGCTGGAGGACGTGCTCGCCGGAGAATGGATCTGGGCCGCGACCAAGGCGCTCGCCGCCGGCGTCTGCATCCTCGCCATCGTCGCCGCCACCGGCGACGCCAGCTTTCCGCTCGCGCTCGCGTCGATTCCGGTGGCAGTGCTGATCGGCCTTTCGTTCGCCGCGCTCGGCCTGGCGGTGAACGCGGTGGCTTCGGGGTACGATTTCTTCAGCTACTACATGACGCTGCTGCTCACGCCGATGATGATGCTCTCGGGGGTGTTCTTCCCGCTCGAGCGCCTGCCCGACACCGTGCAGGCGGTGGCGCGCGCGCTGCCGCTGTACCACGGTGTCGAGCTCACGCGCCCGCTGCTTGCGGGCAGCTGGCCCTCACAGGCGTTCACGCACACGGCCGTGCTCGCCGCCTATGCGCTCGCGGGCTTTTACCTCGCGACCATCCTCACTCGGCGGCGGCTCCTGAAATGACCGAGTCGCCGTGACCTATCTAGTCGTCAAGTCGCTGCACATCATCTTCATGGTGACGTGGATGGCGGGCCTTTTCTACCTGCCGCGACTCTTCGTCTACCACGCCGGCGCCACCGACCGGGTCTCGATCGACCGCTTCAAGCTGATGGAGCGCAAGCTCTTCTGGGGCATCGCCACGCCGGGCGGCGTGCTCACGCTCGCCACGGGCCTGTGGCTGTGGCAGGGCTGGTTTGCGGGCGCGGGCTGGTGGATCCACGCGAAGCTCGCGCTGGTGGCGACGCTCGTCGCCTACCACGTCTGGTGCGGCAAGCTGATGCTGGACTTCCGCCGCGAGCAGAACACGCGCGGACACGTCTGGTACCGCTGGTTCAACGAGTTCCCGGTGCTGGTGCTCGCGGGCGCCGTGCTGCTCGTGGTCCTCAAGCCGCAGTAGTGGCCGAGCATTTCTTCGCCTCGTCACCGCGCGGCCTGGAAGCGCTGCTCGCCGCCGAGCTCGCCGCGCTCGGCGCGCAGCAGGCCGCCGCGGTGCCGGGCGGCGTCGCGTTCCGGGGCGACTGGGGCGTGTGCTATGCCGCCAACCTCTGGTCGCGCCTCGCCTCGCGCGTGCTCTGGCGCGTGGCCGAGTTCGGCTACGCAAGCGAGGACGATCTCTACGAAGCGGCGCGCAAGGTGGACTGGACGCGCTATTTCGCGGTGGAGCGCACGCTGCGCGTCAACGTCTCGGCAACCAGGAGCCCGCTGCAAAGCCTGGATTTCGCCACGCTGCGCGTCAAGGACGCGGTCTGCGACCGCTTTCGCGAGGCGGCGGGCAGCAGGCCGAGCATCGACCGCGCAAATCCGGACGTGCGCGTGCACGCCTACCTGGAAGCCGCGCGCGGCGCGCTCTACCTCGATACCTCGGGCGAGCCCCTCTTCAAGCGCGGCTGGCGCTCAGGCGCCGGCGAAGCGCCGCTGCGCGAGAACCTCGCCGCCGGCATCGTGCTGCTCTCGGGCTGGAGATTCGACGAGCCGCTGCTCGATCCGATGTGCGGTGGCGGCACGATCCTGGTAGAAGCGGCGGCGATGGCCAGGGGCAGGGCGCCGGGTGCCAAGAGAAGCTTCGCTTTCGAGAAATTGAAGCTCTTCGATCTTGAACTCTGGAAAAAGACCCGGCATCAGAAAACCGAACCTCCTGCTTCCTCCGCGCCGCTGCAAATCTTCGGCAGCGACAACGATCCGCGCGTGCTGAACGACGCGCGCCGCAGCATCGCCGCCGCGGGCGTGGACCGCTGGGTCAAGCTGGAGCGCGCCGACATCCTCGAGCGCGCCGCGCCCGCGCCCGCGGGCGTGATGATCGCCAACCCGCCCTACGGCGAGCGCCTGGGCTCGAAGGACGAGCTCGCCGCGTTCTACCCGAAGCTGGGCACGGCGCTCAAGCGCAGCTTCCCGGGCTGGCGCTGCCACTTCTTCACCGCCGACCTGCGCATGCCCAAGCTGCTGCGCCTGGAACCCGCGCGCCGGGTTCCCCTGTACAACAGCGCGCTCGAATGCCGCCTCTACGAGTTCAGGATGGTGGCGGGGAGCCACCGGAAGCCCTGAAGTTCAGCCTTTCCAGGCGCCCCACGCAAGGCACAGCCAGCCGCCGAGCAGCGCAAGGCCGCCCACGGGCGCGACCGCACCGAGCCACTTCTCGGCCGTGAGGCTGAGCGCGTAGAGGCTGCCGGAAAAAAGCAGGGTGCCCGCTACGAACAGCCAGCCGCTCGCGGTCAGCACCGCGCCCGGCCAGCGCGTCTGCGCCCAGCCGACCGCGAGCAGCGCGAAGGCGTGGTACATCTGATAGCGCACGCCCACTTCGAAGGTTGCGAGGAGCTCGGGCGTGAGACGGCTTTTCAAGCCGTGCGCCGCGAACGCGCCCAGCGCCACGCCGAGAAACCCGGATAGCGCGCCGAGCGCGAAGAACAGGCGATCCATTTCCGCGGCCCGCGCCGAGCAGCGGGTCAGAACTCGATGGCGTCGGCGATGGCCTTGATGCCGGCGGCCGAGCAGCCGTCGTCGGCCTCCCCGCCCGGGGCGCCCGAGACGCCGATGCCGCCCAGGATGCTGCCGCCGGCCTCGATCGTCCGGCCGCCGCCCACCGCCAGGAACCTCGGCAGGTTTCGCAGCCCGCTCGACGGACGCCCGGGCTGGGTCTCGGCGGCCAGCGCCAGCGTCGGGGTCCTGAAACTGACCGCGGTCCAGGCCTTGTCCGCGGCCACCCGGACCGTGTGCGGTCCCGCGAAGCGATCCCGCAGCAGCACCTGGACGACGCCGGCCCGGTCGGTCACGGCGACCGCCACCTGGAAGCCCTGCTTGCGGCAGGACTCGAGCGCGGCGCGCGCCGCAGTGAGGGCGGTTTCAGGCGTAAGGGATCTCGTTTGGAAGGTGCCGTCCTGCGCAGTGGATGGCATCGCTGCGGCCAGCAGCAGGGGTGCGAGCAGGTTGCGAATTGTCATGATGTGCCTCTTCCGCTCCAGTGAAAGAAAAGGGCCGCTCGCGCGGCCCTTGGGGGTTTGCCCGACCGTCGCCCTAGACGATATCGAGGTGCTCGATGCCCTTGGTGAGGTCCTTGTCCTTCGATTCCTTGCCATGCAGCTTGATGTTGAGGCGCACCTCGTTGGTCGAGTCGGCGAAGCGCAGCGCGTCCTCGTAGCTGATACGGCCGGCCTCGTAGAGGTCGAACAGCGCCTGGTCGAAGGTCTGCATGCCCAGCTCACGCGACTTCTTCATGATCTCCTTGATGCCGTGGATCTCGCCCTTGAAGATCAGGTCGGAGATCAGCGGCGAGTTGAGCAGCACTTCCACCGCCGCGGCGCGGCCCTTGCCTTCCTTGAGCGGGATCAGGCGCTGCGAGATCACGCCTTTCAGGTTCAGCGACAGGTCCATCAGCAGCTGGTGGCGGCGCGCCTCCGGGAAGAAGTTGATGATCCGGTCCATCGCCTGGTTGGAGTTGTTGGCGTGCAGCGTGCCCAGGGCCAGGTGGCCGGTCTCGGCGAAAGCCACCGCGTGCTCCATCACCTCCATGTCGCGGATCTCGCCGATCAGGATCACGTCGGGCGCCTGGCGCAGCGTGTTCTTGAGCGCGGCCTCCCAGGAGTCGGTATCCACGCCGACTTCCCTCTGTGTGATCAGGCAGTTCTTGTGCGGGTGCACGTACTCGACCGGGTCCTCGATGGTGATGATGTGGCCGTAGGAGTTCTCGTTGCGGTAGCCGAGCATGGCCGCGAGCGAGGTGGACTTGCCCGAGCCCGTGCCGCCCACAAAGAGCACCAAGCCGCGCTTGGTGAGCGCGACGTCCTTGAGCACCGGCGGCAGCTTGAGGTCCTCGAAATTCGGGATCGTGGTGGTGATCACGCGCAGCACCGCGCCGACGCAGCCCATCTGGATGAAGCAGTTGACGCGGAAGCGGCCGATGCCGGCGGGCGCGATCGCGAAGTTGCACTCCTTCTTCGCCTCGAACTCGGCCGCCTGCTTGTCGTTCATGATCGAGCGCACCAGCATCGCGGTGTGCTGGTTGGTGAGCGCGGTCTGCGACACCGGCGTCATCTTCGAGTCGATCTTCATCGCCGGCGGGAAGCCGGCGGTGATGAACAGGTCCGAGCCCTTCTTGGCGAGCAGCGCCCGCAGCAGGTCGTAGATGAACTTGACTGCTTGTTCGCGTTCCATGGTCGTTACCCCGCGAAGTTATCTTTGTTCGCCGCTTTTCCGCGTGCCTCGGCCATCGAGATGATGTTGCGCTTGACCAGGTCCTGCAGGTTCTGGTCGAGCGTCTGCATGCCCATCTGCGCGCCGGTCTGGATCGACGAGTACATCTGCGCGATCTTGTTCTCGCGGATCAGGTTGCGGATCGCCGGCGTGCCGACCATGATCTCGTGCGCGGCCACGCGCCCCGAGCCGTCCTTGGTCTTGCACAGCGTCTGCGAGATGATGGCGCGGATCGACTCCGAGATCATCGCGCGGATCATCTCTTTCTCGGCCGCCGGGAACACGTCGACGATGCGGTCGATGGTCTTCGCCGCGGACGAGGTGTGCAGCGTGCCGAACACCAGGTGCCCCGTCTCCGCGCCCGAGAGCGCGAGCCGGATGGTCTCCAGGTCGCGCATCTCGCCCACCAGGATCACGTCCGGGTCTTCGCGCAGCGCGCTGCGCAGCGCATTGGAGAACGACAGCGTGTGCGGCCCGACCTCGCGCTGGTTGATCAGGCACTTCTTCGACTCGTGCACGAACTCGATCGGGTCCTCGATGGTGAGGATGTGGCCTTCCTCGTTGTCGTTCTTGTGGTTGATCATCGCCGCGAGCGTGGTGGACTTGCCCGAGCCGGTGGGTCCCGTCACGAGAACGACGCCGCGCGGCTGGTCGGCGAGGTCCTTGAAGATCTTCGGGCACTTGAGATCCTCGAGCGAGAGGATCTTCGAGGGAATGGTCCGCAGCACCGCCGCCGCGCCGCGGTTCTGCACGAAGGCGTTGACGCGGAAGCGCGCGAGGTTCGGCACCGCGAACGAGAAGTCGCACTCGAGGTTTTCCTCGTAGAACTTGCGCTGCCCGTCGTTCATGATGTCGTAGATCATCCCGTGCACGTCCTTGTGCTCCATCGCCGGCAGGTTGATGCGCTTGACGTCGCCGTGCACGCGGATCATCGGCGGCAGGCCCGACGACAGGTGCAGGTCGGAGGCCTTGTTCTTCACGACAAAGGCAAGCAATTCAGTGAGATCCATTACAATTCTCCGGAAGGCGAACGCGCAAAGTATGCGGTCAATCCACGACAACTTGCAAGCCGTGCGTCAGCGCATCGACGCGGCGGCGAAAGCAGCCGGACGCGACCCCCGGGAGGTGACGCTCTTGGCGGTTTCCAAGACCCAGCCGGCAGCGGCGGTCGGCGAGGCGCTCGCGGCCGGGCAGCGCGCGTTCGGCGAGAACTACGTGCAGGAAGCGCTCGAGAAGATGGAAGCGGTCAAGGGCGCCCGCATCTCTCCGGAATGGCATCTCATCGGCCCCCTGCAAAGCAACAAGACGCGCCTTGCGGCCGAGCGCTTCGACTGGGTGCAGAGCGTGCAGAGCGAGAAGATCGCGCGCCGGCTCTCGGACCAGCGCCCGCCCTCGCTCGCGCCGCTCAACGTGCTCATCCAGGTCAATGTTTCGGGTGAAGAGAGCAAGAGCGGGGTCTCGCATCGAGAAGTCTTTGCCATTGCAAAGGCGGCAAGCGCAATGCCGCGCCTGCGCCTTCGGGGCGTGATGGCGATACCGGAGCCGGGGGCCGAGCGCGCGCGCTACCGGGAGCTGAAGGCGCTGTTCGAGAAACTGAAGGCCGAATTCCGCTTCGACACCCTGTCGGTAGGCATGTCCGACGATCTGGAGATGGCGATCGCCGAGGGCGCGACCATGGTCCGGATCGGCACCGCGATCTTCGGCGCGCGCGCAAAGGCCAGACCCGCAGTCAGGCTTCCCGCGTGAACGTGGCGATGAACGTGCTGTTCATCGGCGGCGGCAACATGGCCGATGCGCTGATCGGCGGGCTGCTGAAAAGCGGCTTCGCGCCGGCGCAGCTGCGTGCGGTCGAGGTGGACGGCGCCGCGCGCCGGCGCCTGTTCGAGAAATACCATGTCGAGTGCCTGGCCGAAGCGCGCGGCGCCGCGCGCGCGGGCGACGTGGTGGTGTTCGCGGTGAAGCCGCAGCAGATGCAGGAGGCCGCGCGCTTCTCGGGCTTGAAGCCCAACGCGAACCTGGTGGTGAGCATCGCCGCGGGCATCACGCTCACGAGCCTCGCGGCCTGGCTCGGCGGCCATGCCAAGCTCGTGCGCGCGATGCCGAACACGCCGGCGCTCATCGGCGCGGGCGTCGCCGGCCTGTACGCGCTGCCCGGCGTGAGCGAGGCGGAGAAGAAGCAGGCCGAGGCGATCCTCGGCGCGGTCGGCGCCACGGTCTGGATCGAGGACGAAGCGCTCATGGACGCGGTCACCGCGGTCTCGGGCAGCGGCCCGGCCTACGTGTTCTGGTTCATCGAGCAACTGGCCGCCGCGGGCGTGCATCTGGGTCTGAACGAGGAAACGTCCCGGAAACTGGCCATCGAGACGGTGCTCGGCTCGGCCAAGCTCGCCGCGCAGAGCGGCGAGGCGCCCGCGGCCCTGCGCGAGCGCGTGACTTCCAAGGGCGGCACCACCGAAGCGGCGCTCAAGGCCTTCGAGGAGCACAAGCTCGCCGAGCGCTTCCTGCGCGCGGTCGAGGCGGCGCGCGACCGCGGCGTGCAGCTCGGCAGCCCGACCGCGAAGGACTGAGATGCTGACGCAGATCGCCACGCTGGTGGTGGACTTCGTCGGCGGCTTCTTCGTGCTGATGTTCCTGCTGCGCTTCTACTTCCAGTGGCTGCGCGTGCCGTTCCGCAACCAGTTCGGCGATTTCATCGTCGCCACCACCAACTGGATGGTGAAACCCGCGCGGCGCGTGGTGCCGGCGCTGTTCGGCCTCGATCTCGCGAGCCTCGCCTGCGCGTGGCTGCTGCAGGCGGCGCTGCTCGCGCTGCTGCTGACCATCGCCGGCCGCGACCTCAGTTCGGCGCCGGGCGTCGCCGCGGCCGCGCTGTTCGCGATCGCGTTCGTGGACCTGCTGCAGCTCTCGGTGAAGATCCTGCTGTTCGTCGTCATCGCGCAGGCCGTGATGTCCTGGGTGAGCCCGCACAACCCGCTGCAGTACGTGCTGGACGCGATCACGCGGCCGATGCTGCGGCCGATCCGGCGCTTGCTGCCGCCGGTGGCCAACGTCGACCTCTCGCCGCTGGTGCTGATCCTGGCGCTCTTGATCCTGCTGGTGCCGGTCGCCGAGCTGCGCGGGCTCGCGGGCGGCCTGTTCTAGGCCGGCTCGCGCCGGAAACGGACCGACTGGGGGTAGGGAAACACGTCCTCCAGCACGCCGGCGCGGATCTTCTCCTGCTTGCCGGCCCAGAAGGCCGGGTCCATGAGGTCGGCGTGCTGCTCGAGGAAGATCTCGCGCGCGGCCGGGTCGCTCACGAGGAAGGCGGCGAACTGCTCCGGGAACACGTCGTTGGCGCCCACCGAGTAATAGGGCTCGGCCGACATCTCGTCCTCGATCGAGCGCGGCGGCGGGATGCGCCGGAAGTTGCAGTCGATCATGTAGGCGATCTCGTCGTAGTCGTAGAACACCACGCGGTTGTGGCGCGTGACGCCGAAGTTCTTGAGCAGCATGTCGCCCGGGAAGATGCCCGCGCCCGCGAGCTCCTTGATCGCGTAGCCGTACTCCCAGAGCGCGTGGCGCAGGCGCTCGGAATCGCGGTCGGCGCCGGCCTCCGCGAGGTACAGGTTGAGCGGCTGCATGCGGCGCTCGATGTAGACGTGCTTGATGACGATCTTGTCGCCCTCGGACTCGATGTTCGAGGCGGCCTCCGCCTTGAGCTCGGCGAGCACCTCGGGCTCGAAGCGCTCGAGCGGCAGCGCGACCAGCGAATACTCGAGCGTGTCGGCCATGCGGCCGGCGCGGTCGTGCATCTTCACGAGCTGGTACTTGTCCTTCACCGTCTGCCGGTCCATCTCCTTCTGCGGCGCGAAGCGGTCGCGGATGATCTTGAACACGTAGGGGAAGGACGGCAGCGTGAACACCAGCATCACCATGCCCTTGATGCCCGGCGCGACGACGAAATTGTCCGAGGAATGTTTCAGGTGGTAGAACAGGTCGCGGTAGAACATGGTCTTGCCCTGCTTGGCGAGGCCCACGGTCATGTACATCTCGGCGCGCGGCTTCTTCGGCATCAGCTGGCGCAGGAACGAGACGTAGGCGGCCGGCACTTCCATGTCGACGAAGAAGTAGGCGCGCGCGAACGAGAACAGCACGATCAGCTGGTCGGTGTCGAGCAGCAGCGCGTCGAGGAACAGTTCGCCGCGCGCATTGCGCAGGATCGGCACCGCGAACGGCACCTCGAGGTTGCCGTTGATGATCTTGCCGATCGCGTAGGCGGCCTTGTTGCGGAAGAACAGCGACCCCAGCACCTGGATCTGCAGGCTCGGCCGGGCGCGCGTCGGGCGCGGGAAGCGCGCGCGCAGCGCGTGCACGAGGCTCCTCAGGTCGCGCTCGAGGTCCTCGAAGGGGCAGTCGAGCGCGAAGTCGGCGACGATGCGCCTGAGCGTCGAGCGCAGGCCGGCGCCCGGGCCCTTGCGCGGGTAGTAGGAGCGGTAGGCCGGCTCCTCGCCCTCGAGGTGCTCGGTGGCGACCGCGGGACGCCAGAAGATGAACTCGTTACGGTAGTAGCGCCGGTGCAGGACCGCGCAGGCCACCGAGTTGTAGAAGGTCTCGGCGCATTCGGGCTGCCTGTGGTCGTGCAGCAACGGGATGAATGCGAGCTTGATCGCCGGCCAGAGCATCTCGTCGACCTCGGCCTCGGGAAAGCGGTCGATGATGCTGCGCACCGATTCCTCGACGCGCCGGTCGTACATCTCGATGCGCGCGCGCGCGAGCGTGCGCAGCACGGCCCAGTTGCCGGTCTCGAACAGGCGCTTGGCCTGACGCGCCGCGTCGCGGAACAGCGCGTAGTGCCGGTCGAAGCCGGCAAGGACCGCCCGCGCCACCTCCGAGGCCCGGTGCGAGCGGGCCTCGGGGAGGGGCAGGACCTTCGCCGGCTGCGTCACTCCGGGATCAGGCGGCCTTCTTCGCCTGCTTCGACTTCACGAGCGCGTCCGAGCCGCTAGCACCCTCCGCGTGCTCCTCGAAGAACTGCTCGTCCTCGGTGGAGCCGTGCAGCGCGGTGGTCGAGGCCTTGCCGCCGGTGCACACCTGCGTGACCTGGTCGAAGTAGCTGGTGCCGACCTCGCGCTGGTGCTTGACCGCGGTGAAGCCCTTCTCGGCGGCGGCGAATTCCTTCTGCTGCAGCTCGACGAAGGCGCTCATGTTGTTGCGCGCGTAGCCATACGCGAGCTCGAACATGCCGTAGTTGAGCGAATGGAAGCCCGCCAGCGTGATGAACTGGAACTTGTAGCCCATGGCGCCCAGCTCGCGCTGGAACTTGGCGATGGTCGCATCGTCCAGGTTCCTCTTCCAGTTGAACGACGGCGAGCAGTTGTAGGCGAGCATCTTGCCCGGGTATTTCTTGCGGATGCCCTCGGCGAACTTCTTCGCGAAGGCGAGGTCCGGCGTGCCGGTCTCGCACCACACCATGTCGGCGTACTCGGCGTAGGCGAGGCCGCGCGACAGCGCCTGGTCGAAGCCCTTGCGCGTCTTGTAGAAGCCTTCGGACGTACGCTCTCCGGTGATGAACGGCTTGTCGTTGTCGTCCACGTCGGAAGTCACGATGTCGGCCGCTTCCGCGTCGGTGCGCGCGAGCAGCAGGGTCGGCGCGCCCATCACGTCGGCCGCGAGGCGCGCCGCGATCAGCTTCTGCACCGCCTCCTGGGTCGGCACCAGCACCTTGCCGCCCATGTGGCCGCATTTCTTGACCGATGCCAGCTGGTCCTCGAAATGCACGCCCGCGGCGCCCGCCTCGATCATCGCCTTCATGAGCTCGAAGGCGTTGAGCACGCCGCCGAAGCCCGACTCGGCGTCGGCGACGATCGGCGCGAACCAGTCGATGTCGCTCTTGCCTTCCATCGTCTGGATCTGGTCCTGGCGCATGAGCGCGTTGTTGATGCGCCGCACGACTGAGGGCACCGAGGTGGTCGCGTAGAGCGACTGGTCCGGGTACATCGAGAGCGAATCGTTGGCATCGGCCGCCACCTGCCAGCCCGAGAGGTAGATCGCCGGCACTCCCGCGCGCACCTGCTGCATGGCCTGGTTGCCCGTGAGCGCGCCGAGCGAGTTCACGAACGGCATTTCGTTCGCCATCTTCCAGAGCTTCTCGGCCCCGACCTTCGCCAGCGTGTGCTCGATCTTCAGGCTGCCGCGCAGCTTGACGACGTCTGCGGCGTCGTAGCCCCGCTTGATGCCCTTCCAGCGCGGATTCTCTTTCCAGTCCTTCTGCAGCTTGGCGATCTCCTGCTCTCGTTGGCTCATTCGTTCTCCGGAAGCAAAGCGTTGAAAAGTATGGAGATTACGGATTCTGATGACGCGCAGCAACATCGCCATTCCGGATGATGGAATGGCAATAAAACAAGGATTTACATGAGCTTAGGCAGATGCCATTTCAGAATACGGGAGGGGATTTCAAATTCTTGCTGCCTTGCAAAATTCCCCTCAGGTCTGCACCAGGCGCCGATGGCGGTGCACGCTCATGAGGATGCCGACGCCGATGAACAGCGTCAGCAGCGCCGTGCCGCCGTAGGAAATGAACGGCAACGGCACACCGACCACGGGCAGCACGCCCGAGACCATGCCCATGTTGACGAAGGCGTAGGTGAAGAACATCAGCGTCACCGCGGCGGCGAGCAGGCGCGCGAAGAACGTCGCCGCGTTGGCGGCGATCATCAGCCCGCGCGCGACGAGCAGCGTGTAGAGCGCGAGCAGCACCGCGTTGCCGATCAGGCCGAACTCCTCGGAATACACCGCGAAAATGAAATCGGTGTGGCGCTCCGGGATGAACTCCAGGTGCGTCTGCGTGCCGTGCAGCCAGCCCTTGCCGGTGACGCCGCCCGAGCCCACCGCAATCGTCGACTGGATGGTGTGGTAGCCGGCGCCGAGCGGGTCCTGCGACGGGTCGAGCAGCGTGAGCACGCGCCGGCGCTGGTAGTCGTGCAGCATGCCCCAGAGCGGGAACAGCGAGGCCACGCCGAGGATGCCGAGCCCCACCAGCACTTTCCAGCCGATGCCGGCGAAGAAGATCACGTAGAAGCCGGCCGCGGCGACCAGCACCGCGGTGCCCAGATCGGGCTGGCGCGCAACGAGCAGCACCGGCACCACGAGCAGGACTGCGGCCGCAGCGAAGTCGCGCAGGCGCAGCGTCGCCTCGTGCTTGTGGAAGTACCAGGCCAGCATCATCGGCAGCGCGAGCTTCATCATCTCCGATGGCTGGAAGCGCGTGACGCCGACGTGCAGCCAGCGGCGCGCGCCGTTGACCACGTCGCCCGCGAGCGCCACCGCCACCAGCAGCGCGACCCCGACCAGGTAGGCCGGCACCGCGAAGCGCATCAGCGTCTGCGGCGGGACCTGCGCCATCAGCCACATCGCGGTGAGCGCGACCGCGAGGTTGGCGAGCTGCGCGGTGACGCGCCCCGGGTTCTCGTAGCTCGCCGAGAACAGCGTCGCGAGACCGAGCGCCGCGAGGGCCAGGCTCAGCGCGAGCAGCGGCCCGTCGATGCCGGCGGAAAGGCGCTGCGCCAGGCGGCGCGGCGAGAGCAGGGCGGCGTCCAACGCCATCAGGCGTTCCTTCCATCCATCAGTCGCTCTCGGCGTCTGCCTCGTCCTCGGCCGCGGGCTTGAGCAGCGCCTCGGGCAGCTTGCCGAGCAGGTAGTAGTCCAGCACCGTGCGCGCGATCGGCGCCGCGGCGCGCGCGCCGAAGCCGCCGTTCTCGACGATCGCCACGAGCGCGATCTTCGGGCTCTCGACGGGCGCGAAGACGATGAACAGCGAATGGTCGCGGTGGCGCTCGGCGACCTTCTTCTCGTCGTACTTCTCGCCCTGCTTCATGCCCACCACCTGCGCGGTGCCGGTCTTGCCGCCGCTCGTGTACTCGGCGCTGCCGAAGGCGCGCGCGCCAGTGCCCTCCTTGTTGACTCCCGTCATCGCGCGCTTCACGAATTCCACGTTCTCGGGCTTGAACGGGATGCGCTGCGCGAGCACCGGCTCGATGTGGCGGCGCTCGCCGGTGCGCAGGTTGTCGATGTGCGAGACCAGGCGCGGCCTGTACGTGTCGCCGTTGGCCGCGAGCGCGGCCATCGCCACCGCGATCTGGATCGGCGTGTAGGCGTTGTAGCCCTGGCCGATGCCGATCGAGATGGTCTCGCCCGCATACCACTTCTGCTGCTCGGGCCGCCGGAAGCGCTTCTGCTTCCATTCGGGCGAGGGCAGCACGCCGGTCGCCTCGCCCTCCAGGTCGATGCCGCTCTTCGCGCCGAAGCCGAACTTCGCCATGAAGCCGGCGATCGCATCGATGCCCATGTCGTTGGCGAGCTGATAGTAGAACGTGTCGGAGGACACCACGATCGACTTGTACAGGTCGACGTGGCCGTGGCCGCCGGCCTTGGAGTCGCGGAAGCGCCGGCCGCCGAACTCGAAGTAGCCCGGGTCGTGGATCGCGCTCTTGAAGTGGCGCTTGCCCGTCTCCAGCGCGGCCATCGCCATGAACGGCTTGAAGGTCGAGCCCGGCGGGTAGACGCCGGCGATGGCGCGGTTGTTGAGCGGCCGGTCGGGCGAGCTGTTGAGCTCGGCCCAGCTCTGCGGGTCGATGCCGTCGACGAAGAGGTTCGGGTCGAAACCGGGTTTGGAGACGAAGGCGAGCACGCCGCCGCTGGAGGGCTCGATCGCCACCAGCGCGCCGCGGCGCTCGCCGAACGCGGCCTCGGCCACTTCCTGCAGCTTGATGTCCAGCGTCAGCGTGATGTTGTTGCCGGCCTGCGCGGGCGTGCGCGCGAGCGTGCGGATGCCGCGCCCGCCGGCGTCGATCTCGACCTGCTCGAAGCCGGTGGTGCCGTGCAGCTCCTGCTGGTAGCTCGCCTCCAGGCCCGCCTTGCCGATGAAGTCCGTGCCGCGGTAATTGGCCTCGACCTCAAGTTCCGCGAGCCGCTCCTGGTCCCTGGTGTTGATGCGGCCGATGTAGCCGATCACGTGCGAGGCGAGCGCGCCGAACGGGTACTGGCGGAACAGGCGCGCCTTGATCTCCACGCCGGGGAAGCGGTAGCGGTTGGCCGCGAAGCGCGCGACTTCCTCGTCGGTGAGGCGCGTGCGGATCGGCAGGCTCTCGGCGTTGCGCGCCTCGGCGTGGAGCTTCCTGAAGCGCGCGCGGTCCTTGGGCTGCACCTCGACAACCTGGTCGAGCTCCTGGATCGTGCGCTCGAGGTCCTTCACCTTGGCGGGGAAGATCTCCAGCGTGTAGGCCGAGTAGTTGCGCGCGAGCACCACGCCGTTGCGATCGAGGATCAGGCCGCGGTTGGGCGCGATCGGCACGATCGAGATGCGGTTCTCCTCGGCCTTCGAGGCGTAGGTGTCGTGCTGCAGCACCTGCAGGTGGAAGAAGCGCGCGAACAGCAGCGCGAAAGCGATCAGCACCGCGACCCCCGCCACGCCGACGCGCAGCTGGAACAGGTACAGCTCGCGCTGGTGGTCCTTGAGTTCTGCGAACCTCATATCGCCCGGGTCTCGTCGACCTCCACGGGACGGCGCTGCGGCATCAGCAGCAGCGTGGTCACCAGCGGCCAGAGCAGGGCGCCCAGGAGCGGGCCGACGGCGATCGGCCAGCCCGGGAATTCGGCGCCCGCGGCGAGGCGCACCAGCGCCGACACCGCCTGCGCGAACAGCAGCAGCGCGAGCACGTGCAGCGCCTGGCCCCAGAGCGGGAACCAGAGGATGCGGCGCGACAGCGTGATCGAGGCGAAGGCGAGCAGCGAATAGGCGAGCGCGTGCTGGCCCATGAGCACGCCGTTGCCGGCGTCGATCAGCAGTCCGAGCAGCCAGCCCGCGCCCAGGCCCACCAGGCGCGGCTGGCGCACGCACCAGAACACGAGCACCAGCGCGACGAAGTCCGGTGCGAGCGCGACGCTCTGCCAGGGCAGGAAGTTGGCGAGCAGCGCGAGCGCGAGCGAGCCGAGGATGGTGCTCGCGCGCACCGGCAGCAGGATGCGCTGCGAGGCGGTGTCGCTAAGCTGCATCGCCGTCCCCGCCGTTGCGCCTCATGGCGCCACCTCGCCGTCCCTGCGGCGCGGCTTGCGCGTCTTGCCCGGGCGTCGCTCGCGATCGGGCCCGGCCTCCTCGGGCGGCGCCGCCGCGCGCGGCTCGTTCTCCAGCACCAGCACGTAGCGCCCGCCGTCGACGCCGGCCGCGGGCTGGCAGACGATGCGTGCGAACGCGTAGGCGGCGTCGCGCTCGATGCGCGCGACCGTGGCCACCGGGATTCCCGGCGGATAGGTGCCGTCGATGCCGGAAGTCACCAGGCGGTCGCCGTTCTGGATCTCGGCGTTGGCGGCCATGAAGCGCAGTTCGAGCATGCCGCTCGCGCCCGCGCCGAAGGCGACCGCGCGCAGCCCGTTCCTCAGCACCTGTACCGGGATCGCCTGGTCCTTGTCGGTGAGCAGCGTGACTTCGGCTGCGAGCGCGTGCGCGCGCGTCACCTGGCCGATCACGCCGGCGTCGTCGAGCACTGGCGAGCCGGCGCGCACGCCGTGCTGGCTGCCCTTGTCCACGATGACTTTTCTCGAATACGGGTCGCGGCCGCTGTAGACGATCTCGGCGGGCTGCGACTTCAGCGGCAGGCGCTCGCTGGCGCCGATCAGGCGGCGCAGCTGCGCCGCCTCGGCGCGCGCGGCCTCGAAGCGCTGCGCGCCCTGCGAGGCCTCGAGCAGCTTCGCGCGCAGCTCGGCGTTCTCCTCGCGCAGCTGCGACTGGCTCGCGAAGTAGCCAGAGATGCGCTCGCCGAGCGCCGCCGGCAGGCGCGCCACGACCTGCAGCGGATACACGGCCAACGCGATCACGCCGCGCAGGCTCTCGGTGTAGCGGAAGCGCGCGTCGAGCACCAGCAGCGCGAGCGACAGGGAGGCGAAGAAGGCCAGGCGAACGAGCGGCGCGGGACCGCGGTTGAAGAAGGGAGGGGGTGCGTGCTCCATGCCGCCTGCCGTCAGCGGGAGTTCCCCGCTCCCTCTACTTATTCATTCGTGAAGATCGCCCCGAAGTGCTCCATCTTCTCGAGCGCCTTGCCCGAGCCGCGCACCACGCAGGTGAGCGGGTCGTCGGCGACGATCACGGGCAGGCCCGTTTCCTCCATGAGGAGCCGGTCGAGGTCGCGCAGCAGCGCGCCGCCGCCGGTGAGCACCATGCCCTTCTCGGCGATGTCGGCGCCGAGCTCGGGCGGGGTCTGCTCGAGCGCGGACTTCACCGCGCTCACGATCTGGTTGAGCGGTTCGGTGAGCGCCTCGAGGATCTCGTTCGAGGAGATCGTGAAGCTGCGTGGGATGCCCTCGGCGAGGTTGCGGCCCTTGACTTCCATCTCGCGCACCTCGCTGCCGGGGAACGCCGAGCCGATGGTCTTCTTCACCGTCTCCGCGGTGGTTTCGCCAATCAGCATGCCGTAGTTGCGGCGGATGTAGTTGATGATCGCCTCGTCGAACTTGTCGCCGCCGACGCGCACCGAGCCCTTGTGCACCGCGCCACCGAGCGAGATCACGCCGACCTCGGTGGTGCCGCCGCCCACGTCCACCACCATCGAGCCGGTGGCTTCGGCGACCGGCAGGTCCGCGCCGATCGCCGCGGCCATCGGCTCCTCGATGAGGAACACCTGGCCCGCGCCCGCGCCGATCGCGCTCTCACGGATCGCGCGCCGCTCGACCTGCGTCGAGCCGCAGGGCACGCAGATGATGATGCGCGGGGAGGGCGAGAACAGCTTGTTGTCGTGCACCTTCTTGATGAAGTACTTCAGCATCTGCTCGGTGACCGTGAAGTTGGCGATCACGCCGTCCTTCATCGGCCGGATCGCGACGATGTTGCCGGGCGTCTTGCCGAGCATCATCTTCGCGTCCTTGCCCACCGCCTGGATCGACTTCTTCGAATTCGGACCGGTGTCCTCGCGGATCGCGACCACCGAAGGCTCATCCAGCACGATGCCCTTGCCGCGCACGTAGATCAGCGTGTTCGCGGTGCCAAGGTCGATCGCCAGATCGTTGGAGAAGTAGCTGCGCAAAAATCCGAACATGTTCGTGGTCAATCCTTTCCCGTTTTCCCTTGATTTGTTCTTTTAACTTTGTTCGCTAAGGGCTGGTTCTGAAACCCAATTCTGACGAATGGCTATGATACTCTTAAGCTGACTCTCGGCAAGCGCGGGTGCCTCACTTTTTCGCCAAAATTTTCATGTCCTTGACCCCCGACCAGCTCCAGCGCATCGCCTCGCTCGCGCGCATCGACGTGGCCCCCGCGGAGGCCGCCGGCGTCACCGAGCGGCTGAACCGGGTGCTCGGCCTCATCGACCAGCTCCAGGCGGTCGATACGCGGGGCATCGAGCCCATGTCGCATGCCCTGGACGCGCAGCTGTCTCCTCAGCAGCGGCTGCGGCCCGACGAGGTCACCGAGCCCGATGTGCGCGAGGTCAACCAGCGGGTGGCGCCGGCCGTCGAGGCCGGGCTCTACCTGGTACCGAAAGTGATTGAATAGGAAAGGGGATCTCCGGCAGATGCCTCCGACCCCCTTCAGAACCCCCGGCACGTGCTGAATTCGAGCCTTTCGGCCCTGTCCGCCGCGCTCGCGGCCCGCAAGATCAGCTCGGTCGAGCTGACGCGGCTGTGCCTGGCCCGCATCGGCGCGCTGAACGGCCGGCTGAATGCCTTCATCACGGTGGACGAGGAGCAAAGCCTCGCGCAGGCACGTGTCGCCGACGAGCGACGCGCCGGCAAGGGCACGGGGGGGCCGGCCGGGCCGCTCACGGGCATACCGATCGCGCACAAGGACATCTTCTGCACGCGCGGCCTGCGCACCACCTGCGGCTCGAGGATGCTGGCGGACTACGTGAGCCCGTACGACGCGCATGTGATCGAGCGCTTCGCGTCGGCCGGCGCGGTGATGCTCGGCAAGACCAACATGGACGAGTTCGCGATGGGCTCGTCCAACGAGACCTCGCATTTCGGGCCGGTGCGCAATCCCTGGGACGCGACGCGCGTGCCGGGCGGCTCCTCGGGCGGCTCGGCGGCGGCAGTGGCCGCGCGCATGGCGCCCGCTGCCACTGGCACCGACACCGGGGGCTCGATCCGCCAGCCCGCGGCGCTCACCGGCGTGTGCGGCCTGAAGCCGACCTACGGCGTGGTGTCGCGCTACGGCATGATCGCCTTCGCCTCTTCGCTCGACCAGGGCGGACCGATCGCCAAGAGCGCCGAGGACCTGGCGCTGCTCATGAACGCGATGGCGGGGTTCGACCCGCGCGACTCGACCAGCCTCGAGCGTCCCGCGGAGGACTACGGCCGCGAGTTGCAACTTTCACTGTCCGGCCTGCGGATCGGCCTGCCGAAAGAGTATTTTGCCGATGGAGTCGATCCGGACGTGCTCGCGCGCGTGCGCGAGGCGATCCGCTGGTTCGAGGGGCAGGGCGCGAAGACGGTGGAGGTTTCGCTGCCGAACACCGCGCTCGCGGTACCGGTGTACTACGTGGTCGCGCCCGCGGAAGCCTCGTCCAACCTGTCGCGCTTCGACGGCGTGCGCTACGGCCACCGCGCCAAGGAATACCAGGATCTCGCCGACATGTACCGGCGCACGCGCGCCGAGGGCTTCGGCGCGGAGGTGAAGCGCCGCATCCTCGTGGGCACCTACGTGCTGTCGCACGGCTACTACGACGCCTACTACCTGCAGGCGCAAAAGGTGCGGCGGCTGATCGCCAAGGACTTCACCGGGGCCTTCGCGCGCTGCGACCTCATCATGGGCCCGACCTCGCCCTCGACCGCGTTTGCGCTCGGCGCGAAATCCGACGACCCGGTGCAGATGTACCTGAACGACATCTTCACCATTCCCGCGCCGCTCGCGGGCCTGCCCGGGCTGTCGGTGCCCTGCGGCTTCGACGCCAAGGGGCTGCCGGTCGGCCTGCAGATCGTGGGCAATACTTTCGCCGAAGCGAAGATGCTCGGGGCGGCGCACCGCTACCAGCAGGCCACCGACTGGCACCTGCGCGCCCCCAGGGAGACGCCGCTGTGAAATGGGTCGCCTTGATTCTGGGATTTTCCTGTTGGAATGCATTCTCGCAAGAAGCGAGCGAGACCCGCGAACTGCTGGGCCAGATGGGCGGGCGCGCGGCGCTGCTGCAGCTCTACGCGACGCCGCAGCCGGACGGCTCGGCGCGCGTAACCGGCGAATACCTGCTGCTGCAGACCATGCAGCGGCGCTTCCTGGAGGGCGAGCGCAGCAAGCAGCTCGGCGTCACCTTCCTGCGCGAAGGCAACACGCCGATCCTCTACGGCCGGCCGCCGATCGCGACGCTGCAGGGCACCTGGGCGGGCGGCATGTTCAAGGGCGGGCGCTACGGTCCGGGCGGGCAGCAGCGCGAGCGCTTCGAGTTCAACGAGGCGTTTGCGTCGATGGAGGGCTACAGCGCGAGCCTGCGCTGCGAGGTCAGCGAGGGGCGCTACGCTGCCACGCTCGCGCTCAGCGTCGAGAACGGCAAGCTCAGGAGCCTCGACTGGCGCTCGAAGGTGGCGCCCGGAGATCACTCCTGCGCGCTGCACGGCCTGGAGCAGCGCCCGCACAATGGCGGCCTGCGCTTTGCCGCGGGTCGCTGCAGCGTGACGTTGCGCGACCTGGGCGAGTTCGTGCGCGTGAGCGCCGATGACTGCGCCGCGATGTGCGGTTCGCAGGCCTACCTGGAGCCGCTGCTGGTCGACCGCCGCGGCGGCTGCCAGCTGATCCGCCCGGCCACCCGGTAGGCGCGCCATGACCTGGGAAATCGTCGTCGGCATCGAGACGCACGCGCAGCTCTCGACGCGAAGCAAGATCTTCTCGGGCGCCTCGACCGCGTTCGGCGCCGCGCCCAACACGCAGGCCTGCGCGGTGGACATCGCGCTGCCGGGCGTGCTGCCGGTGCTGAACAGGGGCGCGGTAGAACTGGCAATCCGATTCGGCCTGGCGGTTGGCGGCAAGGAGGCGATCAGCCGCCGCTCCGTATTCGCGCGCAAGAACTACTTCTATCCCGATCTGCCCAAGGGATATCAGATCAGCCAATACGAACTGCCGGTCGTGACCGGCGGATCCGTTCGGATCCAGACCGAAGCCGGCCCGAAGACGATCCGGCTCACGCGCGCGCACCTGGAAGAGGACGCCGGCAAGTCGCTGCATGAAGACTTCCACGGCATGAGCGGCATCGACCTCAACCGCGCGGGCACACCGCTCTTGGAAATCGTCACCGAACCCGATTTGCGCGGTGCGAAGGAAGCCGTCGCCTACGCGCGCACGCTACACGCGCTGGTGCGCTGGATCGGCATCTGCGACGGCAACATGCAGGAGGGCTCGTTCCGCTGCGACGCCAACGTCTCGGTGCGCAAGGCGGGCTCCCAGACCCTGGGCACGCGCTGCGAGATCAAGAACCTCAACTCCTTCCGCTTCATGGAGCACGCCATCGAGTTCGACGCGAAGCGCCAGATCGAGCTCCTCGAGGACGGCGGCACGGTCGTCCAGGAAACGCGCCTCTACGACCCGGACAAGAACGAGACGCGCTCGATGCGCTCCAAGGAAGACGCGCAGGACTACCGCTACTTCCCCGATCCCGATCTGCTGCCGCTGGTGATCTCCGAGCAGGATATCGAACGGATTCGGCAATCGATGCCGGAACTTCCGGCAGCGAGATTCAAGAGATTCACGGACCAAATGGCGATTGCGGCACCGACCGCGCAGGTCCTGACGAGCGATAGAGATCTGTCCGACTATTTCGAGGAAGCAACGAGGAATGCCAAACCTGAGGTCGTGCGGCAGGCAGCGAATTGGATCGCGGTCAGCACGAACGCGATGCTGAACGAGAGAAACATGAGAATTTCAGAGGCGCCCGTACGCCCGCCTCAGCTGCGGCAGCTCATGGAGCGGATAGTCGATGGCACGATCTCAGGCAAGATCGCAAAAGAAATCGATGAAGCGATGTGGTCAGGCGGCGGATCGCCTGACGAGATCATCGAAAAGAAGGGCCTGAAGCAGATCTCCGACGGCGGCGCGGTCGAGAAGATCGTCGACGCGGTGATGGCCGCGAGCGCGAAGCTCGTGGACGACTACCGTTCGGGCAAGGAAAAAGCGTTCAACGCGCTGGTCGGGCAGGTGATGAAGGCGAGCAAGGGCAAGGCCAACCCGGCGCAGGTCAACGAGATCCTGCGCCGCAAGCTTAAAGGCTGACGGCTACCTGCCGGCGGGCGCAACGCCGGTGCCCGTCGCTCCCGCACCCTTGGTCAGCTCGAGGTAGCGCTTCTTGTCGTCGTCGTAGCGCGCGTTGATCAGCCCGACTTCCTTCTGCTTCGCCGCCATCAGCTGTTGCTGCGTCTCGATGTCGAACTCGGCGCTCTGGATGTCCTGCGCGAGCTTGGCGGGAGGCTTGTTCTTGCGGTCGTAGAACTCCAGCTCCTTCTTCAGCGTCGCCAGGCGCGCCTGCAGGCCGCCGATGCGCTTCTCGATGTCCTTGACCGCGCCCTCGTTGTCCTTGAGCGCGCGCGCGCGCGCCGCGTCGATGTCCTTCTCGCTGGTATAGGTGGCGAGCAGCGCGCGGTTGCGCCGGCCTTCCTCCTTGGTGATCACCTCGCGCTTCTTGCGCTCGGCCTCCTCGGCGGCCTTCTTCTCGCGCTCGGCGGCCGAGGCGGCGGCGTCGATGCGCTTGATGACCATGCCCTGGTTGTTGAGCTGCTCCACAGGCTGGCCGATGCACTGCATCGGAATGGTCGAGCCGTAGTACTTCTTGCCGTCGGTGCCGATGCAGCGGTACGAGGACTGCGTAGGCTGCGCTTGCGCCGCGAGGGGCAGCAACGCGAAACTTGCGGCGAGCGCCGTGACTGCGATCTTCATGTCTACTTTCCTTGCTTGATTGCGATGTACCGCTTCTTGTCCTCGTCGTAGCGCACGTTGATGGCGTCGATCTCCTTCCGGCGTGCCGCAAGCACCTCCTGCTGCGCCTTCAGCTCGCTGTCGACCGCCTTCGTGTCCTCTTTCGGCGCGCCGCACTGCTTGTTCAGCGCCGCGATCCGGTTCTCGGCGTCCTTGACGGCCTGCTGCGGGCTCTCGAGCGCGCGCGCGCGCGCGACCTCGATATCCTTTTCGCCGGTGTAGCTCGCGAGCAGCGCGCTGTCCCTGCGGCCCTGCTCCTTGGCGAGCGCGGCGCGCTTCTTGCTCTCGACCTCGTCGGCCTCCTTCTTGGCACGCTCGTCGGCAGAGGCCTGGGCGTCGAAGCGCCTCACCACCACGCCACGGCCGTCGAGCTGCTCGACGGGCTGGCCGAGGCACTGCGGCGGCACGGTGGATCCGTAGTATTTCTTGCCGTCCTTGGCGGCGCAGCGGTAGGACTGCGCGAGTGCGGCCAGCGGCAGCAGGGCAATCGCGAAAACCAGGGCGGCGCGCAGCATGGTGGCTCCCGAATTCGTCAGCGAGACCGATTCTAACGCGAGGCAGGGCCGCAGGTTGACCTGCTAAAATTCACCCGCCATGCACTCCGCGGATCGCGCCTTCATCGCCGACACCACCGCGAAGATGTTGCTGGAGGTGAAGGCGGTGCTCTTTTCCGAGGGCAAGCCCTTCATCTTCACCTCCGGCTGGGCGAGCCCGGTTTACATCGACTGCCGCAAGCTCATCTTCTACCCGCGCATCCGCAGGCAGCTGGTGGATTTCGCCGCCGCGACGCTGTCGCGCGACGCGGGCTTCGAGCAGTTCGACGTCATCGCCGGCGGCGAGACCGCGGGCATACCCTACGCGGCCTGGCTCGCCGAGCGCTTCGGCCTGCCGATGCAGTACATCCGCAAGAAGCCCAAGGGCTTCGGCCGCAACGCGCAGATCGAGGGCGACATCCGCGAGGGCGCGCGTACGCTGCTGGTGGAGGACCTCACCACCGACGGGCGCTCCAAGATCAACTTCTGCAAGGCGCTGCGCGAGGCTGGCGCGGTGGTCGAGCACGTGTTCGTGAACTTCTATTACGACATCTTCCCGGAGTCGAAGAAGGTGATGAGCGAGCTCGGCGTGCGCCTGCACCACCTCGCGACCTGGTGGGACGTGCTGCGCGTGGTCAAGCAGGGCAACTACCTCGCGGCCGCGCAGGTCGCCGAAGTGGAGAAGTTCCTCAATGCGCCGGCAGAATGGTCGGCGGCGTACGGCGGCGCGTCGAGCTTTCCCTCGACTTGAAGATCATCACCCTCAACGTCAACGGCATCCGCTCGGCCGCGCGCAAGGGGCTCTATCCCTGGCTCGCGGCACAAAAGGCCGATGTCGTCTGCCTGCAGGAAGTGAAGGCCCACGAGGCCGACCTCGAGCCCGGCATGCTCGCCCCCAGGGGGTATTTCGGCTATTTCCACTGCGCCGCGAAAAAGGGCTACGCGGGCGTGGCGCTCTACAGCCGCGCGAAGCCGGACAAGGTCATCACCGGCTTCGGCGTGAAGGAATTCGACGCCGAGGGCCGCTACCTCGAGGCGCAGTTCGGCAGGCTCGCGGTGATCTCGATCTACCTGCCCTCCGGCTCGGCGGGGCCGCACCGGCAGGCGTCGAAATTCCGCTTTCTCAGGAAATTCTTTCTGCATCTGAAAAAGCTCAAGAGCAGCGGCCGCGAAATCATCCTCTGCGGCGACTGGAACATCGCGCACAAGGAGATCGACCTCAGGAACTGGCGCTCGAACCAGAAGAACTCGGGCTTCCTGCCCGAGGAGCGCGCCTGGCTCACGCGCGTGTTCGACGACTTGGGCTTCGTCGACGTGTTCCGCCGCCTAAACGCCAGGCCCGAGCAGTACACCTGGTGGTCCAACCGCGGCCAGGCCTGGGCGAAGAACGTGGGCTGGCGCATCGACTACCAGATCGCCACGCCGCGTGCGGCGCAGGCCGCGCGGCGCGAGTCGATCTACCTGAAGAAGCGCTTCAGCGACCACGCGCCGCTGATCATCGACTACGCGTTGTAGGTCAGGCGCGCGCCCGAGGGGCGCGGATCGGCATCAGGCGGCGCCGGGCGCGCGCTCGACGTACTGCCGCCACCAGCGCCGCGCCTCGCGATACAGCCGCCAGGCCGACCAGCCCCTCACGAGCCAGCCGAGCGCACGCCGCGGGCGCAGCGCGACCAGCAATCCCACGACGCCCGCGACGATCCACGGGCGGCGGCGCAGTTGCTCGACGATGCCGCGCACGCGCGCGAGCAGCGAGGCGACCTCGTCGCCGCGCTCGAGCACCGCGGCCAGTGCCTCGCGCTCGGCGCGCGCCTTCTCCTGGAGCTGGGCGCGGCGCTCGGCAAGGCGGATCAGGCGTTCGCGCACCGCGCTCATGGCGTGTCGCGCGTTGCCGCCGACTGCAGGCGCTCCTTGTCGCGCCGCAGCTCGGTGAGCGTGGCGGCGAGGAACTTCGGGCG
>JBASCW010000035.1:0-61001 GCA_049651845.1 Burkholderiales bacterium | reverse complement strand
GTTGAACTAAACCGCTTCGCGGTGGTGGTCCGCGCCTTGCCGTCCGGTGAGGCGAATCGAACAGGAGTGAGTTGCGTCGCGTGAAGGGGTGAATGCGCGCGCCGTGTCAGCGTCCGGTCGCGGGAATGTTCCCGCGCATTCGGACGAGGAGACGGCGATGAGCGAATTGCGCAAGCAAATGGATGGCGATCTGGTGGTTCGCGGGATGTCGGTACGCACGCGCGAGGCGTACCTGGGGGCGGTGGCGGGGCTGGCGAAGCACTACGGGCGGCGCCCGGACCGGATCAATGAGACCGAGGTGCAGAACTACCTGCTGCACCTGATCGAGAAGAGAAGACTGTCCTGGTCCAGCTGCAATGTCGCGGCGCAGGGGCTGAAGTTTTTCTACCGCGTCACGTTGAAGAGGAGCGAGGCGCAATTCGGCATTCCGACCGCACGCCAGCCGCAGAAGCTGCCGCAGATTCTCGCGCGCGAAGAAGTAGCGCGCTTGATCGATCTCACCACCAATCCGAAGCACCGCGCGATGCTGATGACCGCCTACGGCGCGGGGTTGAGGCTGAACGAGATCTGCCATCTGAAGGTGACGGATATCGATTCGGCGAGGATGACGATCCGGGTGGAACAGGGCAAGGGGGCGAAGGACCGCTATACGCTGCTCTCGCCGCGGTTGCTCGCGGAGTTGCGCCGCTACTGGGCGGCGTACCGGCCGGCGCCGTGGTTGTTCCCGGGCAAGGATCCGGCACTCTGTTTGAGTGACACGACGGTGCAGCGGGTCTTCAAGGCCGCGAAGGCGCGCGCCGCGATCACCAAACGCGGCGGCATTCACGCCTTGCGCCACGCGTTCGCGACGCACATGTTGGAGGCAGGTGTGGACATCCACACCATCCAGCGCCTGATGGGCCACGGCCACATCAGCTCGACGTTGCGGTACTTTCATTTGGCGCGCAAGCACTTGGCGGGCACACCCTCGCCGCTGGAACTGCTGGACGGGGCTGCGCCCAAGCCGCGATAGAGCGTCGTGCCTGCGCGCCAAACCGGCGCGCGCAGCGGGAGGGTCGAACTGGCCGACATCGTGCGTGTGCACGGCGCCGCGTTTCGCGCCGCGCACCGGCTTTGCGCGGTCCAGCACCGGGCGCTGCGCGCGATCGGGCGCTGCCGCACGGCGGCGCTCGGGGGCGAGTTGCGTCAGTGCGACGCCTGCGGCGATCGGCGCTACGTGTACCACTCCTGCCGCAACCGGCACTGCCCCAAGTGCCAGACGCGGGCCAAGGAGCGCTGGCTCGCCGAGCGGCGCGCAGAGTTCCTGCCGGTGCCGTACTACCACCTCGTCTTCACGCTGCCGCACGAGGTCAACTCTCTCGCCCAGGGCAACCCGCGTGCGCTCTACGCGATGCTCTTTGCCGCTGCCGCCCAGACTCTGGTTGAGTTCGGGCGCAATCCACGCTGGCTCGGGGGCGAGATCGCCGCCACGCTGGTGCTTCACACCTGGGGCCAGACGCTCAGCCAGCACTTGCACGTACATGCGCTGGTTGCCGCAGGTGCGCTCTCCGAGGCCGGCACTTGGGCTCGATCTCGCCGTGGGTTCTTGTTTCCGGTGAAGGCACTGTCGATCGTGTTCCGCGGCAAGTTCTGCGCAGCGCTCGCCCAAGCGTTGGCGCGTGGGCAACTCGCACTCTCGGGCAGCACCAGCGCGCTCGCCGAGTCGCGCGCCCAGCGTGCATTACTCGCCGCGCTACGCGCAAAGCCCTGGGTCGTCTACGCCAAGCGGCCCTTCGCCGGCCCCGAGCAGGTGCTCCAGTATCTGGGGCGCTACACGCACCGTGTCGCCATCTCCAACGAACGGCTCGTGTCTGCAGAGGCGAACGCGGTGCGCTTTCGCTACAAGGACTACGCCCACGGCGATCGGCGCAAAGTCATCGGCCTCGAACCCTTGGAGTTCCTGCGCCGCTTCGCGCTGCACGTCTTGCCGTGCGGCTTCAACCGCATCCGTCACTACGGCCTGCTCGCCAACCGCCATAAGCGCACGCTCCTGGCCATCGCGCGCGCCGCGCTCGCCATGCCCGCGCCCGCTCCCGATCGCCCCGCACCGGAGTCGATCGCCGCGTTCTGGCTGCGCGTCGCCGCCATCGACATCGAGCGTTGCCCGCACTGCAACCTCGGCACCCTTCGCTTGGTGAGCACCTTGCCTGCGCAGTCGCGCTCGCCACCATGACCACGATCGCGTGCTCGATGCCAAGCACCGCCGCGCCCTGCGCGCGGGGCCTGCGCTTGTCCCGCTCGCCCGCGTTGACCCGCCCGGACCCCTCTGCCATAGTGCGCTCATCCGCGATCCCGCATCGCACCGCCCCGGGCACCGCCCATGCACGCCGCCCCGCGCACTTCGCTCCACACGCCCTCGCATTCATTTCCCAAGTACCACCGCTCGCGCGCTGAATCCAGCGGTTCAGTCCAACTGACCGTATCCGTCATGCTGTCGCACGCCGGATACGATCCTGTTCGTTGGGCGTCACAGGGAGTTGCTGTCCTATGAAACGAAGAGACTTTGTTCGATTAGCGGGTGGCGGTGTTGTTTTTGCTGCATTACCGAACCTGCCAGGTTGTTCCAGCGAAATTCCCACCGAGGCGGTAGCGGCTTGGAGAGGTCCGGCGACGGACGTGAATGTACGCGAATGGATATTGAGCTACGCGATCCTTGCCCCTCACTCACACAATCTGCAATCCTGGATGGTCGACCTTCGGCAACCCGATTCAATAATTCTCTATTGTGATCTTGGCCGGCTTCTTCCGGAAACCGATCCTTATTCCCGGCAAATCATGATGAGCCACGGAACATTTCTGGAATTGCTGGATATGGCAGCGAGAGAAAAGAGGTTGCGGGCGGAAATTGAATTGTTCCCTGAAGGCGCTTTTGATATGACGAAGATCGATCAACGCCCGGTTGCTAGAGTTCGCCTTGCGGCGGACACGAACGTCAAGAGAGATCCTCTGTTTGCAGAGATTACGAGACGCCGCACAAATCGCGAGGCTTACGAGACAAGAGTTGTACCGCCTGAGGCCATAAGGGGCATCACAGATTCGGTCGCGGGCTATCCGATTCGAATTGGCTTTGTCGGCAACGACAAACCGGACCTGTTGACCAAGCATCGCACGATTGCTGCTGAGGCATGGCGCATCGAACTGGTAACGCCGCGAACCATCTTGGAGTCGTACAAGGTATTGCGTGTCGGCCCGGAAGAAATCGCAAAGCATCGTGACGGAATCTCTGTCAACAGGCCGTTCCTCCGGCTCCTCGCCAGCTTGGGGCTATTTGATCGGTCTAAGGCGCCATCGCCCGAAGACTATGCAACCACTAGCCAGATCAAAGAATTCAATTCGAAGCTCGATACGACACCCGCGTTCTTCTGGATGATCACCGAAGGCAATGACCGCAAGACTCAAGTCAACGCGGGGCGCGCCTACGTACGGGCGCAGCTCGCTGCAACACAGCAGGGTCTTTCAATGCAGCCGATCTCTCAGGCTTTGCAGGAGTATCCCGAAGTGGCAGGTCCATACGCAGCAATCCATCAACTCCTTGACGCGCCTCCACCCGGCTATACGGTCCAGATGTGGACGAGACTAGGATATGCACCAGCGATCGGTCCTGCACCGCGACGAGGATTGAAGGAACACATCGTCCGGTCCTGATGGATAGATCAGGTGTGACGCCCAACCTTGCGCTCAAGCGGAGCTGCGCAAACAGCCGCGCAGCCCGCTTAGCTCTACGTTAAGTCGCTCACACTGGAGGAAATCCGAATGTTCCTGTACCGCTTGCTGAAGACACCTTTTTTTGGGAAATATCGAAAACCTTGGTTGTTTCCGGAAGCGGAGAACGCTCAGGATTGGCAGAGGCTCACTGTACTGAGCGGCTCAAACGCTCGACTCGCAGCCTTATTCGGGCCTTCCCTCGTGGAACCCGTGGTTGGAAACGTTTTGCTAGCCCATCCAATGGGAAGAGATGCCAAAGGATTTTTTCTGAGAGACGGGCATGCGCGTTTTCTACGCGAGAACGGGTTCAATGTATTGCTTTTCGACTTCAATGGTTTTGGGGAAAGTCAGGAAGGCAGTTTTAGCTATATGGAGGACGTCTTAGCATCTGGCCGTGAATTGCGACGGCTGGCACCAAATCTACCCACAGCTGTCGTTGGCACTTCGTTTGGCGGTGCTTGGGCAATATGCGCTCTTTCAAGAAAGGGGCACGGTTTTTCCGCCGCGGTGATCGAGGGAGCCTTTACGACGCTGAAAGAATTCTGGTATCGCTACCCAGTGGCAAATCTGGTTTTGAGCGCGCTGAGTGTGCTGCTTCCCAAACTTGAACAATCGCTTCGGCCAATAACGCAGATTCAATCCGTCGAGTGCTTGCGGAAGATTCTATTCATTTACGGCGAAAACGATCGCGCGGCTCCTGTCGAGATGGGTAAACGATTGTTTCAGGCGTGCAGTCTCCCTGAACCGGATCGCTTTTTCTGGAAAATGGCCGAATCAGGACACACACAAGCTTTCATGCGCGCATCACAAACGTGCAGGATGCGCTATGTAGATTTCCTGCGGGAGTCATTCACGGCGCGGGCTTGAGCGACTTAACTCTATGTTGAACGGACGGGCCGCCAGCGCCGTGCCAACTCAACGGTTGGTGCTGGCCCGCCGTTCACCAAGACTATAGGGACCATAGGGACTTCCCCGCTGCCGCAATGGAGGCGGTCGTGACGATGGAAGAACGGACTGCGTCACTATAACCGGCCTGTGTGTGAGCACTGTGAGTGCTCTGGCCCCGATGAAAGCCGCACGCCCGGTCCTCGCTCGTTAGTCGGCATGGCTGCTGCCGTTCAGTTTGATCAGGATCCCCGGGCGCCGGTGTGACCGTTTCGTCATCGTCGATGGCAGTCGTGGAAGCCGTTGATGTTCAGGCCAGGCGCAGCGCCTCGTTCTTGGCCAGCAGCGCCCAGGCGATGCGCGCGTTCTTGTTGGCGATGGCCACCAGCGTGCGGTAGTGGCCGCGGCGCGGCTGCAGCTCCAGCGCCCAGCGCGACAGGCGATCCTGGTGCGAGGCGGCCGATTGCAGCACCGAGCGCGCGCCCTGCACGAGCAGGTTCCTGAGGTAGGCGTCGCCGCGCTTGCTGATGTGTCCGAGACGGGCTTTGCCGCCGGTGGAGTATTGGCCCGGCACCAGGCCGATCCAGGCGGCGAACTGCCGGCCGTTCCTGAACTCGCGCGCATCGCCCACGGTGGCGACGATCGCCAGCGCCGTGGTGGCCCCGATCCCGCGGATCTTCATCAGTCGCTGCGCGGGCTCCGATAGCCGCGCCTGGGCAAGGATCTGCCGGTCGTACATATCGAGCCGTTCGTCGAGCAGCCTGAGCCGCTCGAGCAGGTCGCCGACCGCCTGGCGCGCGAGCTCGGGCAGGGCCTCGGCTGCGGCGGGGGCGAGTCGTCGAACGTTCACCGAACGCAGCGGCAGCACCACGCCGAACTCCGTCATCAGCCCCCGCAGCCGGTTGATCG
Source organism: Burkholderiales bacterium (assembly GCA_049651845.1). Taxonomy (GTDB): domain Bacteria; phylum Pseudomonadota; class Gammaproteobacteria; order Burkholderiales; family SG8-39; genus RBG-16-66-20. Next base: position 55,463 of record JBASCW010000035.1, on the reverse strand, counting down.
TCGCAATCCTCTCCACCACGAACCCCTGGCGAACGCGATGCAGCGCCAAGAGCGCCTGCTGCTCAGCGCTCTTCACCGGCACAAAGCGCATGCTCGGGCGCCTCACCGCCTCGCAGATCGCCTCGGCGTCGTTGCCGTCGTTCTTGCCGCTCTTCCGATACGGGGCTACGAACTTCGGGGCCATCAGCCGCACCGTGTGCCCGTGCTCCTGGAGCCGCCGGCCCCAGTCGTGTGCCCCGAAGCACGCCTCCATGCCGATCAGACACGGCGACAAGCCCGCCACCACCTCCAGCAGCTGATCGCGGCGCACCGTGCGCCGGAGCACCACCCGACCCGCGCCGTCCACCCCGTGCAGCGAGAACACGCTCTTTGCCAGATCGATCCCCACGGTAGTAGTCTGTTCCATGACTTCCCCTCCGGTTATCAGATTGAACTTTGACACCTCAATCTTGGCACTCGATGCCGTGCGGGTCACCCGCCTTCGCGTAGGGGAAGTCCCTTTCATTCGTTAGGCACGGTCTCCGTGCGTCGCCGGATTCGTCAGGTCATCAGGCGACGACCGTAGACGCGACCAAATTTTCCACTCTCGAAACGAGGAAGGAGTCGAACATGGAGCAAGTTCTGCTGCCGTTGCAATTCGCGCCGGGCACCCTGAACCAGCCCATCCTGCCGAATTGGAGCTTCAATCTCTTCAGCGTGAACCTGGGCGCTTCGTCGGATTCGACGATCGAACATGAAGTCCTTCAGAACGTGGGCAGCTACGGCAAGCAGATCGGCCACCTGGCCGAAGCGCTGGAGGTGGTCATCAAGAGGTTGAAGCTCCTGGAGGCGACGGATTTGCCCAAAGAGGAGCTGGACGTGCTGCAGATTTTCCTTGGCGACGTTTCGGCGACCAGGGGCATAAAGTCGACACGGCGCTCTGCTCGATCGACGGCCTCGGCGTCCGCAGAACGCTCAGGGAAGCAGTCAACCTCTGACTAGGAGTGGTATTTCCTCACGACCTCGACCTCGTTCATTGAGCCGAGGACGACCGCGATGCGCTGGTGCAGCTTCTGCGGCTGGATGTCGAGGATGCGCGTGGCGCCGTCGGTCGCGGCGCCGCCCGCCTGCTCGACGATGAAGGCCATCGGGTTGGCCTCGTACATCAGGCGCAGGCGGCCGTCCTTGTTCTTCGAGTCGCGCGGGTACATGAAGATGCCGCCGCGCGAGAGCACGCGGTAGACGTCGGCCACCATCGAGGCCACCCAGCGCATGTTGAAGTCCTTGCCGCGCGGCCCGTCCTTGCCCGCGAGGCACTCGTCGATGTAGCGCTTCACGGGCGCTTCCCAGCGGCGCATGTTGGACGTGTTGATCGCGAACTCGGCGGTGTCCTCGGGAATGCGGATCTTCTCGTGCGTGAGCACGAAGGTGAAGGTCTCGCGATCGAGCGTGAAGCCGTAGGCGCCATCGCCGACCGTCACCACGAGCTGCGTGGTGGGCCCGTACACGGCAAAGCCCGCGGCCGCCTGCTGGCGCCCGGGCTGCAGGAAGCACCGCTCGTCGGGCTCCGCGACGCCCTGCGGGCAGCGCAGCACCGAGAAGATGGTGCCGACCGAGATGTTGACGTCGATGTTGGAGGAGCCGTCGAGCGGGTCGAACAGCAGCAGGTACTCGCCGCGCGGGTAGTGCGTCGGCGTGGGCTTGACGTCCTCCATCTCCTCGGAGGCGAGCGCGGCGAGGTTGCCGCCCCATTCGTTGGCCTGGAGCAGGATCTCGTTCGACAGCACGTCGAGGTTCTTCTGGATCTCGCCCTGCACGTTCTCGCTGCCCGCCGAGCCGTGGCCGCCGCCGAGCGCGCCCTTGTTCACGCGCGTGCTGATCGCCTTGCAGGCGCGCGCGATGGTTTCGATGAGCAGCCGCAAGTCGGCGTTGATGCGGCCAGCGCGCTGGCGCTCGATGAGGAATTGCGTGAGGGAGGGTCTGCGCATCCCGGAATTCTAGCCGCCCCGGCGCCGCAGCCGGTCGGCGATCCAGCCGCCGGCGAGCATCAGGCCGGCCATCGTCCAGAGGATCGGCGCCACGCCGAGCGCGGTGCCGAGCGCGCCGAAGGCGAGCGGCATGAAGGTGGTGCTGGCGTTGATCATGGTGGTGCGCATGCCGACCACCTCGCCCTGGCGGCCCGGCGGCGAGGCCGCGTACAGCGCCGACATGATCATCGGTTGCGCGCTGCCCAGCCCGAGGCCGAGCAGGAACGACAGCGCCACCAGCAGCGGCGCCTGCTTGGCGAGCGGGAACAGCGCGTAGGCGGTGCCCGCGATCACCAGCGCCGCGCAGACCACGGACCAGGCGCTCAACCGGCGCACCATGGCGGGCATGGCGAGGCGCACCACGAAGGTCGCGAGCGCGAAGCTGCTCATGACGATGCCGATGGTCGAGGCCGACAGGCCGATCTGCGTGCCGTAGATCGGGATCACGAAGGTGTACATGTCCCAGCCCGAGGCGAGCAGCGTGCTGAACAGGAACACGGGCAGCAGGCGCGGGTTGCGCAGCAGGTCGGCGACGCTGCGCTTGCCGGCGCCGCCCTTGTGCTCGGCGGGCATCGGCGGCACGCCGCGCTTCCAGGCGAGCAGCAGGGTGCCGGCGAGCGGCGGCACGGCGAGCAGCAGGAACGCCCAGCGGTGCCCGGCCAGGTCGATGGTGAAGCCGGCGAGCAGCGGCCCGAGGAAGCCGCTGACCGAGTAGCCGAGTGCGAACCAGCTGAAGTTGACCGGCCGCTCGCCCGGCTCGCCCAGGTTGCCGATCACGTGGTTCAGCGCGATGTGCTGCAGCATGAACGCGGTGCCGACCACCACCGCCGAGCCGAACAGCACCGGCAGCGCGGCCGAGGCCGACGGCGCGAGCATGCCCAGGATCATCACCGTGCCGGCGATGGCGATCGGCCAGAAGGCGCCCACGCGGTCGACCAGGCGCCCGGCCTGCACCGCCATCAGCATCGGGATCACCGCGTAGAGCGACATCAGCACGCCAACCGCGAGCGGCGAAGCGCGCTGCTCGAGGGCCGCGAGCGCCACGGTGATGCGGCTGCCGACGAAGCCCGCGTGGCTGAGGACCGTCAGCAGGACGAAATAGAAAAGGGGCTTCACGGAAAAAGGGGGTCAGAGCAACATTTCACGGTGACGCCTGATCCGGCGACACCGCTCCTGAAATGTTGCTCTGACCCCCTTTTTCCTTAGTGCGAGGTCGCGCCGACTGCGCGTGACTGCAGCGCTGCGATGCGCTGTTCGATCGGCGGGTGCGTCGAGAACAGGGCGCCCCAGCCGCCGGGGCCGGCGCTGATGCCCGAGGCCGCCATGTTCTGCGGCAGCGCGCCCGCCTGCAGGCCGCCCAGGCGCGCGAGCGCGTTCACCATCGGCTGCGGCGAGCCGAGCAGGCTGGCCGAGGCCGCGTCGGCGCGGAATTCGCGCCGGCGCGAGAACCAGGCGACGATGATCGAGGCGAACAGGCCGAGCACGATCTGCGACACCATCACCGTGACGAAGAAGCCGATGCCTTCGCCGCGCTCGTTCTTCAGGATCACGCGGTCGACGATGTAGCCGATGATGCGCGACAGGAAGATCACGAAGGTGTTGACCACGCCCTGGATCAGCGTGAGCGTGACCATGTCGCCGTTGGCGACGTGGCCGATCTCGTGGCCGAGCACGGCCTCGACCTCGTCGCGCGACATGGATTCGAGCAGGCCCGTCGAGACGGCGACCAGCGCCGAGTCGCGGAACGCGCCGGTAGCGAAGGCGTTGGGCTCGCCCTCGTAGACCGCGACTTCGGGCATGCTGATGCCGGCCTTCTGGGCCAGGCGCCGGACGGTGTCCACCAGCCAGTACTGTGTGGTGCCCTCGGTGCCGTCGATGACCTGGGCGCCGGTGGACCACTTGGCAATCGGCTTGGAAATCAGCAGCGAGATGAACGCGCCGCCGAAGCCGAAGATGGCCGCCATGATCATGAGCGGCACGTACTGGATACCTTCCTGGGCCAGCGCGCGGTCGAGGCCGAGCACGCTGATCACGATGGACAGCAGCAGCATCACCGCCAGGTTCGTGGCGACCAGAAGAACTATTCTTTTCATGGACTTAGCATCTCCGCGTCAGGTTGTCGTTACGCCGTGTTAGATGGGGTTGCGGGTGCGCAGTTCAATACCCGGCGTCGCGGATCATACGCGAGCCTTTTTCCGCGATCAGGTAGGTGGGCGCGTTGGTGTTGCCCGAGGTGATCCTCGGCATGATCGAGGCGTCCACCACGCGCAGGCGCTCCACGCCGTGCACGCGCAGGCAGTCGTCCACGACGGCCATGGGGTCGCTGCCCATCTTGCAGGTGCCGACCGGATGGAAGATGGTGGTGCCGAGCTCCCCCGCGGCCTGTTCCAGTTGTTGATCTGAAGAATAAGACGGGCCTGGGCGATATTCCTCCGGCTCGTACTTCGCCAAGGCTTTCGAATTCATGATGCGCCGCGTAAACCGCATGCCGTCCACCGCCACCTTGCGGTCTTCCGCGGTGGAGAGGTAGTTCAGCTTGATCTCCGGGTAGGCCGCGGAGTCGGCGGATTTGATCCGCACCCAGCCGCGCGACGTGGGGCGCAGGTTGCACACGCTCGGCGTGATCGCGGGGAACGGGTGCAGCGGGTCGCCGAACTTGTCCAGCGACAGCGGCTGCACGTGCCATTCGATGTTCGGCGTCGGCTGCGAGGGGTCGCTGCGCGCGAACGCGCCCAGCTGCGAGGGCGGCATGGTGAGCGGGCCGCGGCGCCGCAACAGGTAGTCGAGGCCCATCGACGCAATTCCCCATAGGCTGTTCGACATCTCGTTCAATGTGCGCACGTTCTTCACCTTGTACTGCATGCGGATCTGCAGGTGGTCGTGCAGGTTCTCGCCTACACCCGGCAGGCTCTGCACGACGGGAATTCGATGCTTCTCAAGAAGTTCTTTCGGACCGATGCCCGAAAGCTGCAGGATCTGCGGCGAGCCGATCGAGCCGAGCGACAGGATGGTTTCGCGATTTGCTTTCACGAAAAATGCAGTTCCGTCTTTCAGGTACTCCAGGCCTTCCGCTGTCCTGTTCGAAAACCTTATCTTCCGAACGGAGGCACCTGTCAGCACCGTGAGGTTCTTCCTGTGCAGCACCGGCCGCAGGAAGGCATTGGTCGCGCTCCAGCGCCGGCCGTTGCGCTGGGTCATCTGGAAAGGGGCGCAACCGCTGTTGTCCCCGCCGTTGAAGGAACGAATCGTCCGGATGCCGCACTCGGCTGCGGCTTCACGCCACGCATCGATGATCTCCCAGCGCACGCGGGGGTCCTCGATATGGAGGCTTTCCTCGAGTTTCCTGAAATAGGGGAGCGCGTCCTCCCAGGACCAGTCCTCGTTGCCGAGCGCGGCCCAGTGGTCGTAGTCCTCCTTCTGGCCGCGCATGTAGATCATGGCGTTGATGGAGGAGCAGCCGCCCAGTACCTTGCCGCGCGCGTAGTGGATCGAGCGGCCCGCGAGATGCGCGTCGGGCTCGGTCTGGTAGCACCAGTCGGTGCGCGGGTTGGCGATGGTGTACAGGTAGCCGACCGGGATGTCGATCCAGAACCAGTCATCCTGGCCGCCGGCTTCGAGCAGCAGCACGCTCTTCTGCGGGTCGGCCGAGAGGCGGTTGGCGAGCAGGCAGCCGGCGCTGCCGGCGCCGGCGATCGCGTAGTCGTAGGTCCCTGCGGAATTCACTGCGGGATCACTTCGCCAACTTCTCCATGAACGGCACGATGGGCTTGATCTGCGTGCTGCCGCGGCCAACCTCGGCATCGTCGAGCGAGCGGGGCGTAGGGGCCTTGGCTGCTTCCGGGCGCGTCGCAGGCTTGCGCACTTCGACCGTGGGCAGGGTCACGATGCGGTCGGCAACCGGGCCCGCGTCCGTCAGTCCCTGCTTCTCGCAGGAGGCGTTGGAGTAGGTGACGCGCTTCTGCGCATCGATGCACTTAAAGGTCTGCGCCAGAGCAGCCACCGGCAGCAAGGCGAAAACGAAAAGAAGAATCGTGTGCATGGAGTGATTCTACGGCAGCCGCCGCCCTGCAGTAGACTGGCCGTCCGGCCAGGGGGCGTTACCGGGTGAGCGGGACTGATCTCAAGCAGCGGTTGGCGGCAATCCTAGCGGCGGACGTCGCGGGCTACTCTCGCCTGATGGCCGCGGACGAGCGTGCCACGGTGGCGGCACTCGATGCCGCACGGACCGTTTTCCGCAAACAGATCGAATCCACACAGGGTCGTGTGATCGACATGGCCGGCGATTCGGTGCTCGCGGTGTTCGAGACAGCGACTGGCGCAGTATCCGCGGCTCTCTCGATTCAGCAGGAAATCAGGCAGTCGGGAGAGAAGATTCCCGAGGATCGCCGCATGCGCTTTCGAATCGGTGTGCACCTGGGCGACGTGATGGAAAAGGCCGACGGAACGATTTACGGTGACGGCGTGAACATCGCGGCGCGCCTGCAGGCGCTGGCTGAGCCGGGCGGCCTCTGGATCTCCGATGCGGTGAATGGCGCCGTGCGAGGCAAGGTGCCGGCGGACTTCGTCGATCGGGGCGAGCAGAACGTGAAGAACATCCCGCACCCGGTGCGGTCCTTCGCGCTGCGTGGGGAAGGCACTAGACCGGCGGCTGCGGCGGACGCGATCGCCCTGTCGCTGCCCGACAAACCCTCAGTCGCCGTGCTGCCGTTCACCAATATGAGCGGCGATCCGGAGCAGGAGTATTTCGCCGACGGCATTACCGAAGACATCATCACCGACGTCTCGAAGATTTCCGGCCTGTTCGTCATCGCCCGCAATTCCACTTTCGTATACAAGAAGCAAAGCGTTGACGTGAAGGAGGTCGGCCGGAAGCTGGGCGTACGGCACGTGCTCGAGGGCAGTGTCCGCAAGGCGGGCATGAAGGTGCGGATCAATGTTCAGCTCATCGACGCAGAAAGCGGCGGCCACATCTGGGCCGAGCGCTTCGACCGGAGCCTCGAAGACATCTTCGTTGTCCAGGACGAGGTCACGCGCAGCATCGTCGAGGCGCTCAGGGTGACGCTCACCGGAAGCGAGATGGCGCGCAGGCAAGGTCTCGGCAAGGTCAACCCGGAGGCGTACGACTACCTCGTCCGCGCCAGAAGCCTGCTACTACAATTCAGCGCCGCCACGTCGGCTGAGGCTCGCGCCCTGCTGGAACGTGTGCTCACCATCGATCCCGGATTGGCCCAGGCCTACGCGGCGCTGGCGATCCTGCGCTGCACCGAGTTCGTGAACGGCTGGAACAGCGCGGGGCCGGATTACCTCGAGCGGGCCCTCGAGTTGGCACGCAAGGCGAGCGCCATCAACGAGCTCGAGCCGACCTCGCATCTGGCGCTTGCCATTACGCTGATGTGGCTACGGCGGCTGGACGAAGCCGAGCGCGCGGCGCGGCGCGCGATCGAGCTCGATGCCAATTTTTCGCAAGGCCATGGCGTGCTCGGCAACGTGCTGCATTACAGCGGGCGGCACGAACCGTCGCTCCAGTCGTTCGAGCTGGCGCTGCGGCTCGACCCGGAGATGCACCTCTGGATCCATGCTTGTGGACGGGTCCTGTTCATCCTCAAGCGCTACGAGGAGGCGGAAGCAACCTTCAAGCGCCGCCTGATCCACATGCCGCGCTCCGATGTCACGCGCGCCTACCTTGCCTCGCTCTACGGCCACACCGGCCGAATCGAAGAAGCTCGCAGGTTCTGGCGCGAACTGATGGAAATCAATCCCGACTACACGATCGAGCACACGCTGCGCATCCTGCCCTACAGCGATCCCGCGCCGCTCGAGCAGTTCGTCGAGGGCCTGCGCAAAGCCGGCCTGGTCGGCTAGACCCGGCGGGCGAGGCCCGGGCTACGCGCGCCGGGCGATCCTGCCGGCAGGCGCGCCGGTGAACTCCATGACGCCGTCGTCGATCCGGCCGAAGCGCAGGGTCATGATGTCGAGCGCGTAGTTCTGGCGCAGCTTCCAGGGCGCCTTCGAGCCCTGCTTGGGAAAAAGGTGCAGCTTGCGCTGGATGTAGCCCGAGGAGAAATCCACCCAGGGCACTGCCGTGACCGAAGGGTCGTCGAAGCGCGGCGTGCACCGCGTGTAGCCGTGCTTTTTCATGTGATTGAGCAGCCGGCAGACGTACTCACAGGTCAGGTCGCACTTCAGCGTCCAGGACGCGTTGGTGTAGCCGAACGAGGTGGCGAAGTTGGGCACGCCGCTGTACATCAGGCCCTTGTAGTTGAACGTCTTCGGCGGGTCCACGCGTACGCCGTCCACGCTGAGCTGGATGCCGCTGAGGATCTCGAGATCCAGCCCGGTGGCGGTGACCACGACATCGGCTTCGAGCTCCGCGCCCGATTTCAGGCGGATGCCTTTTTCGGTGAAGGTCTCGATCGTATCCGTGACCACGGACGCCTTGTTCGAGCGAATTGCCCTGAAGAGATCCCCGTCGGGAACGAGGCACATGCGCTGTTCCCACGGGTTGTAGCGCGGGGTGAAATGCGTGTCGACGTCGTAGTCCGGTCCCAGGTAGGCGCGCACGCCGCGAAGGATCAGCTGCTTCGTGTAAGCCGGCCGGCGCCGGCACAGATTGAAGAAGTACTGCTGCAGCAGCGTCTTCTTCCAGCGCGTAATGCCGTAAGCGACCATCGGCGGCAGCCAGCGGCGCATCCAGTTCGCGAGTCCGTCCTCCGACGGGCGCGCGACCACGTAGGTCGGCGAGCGCTGCAGCATGGTCACGTGCGCGGCGGTCTCTGCCATCTCGGGCACGAGCGTCACCGCGGTCGCTCCGCTGCCGATCACCACCACGCGCTTGCCGGCATAGTCGAGGTCTTCGGGCCACTTTTGCGGATGCACGAGGCGACCCCGGAATCGCCCCATGCCGGCGAAATCCGGCGTGTAGCCTGCTTCGTACTTGTAATAGCCGCCGCAGCTGAACAGGAAGCTACAGGTGAAGCGCGCGACCTGTCCGCCGTCGCGCTCGGCCTCCACCGTCCAGCGCGCGTCCTCCGAAGACCAGGAGGCGCGCCTGACGCGGTGGCCGAAGCGGATCCGGCGATCGATGCCGTGCTCGCGCGCGGTGTCGCGGACGTACTTGAGGATCGAAGGACCGTCGGCGATGGCTTTCGAGTCCGTCCACGGGCGGAACGAATAGCCTAGCGTGAACATGTCCGAGTCCGAGCGCACGCCCGGATAGCGGAACAGGTCCCAGGTGCCGCCGATGGCGTCGCGGCCCTCGAGCAGGGCGAAGCTGCGGCCCGGGCAGCGCGCCTGCAGGTGAACGCCGGCGCCGATGCCCGAGAGGCCCGCGCCGACGATCAGGACGTCGACATGCTCGTCGTGCATGGGGAAGATTATAGGAGGCGGCACGCGAGAAGCCCGCCTAGAATCTCCGCTCATGAGCTCACAAGAAAGCAAGGCGGCCGTATTCCGGGCATTGCACGAGCGCGCGCAACCGTTTCTCATCCCGAATCCGTGGGACCGGGGATCGGCGCTGATCCTCGAGAGCATGGGCTTCGAGGCGCTGGCGACCACGAGCCTGGGCCTCGCGAACATGCTGGGCCAGCGCGACGTGACGCTGCGGCAAGTGCTCGACAACTGCCGCGAGATCTGCGACGCGACGAGCCTGCCGGTGAACGCCGACCTGGAGAACTGCTTCGCGGACGATCCGCGCGAAGCGGCCAGGGCGATCCGGCTCGCCTGCGAGCACGGCGCGGTGGGCGGCTCCATCGAGGATTCGACCGGGGACGCCGCCAGGCCGATCTACGACTTCAGCCTCGCGGTCGAGCGCGTCCAGGTGGCGGTCGAGGTGGCGCGCTCGCTGCCGGTGCCGTTCATGCTGACGGCGCGGGCCGAGAACTTCCTCCATGGCAGGCGCGACATGGACGACACGATCCGCCGCCTGCAGGCCTTCGAGGCCGCGGGCGCCGACGTGCTCTACGCGCCGGGGCTGCACAGCCTCGCGGAGATCAGGACCGTGACCTCGGCGCTGAGCAAGCCGTTCAACCTGGTGATGGGCTTCGCCGATCCGGCGATCACGCTGGATCAGCTCGGCGAGGCCGGCGTCCGGCGCGTGAGCATCGGCGGCGGCCTGAATCGGGTCGCCTTGAAGGCGTTCATGGACGCGGCGCGGCAGATGCGCGAGGGCAAGTTCGGCTTCATCCAGTCGATGGCGCCGATCTCGGAACTGCGGGGCGCGTTCGCGCGCCCCGCCAAGGCGAAGAACTAACCCCGGCTTACCGCCCGCGGGTACTGCAGTTGCGCCGGCCGCGGCTGTTCGGCCTGCGCCTGCGGCTTCGGCTGTTGATGCGGCGCCTTGGGCTGGTGGTGCTGTGCCTTCGGTTGATGATGCTGCGCCCTCGCCTGGCGGTGCTGAGGCTTAGGCTGATGGTGCTGGCGCCGATGCTGGGGTTGAGCAGAGGGGGCCTGTCTTTCGTGCGTTCTGCCCGCCTCAAAGCCGGCGATCGCTCGCGATTCCACCTTGCGGTTCATGAGCTTTTCGATCGCCGCCATCAGCGGGCGGTCTTCGTGGCTGACCAGCGACACCGCCTCGCCCGAGGAGCCCGCGCGGCCGGTGCGGCCGATGCGGTGCACGTAGTCCTCGGCGACGTGCGGCAGGTCGAAATTCACCACGTGCGGCAACTCGTCGATGTCGATGCCGCGCGCGGCGATGTCGGTGGCGACCAGCACCTGCAGCTCGTTGTCCTTGAACTTCTTCAGCACGCGCGTGCGCTGCGGCTGGCTCTTGTTGCCGTGGATCGCGTCGGCATCGATGCCCGACGCGGTGAGCTGTTTCGCCAGCCTGTTGGCGCCGTGCTTGGTGCGCGTGAACACCAGCACCTGCTGCCAGTTGTTGTCTTTGACGAGGTGCGCGAGCAGCTCGCGCTTGCGGTCCTGCGCCACCGGGTGCTGCACCTGGGCGACGAGCTCGGCGGGCGTGTTGCGCCGCGCGACTTCGACCGTGACCGGCTGGTGCATGAAGGAGGAGGCGAGCTTGCGGATCTCCTCGGGGAACGTCGCCGAGAACATCAGGTTCTGCCGCTGCTTCGGCAGCAGGCCGATGATGCGGCGGATGTCGTGGATGAAGCCCATGTCGAGCATGCGGTCGGCCTCGTCCAGCACGAGGATCTCCACCGTGCGCAGGTCGATCGTGCGCTGCTGCACGTGGTCGAGCAGCCGGCCCGGCGTCGCCACGACGATGTCCACGCCGCGGCGCAGCTCCTGGATCTGCGGGTTGATGTTCACGCCGCCGAAGATGGTGGTCGAGCGCAGCGGCTTGTACTTGCCGTAGGTGCGCACGCTTTCCTGCACCTGCGCGGCGAGCTCACGAGTGGGTACGAGCACCAATGCTCTTACGCCTTTGGAGCTTTTTCTTTCACTCAAAAGCTTCAGGATCGGAAGCGTAAACCCGGCGGTCTTGCCGGTGCCGGTCTGCGCCGCGGCAAGCAAATCCTTGCCCGCGAGCACGACCGGAATCGCCTGCGCCTGGATGGGGGTGGGGACCGTGTAGCCCTGTTCGGACACAGCACGGAGCAGCTCGGCCGTGAGGCCGAGGGAATCGAACGACGTAGTAATGGTATTTCTCCTGAACGATCGGCCTGGGAGGGTTTTTCCTCCAACCGGTTCAGGACGAAATGTCTTTGTAAGCTGAGGAAACGCTAACCGGATGACGCGAGAAGTACTGCAACAACGGAACGCATTATACACGAATCAGCCAGCGCCGAGGCACTTCTCGGTGTCGCGCATCACCTGGCCCGCGATCGCGTCGTCGCTGCCGTTTACGCGCACGCGCGTGGAGGAGGCGGACAGGCGCTCGATTTCGACTTCCACGCTCTTCTCGCCCCGCTTCGCCTTGACCACTTCGCTCTTGCCGCGCACTTCGATGGCGGCGATCGGCATGCCCATCTGGTTGAGCGTCGAGACGAACGCGGGCTTGACGCGGGCGATCGGCACGTTGAAGGTGCGCTCGACGCTCGAGCCGGTGAGGCTCTTCCAGGTGCTTTCGATCGTAGTACAGCCGGCGGCGATCGCGAGGAGGAGGACGGGCAGGAGTCTTTTCATGGGCGCCGATGATCCCCGAGTCCGAGGGCAACCGCAATGCGTGGTCCGTCGCCGCAGCCCGACTTGAAGTTGCGATCGCGAGCGTTGCGACGTCCACAACGGGACTGCCGGATAAGACAACCGCAGTCGGCGGACGCATGATCGGTTTTGAGACCCGGAACAAACGAGATTGCCGGGGGCATTGCCAAAGGGGGCAGCCATGGGAGCGTTGACTATCAGCGGCACGATCGATACCTCGCAATTCTGGCCAAACGGCGGATCCGACGCCGACACCACCAAGATCCTCATCAAGGTGGGGAGCAATTCGTTTGCCTACACCACCGACAGCGGCAGGCGCCGGATCACGAGGATCTACGAGACCGCGCAGTACGACGATCGAGGCAAGCTCAAGTCGCTGCTGCGCGGCAAGAGCAGGGACACCGTGGTCGTCAGGCTCCAGGGAATCGACGCACCGGAGCTTCACTATCAACCGACGCCGGTCAAGGGCAAGACGCTGGCGGGCACGGGCTACGTGAAGGAGTACCGGCAACGCCAGGCGGAGACCGCGACCGTGGCGCTGCGCAACTTCTTGCGCAGGCGCGGGTCCGGTCCGGTGAAGTGCCAGTTCGTGACCGCGCTCGACGATTCGCGCGGCCCGGCCGACGCGGTCGATCGGTACGGCAGGTTTGTCGGAAACATCGTACTCGCCGACAAGACAGACCTAAACCTCTGGCTGCTCGAGAAGGGCCTGGCCACTGTCGGCTTGTACAACTCGATGACCGAGGGCGAGATCAGGACGTGCGTTCGCGCGAACGACAAGGGCAAGAAGGCGGTCTCGGGGATCCTGCGCCGCCTCACCGCCAAGATCACCGCATTTGATTCCAAGCTCCTTTACCGGAAACCGACCAAGAACAGCAAGCCGGCGATTCAGGATGAGGACGGCGGCACGTTCATTCTGCCGAAGCTCTATCGCAGGCAAACGACCTGGTGGGCAAACAGGAAAGTGGGCAACGTCGCTGGCGGCTTCGAGGCGTACGTGAAAGAGCACGGCAAGGACGACCGATACTTCGATCGGGCTGACTTCCTCTCGAACGGCCGGCACAGCGCAACGGAGCTTGGCTTCCCCGATCTCCTTTCGCACGGCAGCCTGACGGCCAAGCCCGAGGACATCATCATCAAGGAGGCGCCTTCGTCCATCTACAAGGCGGGCGCGACCTCGAAGAAGGGCAACGAGATCAGGAAGTGGGACTTCTAGGCCTGCCCGGGCTTCGGCGACTCCGGGGCCTGCACGCAGCGCTCGCGGCCTAGTTTCCGACCATCCGGCCGACAGGCACGCGGGAGGTCCCATCGCGAGTGGCCATTCGCGTCCCGCGACTATCATATGAGCGATGGGCTTGCGAATAGGCATCGACCTGGGCGGCACGAAGATCGAGCTCCTCGCGCTCGACGATGCGGGCAGGGAAGTCGTTCGCAAGCGCGTGCCGGCGCCGCAAGGGGACTACGGCGCAACCGTGCAAGCCATCGCCTCTCTTGTGGGAGAAACGGAAAGGGAATTGCAGGCGAAAGGCTCGGTCGGCATCGGCATACCCGGCGCGCAATCGCGCGTGACGGGGCTCATCAAGAACGCCAATTCGACCTGCCTGATCGGCCACGACCTGAAGGGCGACCTGGAGGCGGCGCTCGCGCGCGAGATCCGGCTCGAGAACGACGCCAATTGCTTCGCCCTGTCGGAGGCGGTGGACGGCGCGGGCAGGGGCGCGCGCGTGGTGTTCGGCGTGATCCTCGGCACGGGGGTGGGCGGCGGCATCGTGGTGGACCGGCGGGTCCTCACCGGTCCGAACGCCATTGCGGGGGAGTGGGGCCACAACCCGCTGCCGCTGCCGCGTAAGGAAGACCTGCCCTTGCCCGACTGCTACTGCGGGCGCAAGGGCTGCATCGAGGCCTATCTGTCGGGCCCGGCGCTGGAACGCGACGGCAGGAACATGGAGCGCTACGAGGAGCGCCTGGCGCGGGCGCTGGCCGGGGTGATCAACATTCTCGACCCGGATGCGATCGTGCTGGGCGGGGGAATATCCAACATCGCCCGGCTGTATGCCAACGTGCCGTTGCGATGGGGTCCTTACGTGTTCTCGGACCAGGTGGCGACGAAGCTGCTGCCGCCGGCGCACGGCGATTCGAGCGGAGTGCGCGGCGCGGCATGGCTGTGGGAACACTAATTAACAGGGAGGCGGGAATGAAAAAGACGGCGATGGCGGTGGCGGCTGGCTTGCTGGCGGCGGGAGCGGCCGGACTGACGATGGCGGGACCGGAAAAGGTCAAGTTCCCGTCCGACTACCTGAAGGGCACGCTCTATGCGACCGTGGACCGGCCCGACACCAAGCAGTACCGTGAGCTCTACGCCTCGCCCGGCGTGGTGGAAGCGGTGCGCGCAGGCAAGCCGATCCCGAGCGGCGCGGTGCTCACGCTCGTGCAATGGAGCGTGCACCAGGACGACAAGGGCGTGCCGCTGAAGGATTCGAACGGCCGCTTCATCAAGAAGGACATCATCGCGCACACGGTGATGGAGAAGCGCTCCGGCTGGGGCGCCGAGTACGGCCCCGAGAAGCGCAACGGCGAATGGGAATACTCCGCGTTCACGCCGACCGGCGAGTTCAACCCGAAACCGAACTACGACTCGTGCTTCCAGTGCCATCTGCCGCACGCCAAGCTGGATTACGTGACCTCGCTCGCCAAGCTCGCGGGCAAGTTCCCGGACGCGAGTACCGTGGCCAAGGCGCCCAAGGGCGACGTGCGGATCGTCGGCTTCCAGTTCCAGCCGGCGAAGATCACCGCGACGGCGGGCAAGCCGCTCAAGTTCCTCAACGCCGACGACTCGCCGCACTTCATCGTGGTGCAGGGCGGGCCGAAGACCGACGTGATCCTGCGCGGCCAGAGCGCAACGGTCACCTTCGACAAGGCGGGCGGCTACAACTACATCTGCGGCCTGCACCCCTCGATGAAGGGCACGATCGAGGTCAAGTAGGCATCACCGCTCCCCGCCGGGGCCCGGCGGAGAATGGTACGGTCGCGGGCGTCTACAGCGGCTTGATCTGCACCTTGCGCCACTTGATCGGGCCGCCCGGCGCGCCCTTGACGCCGGCGCCATACTGCAGCGCGAAGGGTCCGCTGGCGAACTTGCCGTTCTGGGTGCTGACCGTGACGGTGTCGTTGAACTTCACGGTGAGCTGGTCGCCCTTGGCGTAGATCTCAAACGTGTTCCACTTGCCGCCGGCCTTGTAAACGATCGGTACCGGCACCCGAGCGAAATTGACGATTCCGCCCGTGGCGTAGGTCGGGTCGGGACGGATGTCCCAGATGTTCACTTCGTAGGCGCTGTCGGCGCCGACCTTCTTGGGATCGGCTGCGCGGATGAATATGCCGCTGTTGGTGTCGCTCTCGGCCCAGAACTCGGCGTAGATGATGAAGTCCTTGTAAGTGTTCTTCGAAACGAGGTAACCGCCCTTGCCCTTGTCGGCGACGATCGCGCCGCC
Organism: Burkholderiales bacterium; assembly: GCA_049651845.1. Classification (GTDB taxonomy): domain Bacteria; phylum Pseudomonadota; class Gammaproteobacteria; order Burkholderiales; family SG8-39; genus RBG-16-66-20. The sequence goes on along the minus strand of JBASCW010000035.1, from coordinate 39,868 downwards.
TTCGGCGCGCCAGTTGGCATCGCCGATCCGGTCCCAGTTTTCCAGGCCGGTTGTTCCGTCGATCAAGGTAATCCAACCCGAGCCCACCGGCTGCGATCCGCAGCCAACCAGCGTGGCAACGGCGACGACCAGCGCCGTCATCATTGCGGTCAAGCGTCTCATGTGATCTCCCTCCCAGAAGTTTGTGGCTACGAGACGTGCATGGACGAGTCTACTCGCCTTTCCGGCCCTGGATGACGACCCGCGCGCTGCGCTCGTAGGTCCAGTAGGCCCAGGCCCAGTCGATCAGCACCACCAGGCGGTTGCGGAAGCCGATCAGGAAGTAGATGTGGGCGACCAGCCAGAGCAGCCAGGCCGGATAGCCCGAGAGCTGCAGGCGGCCGATCATCGCGACCGCGGAGTTCATGCCGATGGTCGCGAGCATGCCGACGTCCTCGTAGCGGAATGGTCTTGCAGGTTCGTTTGCAAGTGACTTGAGAATGTTCAAGGCGGCGTACCGGCCCATCTGCTTCGCCGCGGGCGCGATGCCCGGCACCGGCGGTGAGTGCCAGGGTAGCGCCGCGAGGTCGCCGATCACCGCGACCTCGGGGTGGCCGGGCACGGTGAGGTCCTCGTTGACGACGACGCGCCCGGCGCGGTCGAGCGGCACGCCGAGGCTCGCGCCGAGCGGCGAGGCGGCGACACCCGCCGCCCACACCACGGTGTGCGCGGCGAGGCGGTCCGGGCCCATCGTCACGCCTTCGCGGTCGATGCCGCTCACGGTCTTGCCGAGCCATACGGTCACGCCCAGGCGCTCGAGCTGCTTGCGCGCGCGCTCCGACAACTTCTCGGAATACGCGGACAGCACGCGCTCGCCGCCCTCGACCAGCACCACGCGCGCGTTGCGCGGATCGAAGTTGCGGAATTCTCCGCGCAGCGTGTGGCGCGCGATCTCGGCGAACGCGCCCGCCAGCTCCACGCCGGTGGCGCCGCCGCCGATCACCACGAACGTCAGCCAGGCCGCGCGCTTCGCAGCGTCGCCTTCGCGCTCGGCGTGCTCGAAGGCGAGCAGCACGCGGCTGCGGATCTCGTAGGCGTCCTCGAGCGTCTTCAGGCTGGGCGCATGCGCTTGCCAGGCGTCATGGCCGAAATAGTTGTTGGCGGCGCCGGCGGCGACGATCAGGCGGTCGTAGGCGATCTGGCCGCCGTCGGCGAGCACCACCGTGCGACGCGCGAGGTCGACGCGCTCGGCCTCGCCGTAGAGCACTGTGGCGTTGCGCTGGCTGGCGAGGATCTGGCGGATCGGCGCGGCGACCGCGGGCGCGCTCAGGCCCGCGGTGGCCACCTGGTAGAGCAGCGGCTGGAACAGATGGTGGTTGGTGCGGTCCAGCACCGTCACGCGCACCGGCGCGCGCGCGAGCGCGCGCGCGGCGAACAGGCCGCCGAATCCGCAGCCAATGATGAGGACATGCGGCGTCATGGGTAACAGAGTGTAACGGGACGCGGAAACCCGGCCGTTTTGCCTAGAATGGCCCTGTGAAACGCCATCTCGTCGCCGTGCTCGCGGCAGCGTTCTTCAGCCTTCCCGCGCCGGCGCAGCAGACGTATCGCGACACCCGCGACCAGGACCGGTATCGCCACGTGGAAGGCGAACGGGATCGCTACCGCGAGCGTCGTGGCCGGTATGGTGAGGGCGTCACGAAGGTAGGCGAGCCGAACCCCTACGAGCCGAAAGTCGGCGCGCCAAACCCCTACGCTACGCAAGGCGGTACGCCGAACCCTTATGCCACGCGCGGCGGCGACCCGCCGCGTAGCGGTGCGGGCGCGCCGAGGCGCTGAGTCGGCTACACTCGCGGGAGACGATGGATGTCCTCGCGAAGTTGCAGCCCGGGCTCACCGGGCGCGCAGAGCTTGTCGTAGCCGAAGCGCACACCGCGCCGCGCGTGGGTAGCGGCCTCGTGCACGTGCTCGCGACGCCGGTGATGATCAACCTGTTCGAGGCGGCGGCGCTGGACGCGGTGGACCAGCACCTGCCGGCCGGCTACCAGAGCCTGGGCACGGTGCTCGACATGCGCCACATCGCCGCCACTCCCGTGGGAATGCGGGTGCGTGCGACCGCCGAGATCGTGAAAGTCGAGGTGCGAACGGTTTTCCTGAGGGTAAGAGCAGAAGACGAGAAAGAATTGATTGGCGACGGCTTGCACGAGCGCGTCGTGGTCAACGTCGAGAAGTTCAGCCAGCGCCTGCAGCGCAAGCTGGGGAAGTGACGATCCGGTCATGAAGGTGGATGCGGTCGTCCTCGGCGCGGGCATCGTCGGCATCAGCGTGGCGCTGCACCTGCAGATGCGCGGACGCGCGGTGGCGCTCGTGGACCGGCGCGGCGCGGCCGAGGAAACCTCGTTCGGCAACGCCGGCCTGATCCAGCGCGAGGGCGTCTATCCCTACGGATTCCCGCACGACTTCGGCGCGCTGCTGCGCTACGGCCTGAACCGCACCATCGACGCCTATTACCATCCGTCCGCGCTGCCCGAGCTCGCGCCCTTTCTCTGGAAGTACTGGCGCCATTCCCGGCGCACCCAGCATGCGCGCATCGCGAAGCTGTATTCGCGCCTGATCGCGCATTGCGTGAGCGAGCACGACGCACTTGCCGCGCAGGCGGGCGCGACGGGCCTGATGCGGCGCAGCGGCTGGATGCGCGCGTTCCGCACCGAGCGTGAGCGCGACCTGCGCTTCGCCGAGGCCGAGCGGTGGAGGGCGGAATTCGGAATCAGTTTCCTAGCTTTGAGTCAAAAGGAAATTCAGGACGAAGAACCCCACCTGGCACCCGTCCTCGTGGGCGCGCTGCACTGGACCGATCCGGTGAGCGTGACCGACCCCCAGGCTCTCGCGCTGGCTTATGTGAAGTCATTCGAGCGTCTGGGCGGACGATTTCTGCAGGGCAATGCCGTTTCCCTGGCGCAAGAGCAAGAACGCTGGAACGTGAGGACCGCAGAGGGAACCCTGCAGGCGGACAGCGCGGTGATCGCGCTCGGCCCCTGGTCGGACGTCGTGACGCGCGCGCTCGGCTACGACCTGCCGCTCGCGGTGAAGCGCGGCTATCACATGCACTATCGCGCGGCCGGCAACGCGATGCTCAACCACCCCGTGCTCGACACCGAGCGCGGCTACATGCTCGCGCCGATGCGGCGCGGCATCCGCCTCACCACGGGCGCCGAGTTCGCGCTGCGCGACGCGATCCGCACGCCGGTGCAGCTCGGACGCGCCGAGCCCGTCGCGCGCGACCTCTTTCCGCTCGCCGAGCGCCTGGACACCGAGCCCTGGATGGGCGCGCGGCCCTGCACGCCCGACATGCTGCCGATCATCGGCCCGGCGCCGCGCCACGCCGGCCTGTGGTTCGCGTTCGGCCACGCGCACCACGGCCTCACGCTCGGGCCCGTGACAGGCCGGCTCATCGGCGAGATGATGGCGGGCGAACCGCCGTTCGTGGATCCGGAACCGTACCGGGCCGACCGGTTCTGAGGGAGGGGGCCATGTTCGCCGGCAAAGTCGTCGCCATCACCGGCGCCTCCGAGGGCATCGGCGCGGAGCTCGCGCGCCAGCTCGCGGGCAAGGGCGTGTGGCTCGCGCTCGCCGCGCGCAACCTCGACAAGCTCGAAGCGGTCGCGGCCGAGTGCCGCGCGTGCGGGGCCGAGGCCTTCGCGCAGCGTTGCGACGTGAGCGTGGAGGCCGACTGCCGCGACTTCATCGAGACCGCGGCGCGCAGGTACAGCTCGCTCGACATCCTGATCAACAACGCCGGCGTCTCGGGCCATGCGCGCTTCGAGGAAGTCACCGATTTCGGCTGGTACGAGGGCATGATGCGCGTGAACTACATGGGCAGCCTCTACTGCACGCGCTACGCGCTGCCGCATCTCAAGCTGCGCCGCGGCCAGATCGTCGCCATCTCCAGCCTCGCAGGCAAGGTCGGCGTGCCGGGCCGCACCGCGTACAGCCCGACCAAGGCCGCGCAGGCGCTGTTTTTCGAGGCGCTGCGGCTGGAACTTAAGCAGAGCGGCGTAGACGTGACCGTGGTCTATCCGGGCGTGGTGGCCACGCAGATCCGCGTGCACGGCTACGGCCCGGACGGCAGGCCCGCGGGCAAGAGCGGCCTCAGGGAGGATGACGCGATGTCCGTGCAGGAGTGCGCGCGCCAGATTCTCGAGGCCACGCACGCGCGCAAGCGGCAGCTGGTGATGACGCTGGAGGCGCGCATCGGCCTCTGGCTGCAGCTGGTCGCGCCGCAGATCGTCGACAACATGGTTCTCAAAAAACTGAAGAAAGATCCCTCATGACCAGCGCATTGCTCATCATCGACATCCAGAACGACTACTTCCCGGGCGGCGCGATGGCGTTGCACGCGCCGGAGGCAGCCGCGGCGCAGGCAGCGAAGCTGATCGCGGCGTTCCGCGAGCGCGGCCGGCCGGTGATCCACATGCAGCACCTCAGTACGCGACCGGGCGCGACCTTCTTCATCCCGAACACCAAAGGCGCAGAGATCCACGCCTCCGTGCAGCCGGCGCCGAACGAGACCGTGTTCCGCAAGAACTATCCGAACAGCTTCCGCGAGACGCCGCTGCTGGACCACCTGCGCCGCGCGAACGTCACGCAGCTGGTGATCGCGGGGATGATGACGCACATGTGCGTGGACACCACGACGCGCGCCGCGGCCGATCTCGGCTTCACCTGCTCGCTCGCGCACGACGCCTGCGCGACGCGCGCGCTCGCGTTCGGCGGCGTCCAGGTGACGCCCGAGCAGGTCCAGGTGGCCTACCTCGCGGGGCTGAACGGCCTGTTCGCGAAAGTGCTGCCGGCCGCGGACCTGCTCGGCGCCTGAGGAGCCGTTCCATGACCGACGTCACGCAGAAGGAGAAGGCCGAGCGCTTCCGCAAGCTGCACGAGGGGCGCGCCTTCGTCATTCCCAATCCCTGGGACGGCGGCTCGGCGCGCGTGCTGGCGGGCCTGGGATTCCAGGCGCTCGCCACCTCGAGCGGCGCCTGCGCGGGCACTTTCGGCCGGCGCGATGGCCGCGTCACGCGCGACGAGGCGCTCGAGCACGCGCGCCTGGTCTGCTCGGCGACCGACCTGCCGGTCGCGGCGGACCTGGAGAAGGGCTTCGGCGACGCGCCGCAGGACGCGGCGGAGACGATCCGCCTCGCGGCGAGCGTGGGCCTGGTGGGCGGCTCGATCGAGGACGCGACCGGCAACAAGGACCGGCCCCTGTTCGACTTCAACCTCGCGGTGGAGCGCGTGGGCGCGGCGGTCGAGGCGGCGCGCAGGCATCCGTTCCCGTTCACGCTCACCGCGCGCACCGAGAACTTCCTGCGCGGCAACCCGGACCTCGACGACACCATCAAGCGGCTGCAGGCCTTCGAGAAGGCGGGCGCCGACGTGCTGTTCTCGCCGGGGCTGCCGGACCTCGAAGCGGTGCAGAAGATCTGCAGCGCGCTCCGCAAGCCCTTCAACTTCATGGTCGGGATTCCCGGCAAATCGTTCAGCGTGGCGGAGCTCGAAGCCGCGGGCGTGCGCCGCATCAGCCTCGCCACCTCGCTCTACCGCGCGGCGATGAGCAGCATGATCGCGGCCGCGACCGAAGTGAAGGAGCAGGGGACCTTCGGCTACCTGGGCCGCTCCGCGACGAAGCCGGACTTCTACAGCTACCTGAAGAGCTGACTAGTAGGGCCGCGCCCCGAACATCGCGGCATGGAACCAGAAGACGAGCGCGTAGAGCGCGAGGCCGATGGCGGGAATGCGCCAGCCGATTTCCCTGGCGTCGAAGCGGTTGCGACCCTGCGCGATGGCGAGGAACGGGAAGTAGGAGGTGACTTTCACGAAGCGATGCCAGTCGTCGCCGTGCGTCGCTTCCTTGCGACGGTCGATGAGCAAGGCGCCGAGCGCCGCGAGCACGAGGAAAGCGCCAAAGAACACCGTCGCCTTCAGCTCGCCGCGCGCGAGGATGTGCGCAATGGCCCAGAGGATGAAGCCCCACATCATCGGGTGGCGCGTGACGCGCAGCATGCCGCGCACGGGCTCCCCGGCCTTGAGCGCCTTCGCCTGGCCGACCGCGGACGGGTTGCGCGTGAGCAGCCCGCCTACGAGCAGGATGAAGGAGAAGGGCATCAGGATCGCGGGCGCGAGCCGCAGGCCGGGCCAGAGCGGCTCCGCCGGCACCTTGCCGTAGGCCCAGATCATCCAGCCGAGGGTGGCGAAGGCAAGCAGCGAGTAAGCGACGACGTAGCCCCGCTCGCCGAGCGCCTGCGCCAGCAGCGGCCGCAGCGGCGTGCTGGAGATGAAGTGGGTGGCGAGGAACGCCAGCGTGGCGACGTAGAGGATGTAGGGATCCATGGTCAGCCGAGCGCCTTGATGACGATCTCGGCCACGTCCTTCGACAGGTCCTTCGCGTCGCGGATGCGCTCCAATTGCCTTTTCGCTCTTTCTTTTCTTTCACCATCAAATCTTTTCCAGCGATCGAAGCCGCGCGCGATGCGCGCCGCGATCTGCGGGTTGAGCGCATCGAGCGCGAGCACCTGGTCGGCGAGGAACGCGTAGCCGCCGCCGTCGCCGGCGTGGAAGCGCACGTGGTTGGCCGAGAAACTGCGCACCAGCGCGTAGACCTTGTTCGGCACCTTGAGGTCGAACGCCGGGTGTCCGAGCAGCTCGCGCACGCGCGCAAGCGTCCCGTGCAGGCGCGAGCCGGCCTGCACCGCGAGCCACTTGTCCACCACCAGCGGCTCGCCGCGCCACTTCTCGTAGAAGGAATCGAGCGCGATCGTGCGCTGCTGCGCATGGCTGTTGGCGAGGCAGGCGAGCGCCGCGAACTGCTCGGTCATGTTGTTCGACTGGCCGTACTGCTCATAGCACAGCGCGACGAGGTCCGTCGTCTCCAGCTCCATGAGGTACGAGAGCAGCAGGTTACGCAGCGCGCGCCTGCCGGCGGAGGCGGCATCCGGGGAATAGGGCCCGGCGCTCTCGAGCGACCGGTAGAGATCGAGGAACTCATTCTTGAACGCCGAGGCGAGCGCATGCCGCAGCGCGTTGCGCGAGGCGTGCAGCGCGTCCGGATCCACCACGTCCATCTGCTCTGCGAGGAACGTCTCGGAAGGCAGGCTCAGCGTTTCCGCGATGAAGGCCGGGTCTTTCTCCTGGAGCAGCTTCCTGACGGCTTCAAGAAACGCGGATGATGGAACTCCATTGGACTTCAAAATAATGCCGGTGCCGAGGCGTTGAGCCGCTTCCCAGCGGTTGAACGGATCGTCGTCGTGCGCGAGCAGGTGCACGAGGTCCGCCTCGCTGTACGGGTAGTTCAGGATCACCGGCGCCGAGAAGCCGCGCAACAGGGAGGGAACGGGCTTCTCCCTGAGGTCTTCGAACCTGAAGGTCTGCGCCTTTTCCGTGACGGAAAGAACCTTTTCCTGTGTCCCGATCTTGACGGCGAGAGGGATATGAAAAGGCGGGTCCATGGATTGCCGGACCGAAAGAACAAAGGTATTTCCTTCGAAAACCCCGGAACAATCCAGCACCGGCGTGCCCGCGACGTCGTACCAGCGCTTGAACTGCGAAAGGTCGATGCCTGACGCGTCCTGCATGGCCTGCACGAAGTCGTCGCAGGTCACGGCCTGGCCGTCGTGGCGCTGGAAATACAGCCGCATGCCGGCCTGGAACTTCTCTTCGCCGAGCAGCGTGTGCTGCATGCGCACCACCTCCGCGCCCTTTTCGTACACCGTCATGGTGTAGAAGTTGCGGATCTCCATGTAGGACTGCGGCCGCACCGGGTGCGCCATCGGCCCGGCGTCCTCCGGGAACTGCGCCGCGCGCAGGCTGCGCACTTCCTGGATGCGCGTCACCGCGCGCGAGTAGGTGTCGGCGCCGTACTCCTGGTCGCGGAACACCGTGAGCCCTTCCTTGAGCGACAGCTGGAACCAGTCGCGGCAGGTGACGCGGTCGCCGGTCCAGTTGTGGAAGTACTCGTGCGCGACCACGCGGTCGATGTTCAGGTAGTCGGTGTCGGTCGCGGTGTCGGGCCGCGCCAGCACGTACCTGGTGTTGAAGATGTTGAGGCCCTTGTTCTCCATCGCGCCGGAGTTGAAGTCGCCCACCGCGACGATCTTGTACTCGTCGAGGTCGAGCTCCAGGCCGAAGCGCTTCTCGTCCCAGGCGATCGCGCGCTTGAGGCAGTCCATCGACCAGGCCGCCTGGTCCAGCTTTCCTTTCTCTACATATATGAAAAGCCTTTTCGGTTTTCCAGAACGGGAAACCAGAGATTCCTGAATGAATTCCAGATCCGCCGCAACGAGCGCAAACAGATAGCTCGGCTTCGGATAGGGATCCTCGAACCGCGCCCAGTGGCGCCCGCCGCTCTCCGTGCCCTTTTCCACGAGGTTGCCGTTGGACAGCAGGACGGGATACTTCTGCGCATCGGCGTGCACCGTCACCGTGTACACGGCGAGGTTGTCCGGCCGGTCGACGAACCAGGTGATGCGGCGGAAGCCCTGCGCCTCGCACTGGGTGACAAAGCCGCTCTGCGTGGCGTACAGGCCTTCGAGCTTGGTGTTCTTCTGCGGCACGATCCGGCTGACCGTCCTCAGCGTGAACGCCTCCGGCGGATTGGCGATCGTCAGCGTGTCGCCCTCGACCCTGGAGGGAAACAGCTTGCCATCCAGGGTCAGCGAGACCAGCTCCAGCTCATCGCCGTCCAGCACGAGCGGCGCGGTCTTTTCCCTGGACGCCGGATTGCGGCGCACCTGCAGCGCCGCGCTCACGATCGCGTCTTCCGCGCGGATGTCTACGTCGAGCCCGACCCGATCGACCAGGAACGGCGGCGGGGTGTAGTCCTTGAGATGGATGGTTTTGGGCTGGGATTCGCGCATCCGACCATCATACCGTCGCCAGGTGACAGGCGACCTGCCGGCCGCCGGCCGGGCCGGTCAGGGGCGGCGCCGATTCCTTGCAGCGCGCCTCTGCGACGGGGCAGCGCGGATGGAACGGGCAGCCGCGCGGCGGGTTGAGCACGCTCGGCACCTCGCCCGAGATCATCTGCTGCGTGCGCATGGCTTCCAGCTCCGGATCCGCGATCGGCACCGCGGCGAGCAGCGCCTTGGTGTAGGGGTGGCGCGGATCGAAGTAGAGCTGCTTCTTGCTGGCGACCTCGACGATGCGGCCGAGGTACATCACCGCGATGCGGTCGCTGATGTGGCGCACCACCGAGAGGTCGTGCGCGATGAAGAGATAGGTCAGCGAGAGCCGCTTCTGCAGGTCCATGAGCAGGTTGACCACCTGCGCCTGGATGGAGACGTCCAGCGCCGACACCGGCTCGTCGCAGATCAGCAGCTTGGGGTCGAGCGCGAGCGCGCGCGCGATGCCGATGCGCTGGCGCTGGCCGCCCGAGAACTCGTGCGGGTAGCGGTCGGCCATGTCGGGCAGCAGCCCGACTATGTCGAGCAGCTCCGCGACACGCCTGGCGTAGACGGCCTTGTCGCCCGCCATGCCGTGCACCACCAGCGGCTCGCCGACGATGTCGCGCACCTTCATGCGCGGGTTGAGCGAGCCGTAGGGGTCCTGGTAGACCATCTGCATGCGCCGGCGGATCGGGCGCATGCGCGCGGCGTCGTGCCGCGTGATGTCCTCGCCTTCGAACGCGATGCTGCCTTCGGTCGGCGCGAGCATGCGCAGCACCGCGAGCCCGGTGGTGGTCTTGCCGCAGCCGCTTTCGCCCACCAGCCCCAGCGTCTCGCCGCGCTTCAATTCGAAAGACACGCCGTCCACGGCCTTGACCGAGCCGACCTGCCGCTGCAGGAACACGCCGCGCGTCACCGGGAAGTGCACTTTCAGGCCGGTGACCCGGAGGATCGGTTCAGACATCGACGAAGCAGGCCTTCCAGTGCTGGCTGCCCGCCGGGAGCGAAGGCTCGCCCACGGGCTCGAGGCCGGGGCGCTCGGCGCGGCAGCGCGCCTGCGCATGCCGGCAGCGCGGCGCGAAGGCGCAGCCTTCGGGCAGCTGGGCGAGGTCGGGCGGCTGGCCGTCGATCGGCACCAGGCGCTTGTCGTCGGCGTCGTCCAGGCGCGGCACCGAATCCATGAGGCCGCGCGTATAGGGGTGCCGCGGGCGCGCATACAGCGCGCGCGCCGGCGCGATCTCGACGATGCGGCCGCCGTACATGACGGCGACGCGGTCGGCGTAGCGCGCCACCACGCCGAGGTCGTGCGTGATCAGGATCAGCGCCGAGTTCGCCTCTTTCGTGAGCTCCTTGAGGATGGCGAGAATCTGCGCCTGCACCGTGACGTCGAGCGCCGTGGTCGGCTCGTCGGCGATGATCAGCTGCGGCTGGCAGGCGAGCGCCATCGCGATCATCACGCGCTGGCGCATGCCGCCGGAGAACTGGTGCGGGTAGGCGGCGAGGCGGCTGGCCGCGTCCGGAATCGAGACCTTCTCGAGCAGCGCCTGCGCCTGCGCGAGCGCCGCGCCCCAGCTCGAGCGGCGGTGCAGCCGGATCGGCTCGCCCACCTGCGCGCCGACGGTGAGCACCGGGTTGAGCGAGGACATCGGCTCCTGGAAGATCATCGCGATGCGGTCGCCGCGGATGGCGCGGATCCCGGCCGGGTCGAGCTTGAGCAGGTCGATGCCCTCGAACAGGATCTCGCCGCTGTCGATGCAGCCCGGCGGGTCCGGGATCAGGCGCAGCAGCGACAGCGCGGTGACGCTCTTGCCCGAGCCGCTCTCGCCCACGATGGCGAGCGTCTCGCCGGCGTTCAGGTCAAACGACAGCGACTGCACCGCACGGACGGTGCCGCGCGGGCCGCGGAACGAGACCGAGAGATCGCGGACGCTGAGCAGCGGCGCCGGCACCCGCTCAGAACCCCATCTTCTTCTTCATCTCCCGGTCGATCCAGATGCGCGCGTAAATCGGCCCGGGGCGCACCGCGCCGGCGCGCAACTCGCCGTCGTAGTTCTGCACCCACGGCCACCAGGCCGTGAAGTAGTACGGCGTCGGCAGCCAGATGTAGGGCGCCTTGTCGAGGATCTCCACGGTCATCTCGCGGATCATCTGCTGGCGCTTGCCCTCGTCGCGCGTGCGGTAGACCTCGTCCATCTTCTTGTCATAGGCCGGGTCCGCCCACTGCGACGGGTTCCAGGTCTGGCCGGTGACGAAGCTCTTGCGGATGCTGGTGGTGGGGTTGGTGTGGCCGTTGTTCATGAAATAGCCGGCTTCGTTCTTCTTGCTGACCATCGCTGCGAGGAAGGCCGGGTACTCCATCGGCTGGATCTCCACCTTGACGCCGACCTTCGCGAGGTAGCCCGCCACCAGCGGCAGCAGGTCCATGTGGTCGTGGTTGGCGCTCGTCACCTGCACCTTGAAGGAGAAGCCGTTCGGGTAGCCCGCTTCGGCGAGCAGCTTCTTCGCCTTTTCAGGGTCGTAGGTGAACAGCTCCTTCACCGAGGCCGGCATCTTGTCGAGCGGCTCGAAGTAGCCGGTGTACTCGGGGTGCATCGGATAGGAGAACAGCTCGGCATGGCCGCCGTAATACGATTTGACGATCTCCTGCTTGTTGACCGCCATGTTGAGCGCGCGGCGTACGCGGATGTCGTCGAAGGGCTTGCGGTCGATGCGCATGGAAAGGAACTGGCCGCTCTGGTTGAGCCAGCGGTTCCATTTCAGCGCCGGCGCGCTCTTCTTCAGCTCGTCCACCGCGGTCCAGCGCACCCACTCGAGCAGGTCGATCTGCGCGGTGCGCAGCGCGGTGAGCTGGGTCGCCTCGTCCTTGATGATGCGGTAGACCAGCTTGTCGGTGAACGGCAGCTTGTAGGACGCGCCGCCGAGCTTTTCCGAATCCCAGTAGGCGGGGTTCTTGGTGTAAGTCTGCGAGTTGCCGGCGATGTATTCCGTGAGCTGGTACGGGCCGCTGCCCACCGCGACCTTCCAGTCCTTGACGTCCAGGGCGCCGAGCTCCTTCGGCATGATGCCCGAGTAGTAGCCCCAGCCGAAGCGATAGTCCCATTCGGCGAAGAAGTCCTTGAACTGGAACACCACTGTCCGGCTGTCGCGCGCCGAGACCTTGAGCACGTGGTCGAAGTACTGCGGGATCTTCTTCGGGCTCTTCTCGAAGCGCTCGTAGCTGAACACCACATCCTCGGCGTTCAGTTCGCGCGCCTTCAGCACGCCGGGCTTCTCGGGCAGCATCACGCCCTTGCGCAGGGTGACCGCGAGCGTGTTGGGCGTCTCCCAGACCCACTTCTCGGCCAGCTCGCCGCGGATCGCGTCGCTCGGCAGCCAGGCGTCGGCGATGAAGCGGTGCTTGCCGCCCTTGCGCACGCTCTTGTCCAGGTCGCCCGCGAACAGCTGCTCCAGGTACATGCCGGTGTCGTGGTTCTGCTTCCAGTGCCATTCGCCGACGTCCCAGGACAGCGGCGAGACCGCCGGGTACATGGTGGTGACGCGCAATTCGCCGCCGTACTGCGGCTTTACTGTTTGTGCATTTGAAATTCCAAAAGGAATTATCAAGAACGCTGAAAGCAAAATCTTTTTCATACTGATCTCCTCGAAATCGTTCAGAGGCCCATTTTTTTCTTCATGTCCTGGTCGATCCAGATGCGCGCGTAGATCGGCCCCGGGCGCAGCGCGCCGACCCACAACTCGCCGCCGTAGTTCTGCACCCACGGCCACCAGGCGCTGTAGAGGTAGGGCACCGGCAGCCACAGGTAGGGCGCCTTGTCGACGATCTTGGCGGTCATCTCGCGCACGATCTGCTGGCGCTTCGCCTCTTCGCGCGTGCGGTAGAGCTCGTCGATCCGCTTGTCGAACGCGGGATCCGACCACATCGACGGGTTCCAGGTCTGCCCGGTGTAGAAGCTGGAGCGCAGGCCGGCCGTGGGGTTGGTGTGCGTGCGCTGCAGCAGGTAGCCCGATTCGTGCTTCTTGCTGGTCATCGCCGCGAGGTAGGCCGGGTACTCCATCGGCACGATCTCGAGCTTGACGCCGACCTTCTCCAGGTAGCCGGCGATCAGCGGCAGCAGCTCCATGTGCTCGAAGTTCGAGGTCGCGACCTGGGCCTTGAAGCTGAAGCCGTTCGGGTAGCCGGCTTCGGCGAGCAGTTTTTTGGCCTTGGCCGGGTCGTAGGTGTACAGCTCCTTCACCGAGGCGGGCATCTTCTCCAGCGGCTCGTAGTAGCCGAAGTAGTCCGGGTGCATCGGGTAGGCGAACAGCTCGGCGTTGCCGCCGTAGTAGGACTTGACGATCTCCTGCTTGTTGACCGCCATGTTGATGGCGCGGCGCACGCGCACGTCGTCGAACGGCTTGCGGTCGGTGCGCAGGGCGAGGATGTGGCCGGCGCTGGCCAGGCGCTTGGCCCACTTGAGCTGCGGCGCGCTCTTCTTCAATTCGTCCACCGCGGTCCAGCGCACCAGCTCGAGGATGTCGATCTGTGCGGTGCGCAGCGCGGTGTGCTGCGTGGCTTCGTCCTTGATGGTGCGGTAGACGAACCGGTCCACGAACGGCAGCTTGTATTCGGCGCCGCCGATCGCCTCCTTGTCCCAGTAATTGGGGTTCTTCGCGTAGGTCTGCGAGTTGCCGTTGATGAACTCGACCAGCTGGAACGGGCCGGTGCCGACCGCGTTCTTCCAGTCGCGCGCGTCGATCGCGGCGTATTCCTTCGGCATCAGCAGCGAGTAGTAGCCCCAGCCGAAGCGGTAGTCCCACTCGGCGAAGAAGTCCTTGAAGCGGAACACCACCGTGTTCCTGTCGCGCGCCTCGACCTTGGCGATGTGGTCGAAGTAGGTCGGGATCTTCTTCGCGCTCTTGTCCAGGCGCTCGTAGCTGAACAGCACGTCCTCGGCGCCGAACTCGCGCGCCTTGGTCACGCCGGCCTTCTCCGGCACCATCACGCCCTTGCGCAGGGACACGACCAGCGTGTTCGAGTCCTCCCACAGCCACTTCTCGGCGAGCTCGCCGCGGATCGCGTCGGAGGGCAGCCAGGCGTCCGACACGAAGCGGTGCTTGCCGCCCTTGCGCAGGCTCTTGTCCAGGTCGCCCGCGAACAGCTGCTCCAGGTACAGGCTCGTGTCCTGGTTGAGCTTCCAGTGCCATTCCTGCGGGTCCCAGGACAGCGCCGAGAGCGTCGGCGCCCAGGTGGTCACGCGCAGCGTGCCGCCGTATTGCGGCTTGGTGGATTGCGCGCTTGCATTGGAAACAAGAAACGAGAGAGAAAGGATCAGGAACAAGACACGGTTCATGGAGTTCCTCCCGGCTATCGGCTTCCCCGCATGCGCGGGTCGAGCATGTCGCGCAGCGCGTCGCCGAACATGTTGATGGCGTAGACCACGATGGTGAGCGCGAGGCCCGGCGCGAGCGCGAGCCAGGGCCCCTGGTGCATGTAGGTGCGCGCGCTGCCCGAGAGCATGCCGCCCCAGGTCGGGGCGGGTGGCGGCACGCCCAGGCCGAGGAAGGCGAGCCCGGCTTCGGCGAGGATGGTGGCACCCAGGCGCGAGGTGAACAGCACGATCACCACCGGCATCACGTTGGGCAGGATGTGGCGCCAGAGGATCCGCTGCGTGCCGGCGCCGATGGACTGCGCGGCGTGCACGTACATGTTCTCGCGCACGCTGACCACCGCGCCACGAACAATGCGAGACCCGGCGATTCCGAACAGCAGCGCCAGGACGCCGATCACCTGCGGCATGCCGGGCCCGAGCACGGCCACCGCGACGATCAGGATCACCAGGCCCGGGAAGGACTGCCAGGCGTCGACGAAGCGCTGGATCACCATGTCCGCGCGGCCGCCGGCATAGCCGCTCACCACGCCGATGACGATCGAGATCGCGGTGGCGAGCGCCGCGGCGCTGAAGCCGATGATCACCGAGAGCTGCGCGCCGTAGAGGATGCGCGAGAGCTGGTCGCGCCCGAGGTAGTCGGTGCCGAGCGGGAAGGCGAGCGAGGGCGCCTTCATGCGGTTGATCGGGTTGATCTCGTTGAAGCCGTAGGGCGCGAGCCAGGCGGCGAAGATGCCGCATAGCAGGAACAGCAGGCAGATGCCGGCGCCCGCCGCGCCGAGCGGCTTCTCGCGGACCAGGCGCAGCACGAAGGCGAGCATCAGTGGTACCTCACCTTCGGGTCGATCAGGCCGTAGCTGAGGTCCACCAGCAGGTTGATCAGCATCACGCATACGCCGACCACGAGGAAGATGCCGGTGACCACCGGATAGTCGCGCGTCCCCACTGCCTCCAGCAGCAGCAGGCCCATGCCCGGCAGCACGAAGATCTGCTCCAGGATCACCGAGCCGCCGATCACGCCGGCCACCTCCAGGCCAAGCAGCGTCACCACCGGGATCAGCGCGTTGCGCAGGGCGTGGCGGATGACCACCATCGTCTCGCCGAGGCCCTTCGCCCACGCGGTGCGGATGTAGTCCTGGCGCATCACCTCGAGCATCGTGGTGCGCATCAGGCGCATGTTGAGCGCCGACAGCGCGGTGCCGAGGATCACCGCCGGCAGGACCATCATCTTCAGGTTGGTGATCGGGTCCTGCGTGAACGGCACGTACTTGAGCTCCGGCGCCCAGCCCCACCAGATGGAGGGAAACACCATCACCAGGGTGCCGAGCCAGAAGCTCGGGATGGCGAGCAGCAGGATGGCGAACGAGCGTGTGGCGTAGTCGCCCGCGGTGTCCTGGCGGATGGCCGAGTACACGCCGATCGGCACGCCGACGAGGATCGCCACCAGCATCGCCAGCAGCGCCAGCTCGAGCGTCACCGGCAGGCGCGCCAGGATCTCGTGCGTGACGGGCGTGTCCTGCCACAGCGAGCGGCCGAGGTCGCCCTGCAGGATGTTGCCGGCCCATTGCAGGTACTGGACGTACATCGGCTTGTCGAGGCCGAGCGCCGCTTCGATCACCGCTCGGTCCTTGTCCACGGCGAGCGGGTTGTTGGCGACCATCAGGTCGATGACGCTGCCGGGGATCAGGCGCACCGAGACGAACACGATCACGCTGGCGAAGAACAGCGTCGGTATCAGCGCGACCAACCGGCGAAGCGTATACGCGAGCATTGGCTCGGTCTTCTCCCTCCCAGGATGGACGCTTCATCATAACGGTTAAAGTGTCGGTATGTCCGACAAAGGGGACCCGAGATCGCTGCTCGCGGAGTGGCTTGGGGCCGCGGGGCTCGAGCCGGCGCTCACGGAGCGCGTCTCGTTCGAGGGCTCTGACCCCGTCTTCCGCACGCCCTACCGCGTAGGCACTGCTGGCGCGGTCGCGCTCGCGGCGGTCGGCGTCGCCGTGTCGCGGCTTTGGCTTTTGAAAACAAAGAGGAATCAGGACGTGGCGGTCGCCGTGCGCGCTGCGGCGGCAGCGATGCGCAGCGCTTACTACCTGAAGATCGACGGCCAGGCCCCCAAGCAGATCTGGGATCCGCTCAGCGGCTACTACCCGGTCAAGGACGACCGCTGGGTCAGCATTCACTGCAATTTCGCCAATCACCGCGACGCGGCGATGGGCGTGCTCGGCAATCCGAAGGATCGCGCGTCGGCGGAGGCGGCGAGCAGCGGCTGGGACGGCCTCGCGCTCGAGGACGCGATCCACGCCGCCAGGGGCTGCGCGGGCCTCGCGCGCACGGCGGAGGAGTGGGCGACGCATCCGCATTCAGCCGCAGTAGCGAGACAACCACTCCTGGAAATTCTGAAAATAGGTGATTCAAAACCAGAACCATTGCCCAGTGGGCCGCGCCCGCTCACAGGCATCCGCGTGCTCGACCTCACGCGCGTGCTCGCGGGCCCAACCTGCGCGCGCACGCTCGCCGAGCACGGCGCCGACGTGCTCAAGATCAGCGGCGCGCACCTCCCGGACTCGGGCCCGGCGGAATTCGATACCGGCATCGGCAAGCTCCAGGCGCATCTGGACCTGCGCACGCCGCAGGGCGTGCAGATGCTGCGCGGACTGCTGAAAGACGGCGACGTCTTCTCGCAGTCCTACCGGCCGGGGACGCTCGCCGCGCGCGGCTTCTCGCCGGAGGAAGCGGCGCAACTGCGGCCGGGCATCGTCTACGTGACACTGAGCGCCTGGGGCAGCGAAGGTCCGTGGCGCGACCGGCGCGGCTTCGACAGCATCGTGCAGACGGTCAGCGGCATGGCGTATCGCCAGAGCCGCGACACGCCGGACCCTCGCAAGCCGAGGCTGCTGCCGGTTTCGGTGATCGACTACGTGAGCGGCTACCTGATGGCTTTCGGCGCGCTCGCAGCGCTGCAGCGGCGCGCCATCGAGGGCGGCAGCTGGCTCGTGCGCGTGTCGCTGGCGAGAACGGGCAAGTGGATCGTGGACCAGGGACTGGTTGGAGATGTTGCGTCAGTTCCCGTTGAACTTCCCCAGGAGGAACTGCAAAAGCTCCTGACGCAAACCAAGTACTACACCCATCTCAAGCCGGTACTGCAGCTCTCCGAAACCCAGCCATTCTGGGCGCGCCCGCCGGCGCCGCTCGGCAGTCATCCGGCAGCGTGGCCTGAGCCGTGATGAGCGACGATCGCAACGCGTTGCCATTGCCGTCGAGCGCCTATGTGGCACTCGACAATGGCAACTACGCCTCGAGCGGCCTGACCCGCGGCCCCTGGCATCCGGACCATCAGCATGCCGGCCCGCCGATCGCGCTGGTCGCACGCGGCATCGAGCGCGCCGCGGCCGCGCTCGATCTCACGCACGTGGCGCGGCTCACCGCGAACCTGCTGCGCCCGATTCCGATCTCGGAGCTTACCGTAGCGGTCCAGACCGAATACGCCGGGCGCAACGTGGCGCATTTCTCCGCGCGGCTGGTCGCCGACGGCAAGGACGTGGCCCGCTTCACGGCCGTCGCCCAGCGTGAAGTCAACTTGGAAATTCCCGCGGAACTTCCGGGCCATCCGCTGCCGCACGCGCCGCGCCCGGTCGTGGGCTCGCCGGCGGCAAAGTTCCCGTTTTCATCCAAGGTGATCGGCTATCAGGACCTCATCGAAAACCGGATTGCCGAAGGCACCTTCTTCCGCGGCCCATCGGCGGTGTGGTTCCGCATGCGCTATCCCCTGGTCGCCGGCGAGGAGCCGAGCCCGCTGCAGCGGGTCGCGGTCGCCGCGGATTCGGGCAACGGCATCAGCGCGGTGCTCGACTTCCACAAGTACATCTTCGTCAACTCCGACCTGACCATCAACCTGCTGCGCAAACCCCAGGGCGAGTGGATCTGCATCGACGCGCACACCCTCCTGGGATCGAGCGGCGGCGGCCTCGCCGAGGCCCGCATCTTCGATTCGCTCGGGCTGGTCGGCCGCTCCACGCAAAGCCTCGCCATCCGGCTTCGCGAATGACCGCTTGCGCGGGAACGGCGGGGATCAGGCGTTCTTTTCCTGCAGGCGCTTGATCAGGCCGTCGATGCCCGAGGTGCGCGTGACCTGCTCGAACTCGGCGCGGTAGGTGAGCACCAGGCTCACGCCCTCGATGACGATGTCGTAGATCTTCCAGCCCTCGGGCGTCTTCTTCATCGCGTACTCGACCGGCACCGGCGGCCGGCCCTCGCGCAGGTACTGGTTGCGCACCGTGACCTCGGTGGCGTTCGGCGCCATGCGCAGCGGCAGCACCTTCATGGTCTGGCCGCGGTAGACGTCGATCGCGTTGGAGTAGATGCGGATCAGCATCGAGCGGAACTCGCTCGTGATGCGCTGCTGCTGCTCGGGCGTCGCGGTGCTCCATGATTTGCCGGCCGCGAGCCTGGCGGCCTCCTCGAAGTCCACGTGCGGCAGCACCTTCTGCTCGGCGAGCGCGAGCGTTTTCTTGCGGTCGCCGGCCTGCAGTTTCGGGTCGGACTTGACCGCGTCGAGCACGTCGGCGGTGACTTTCTTGACGAGTTCTTCGGGGCCGGGCTCCTGCGCGAACGCGGGAACGGCGAGGAAAACGGCAAACAGCGGCGCGGCGAGTCTCATGGCGGATGAGACTACGATACCGTGGCCGGGTTCCCCCGCTGCGTGAGAAATTCGGCAAGCGCGCGGCAGGTGTGGCTGTCACCGCGCGGCGACGCTTCGGGCGGACCCTGGAACACCACACGCCCGCCCGCGGCGCCGCCTTCGGGCCCGAGGTCGACGATCCAGTCGGCTTCGGCGATCACGTCGAGGTTGTGCTCGATCAGCACCACCGTGTTGCCCGCGTCGACGAGGCGGTGCAGCACGCGAATCAGCTTCTCCACGTCTGCCATGTGCAGGCCGACGGTGGGCTCGTCCAGCACGTAGAGCGTCTTCTTCTCGCTGGTCTTGGCGAGCTCGGTGACCAGTTTGAGGCGCTGCGCCTCGCCGCCCGAGAGCGTCGGGCTCTGCTGGCCGAGCGTGAGGTAGCCCAGGCCCACGTCCTGCATCAGGCGCAGCGCGCGGTGCGTGGCGGGGTGCGCGGCGAAGAACTCGACGGCCTCGTCCACGCTCATCGCCAGCACGTCGCCGATCGTCTTCTCGCGCCAGCGCACCGCCAGCGTCTCCGGGTTGAAGCGCTGGCCGCCGCAGGCCTCGCAGGCGACCTTGACGCCGGGCAGGAAGGACATCTCGATCTTCTTGATGCCCTGGCCCTCGCAGCTCTCGCAGCGCCCGCCCTTGGTGTTGAACGAGAAGCGGCTCGCCGACCAGCCGCGCATTCTGGCCTCGGCGGTGTCGGCGAAGCTGCGGCGGATCGCGTCCCAGAAGCCGACGTAGGTGGCGGGGCAGGAGCGCGGCGTCTTGCCGATCGGCGTCTGGTCCACTTCCAGCACACGGTCCACCTGCTTTGCGCCGGCGAGGCTCTTGCAGCCTATGGGCCTTGACGCCTTCAGCGACGAGAACAGGACATCCCGGGCGAGCGTGGACTTGCCCGAGCCCGACACGCCCGTGATGACTGTCAGGCGATCCAGAGGGATCCTGCAGTTTGCGTTCCGAAGATTGTGGAGTCTTGCGTTTCTGATCTCGAAGAAGAGCCCGTTCTTCAGGACCTTCCGCCTCGGCTGCAGCGGATGCCGCAGCGGCTCCCGCAGGAACTTCCCGGTCAGCGAATCGGGCAGCTTCATGAGGTCGGCGGCGTCGCCCGCGCCGATCACACGGCCGCCGAGCTTGCCCGCGCCGGGGCCCAGGTCGATCACGTGGTGCGCGCGGCGGATGGTGTCCTCGTCGTGCTCGACCACCACCAGCGTGTTGCCCTTGGCCTCGAGCTGCTCGAGCACGCCGAGCAGGATGCGGTTGTCGCGGTGGTGCAGGCCGATGGTCGGCTCGTCCAGGATGTAGCAGACGCCGCGCAGGTTGGAGCCGAGCTGCGCGGCCAGGCGGATGCGCTGCGCCTCGCCGCCCGAGAGCGTCGGCGCCGAGCGGTCGAGCGTCAGGTAGCCGAGGCCGACCTGTTTCAGAAAATCGAGCCGGCTGTGCAGCTCGGCGACGAGATCGCGCGCAATCTCGGCCTCCCGGCCTTTCAAGAGCATTTGCGAAACGGCAGCGGAAAGCGTTTCGATCGGCAAAGCCCCATAGTCCGCAATGCTCTTCCCCTTCCAGCGCACGGCGAGCGCTTCTGGATTCAGGCGCTCGCCGTGGCATTCGGGGCAGGGCTGGTCCACCTCCAGCCATTCGATCCAGGAGTCGAGCACGTGGTCCTCGGTGCCGGTGCGCGAGCGCTCGGTGTCCCAGCCCACGTCCTTGAGCTCGAGCCCCGTGCCCACGCAGGCCGGGCACCAGCCGTGGCGCGAGTTGTACGAGAACAGGCGCGGGTCGAGCTCGGCGAAGCCGCGCCCGCAGGACGGGCAGGCGCGTTTGGTGGAGAAGGATTGAGCCTTCTTGGCGAGGACTTGTATTTGTCCTTTTCCCAGCTCCAATGCTTTCGACAATTCCCTTCTCAAAAGCATTTCATTCGAAGGCAAGACCTTCAACACCGCCACGGGAAGCTCGATGCTGTGTTCCTTGAACCTGTCGATTCTCGGAAACGGCAGCACCGGCAGCAGCCGGCCGTCCACGCGCAGGTGCGCGTAGCCCTTCGAGCGCGCCCACTTGGCGAGGTCGGTGTAGACGCCCTTGCGGTTGACGACGAGCGGCGCGAGAAGGGTGATGTTTTGATTTCTGTAATCCTTGAGAATCCTGGAAAAAATGATTTCTTCACTCTGCGGTTCTATCGGCACCTCGCAGTCCGGGCAGTGCTGGACGCCCAGCTTCACGAAGGCGAGCCGCAGGAAGTGGTGCACCTCGGTGAGCGTGCCCACGGTACTCTTGCGGCCGCCGCGGCTGGTGCGCTGCTCGATCGCCACCGTGGGCGGGATGCCGAAAATCGCGTCCACGTCGGGGCGCGCCGCGCCCTGCACGAACTGGCGCGCGTAGGCGTTCAGCGACTCGAGGTAGCGGCGCTGGCCCTCGGAGAACAGGATGTCGAAGGCGAGGGTGGACTTGCCCGAGCCCGACACGCCGGTGATGACGCTGAAGCGGTTGCGCGGGATCTCGACGTCGATGCTCTTGAGGTTGTGCTCGCGCGCGTTGTGGATCTTGATGGCGTTGCCGAGATAGCGGCCGGCAGGTTCCGTCGCCTTCAGTCGCTGTGAAAACGCCTTTTCGTAATCCCTCAGGGCCTGGGCGGTGTGAGAACTCGGATGCTTCTCGACCTCTGCGGGCGTCCCTGCGCAGACCACCTCGCCGCCGGCCTCGCCGCCCTCGGGACCGAGGTCGATGATCCAGTCGCAGGCGCGGATCACGTCCAGGTTGTGCTCGATCACCAGCAGCGAGTGGCCTGCGTCCAGCAGCTGGCGGAAGGCGCGCAGCAGCTTGGCGACGTCGTCGAAGTGCAGCCCGGTGGTCGGCTCGTCGAACAGGAACAGCTTGCGCGTCTCGGTGTCGCCGGCCTCGGCGAGGTAGCCCGCGAGCTTCAGGCGCTGCGCCTCGCCGCCCGAGAGCGTCGGCACCGGCTGGCCCAGGCGCAGGTAGTCCAGGCCCACGTCCTTGAGCGGGCGCAGCCGCGCGACCACCTCGGCCTCGTTGCGGAAGAAATACAGCGCCTCCGACACCGTCATCTCGAGCGCGTCGGCAATCGACTTGCCGCCGACCTTGATCTCGAGGATCTCGTCGCGGAAGCGCCGGCCGTTGCATTCCGGGCAGCGCAGGTAGACATCCGAGAGGAACTGCATCTCGACGTGCTCGAAGCCGTTGCCGCCGCAGGCCGGGCAGCGGCCGTTGCCCGAGTTGAAGCTGAACGTGCCGGGCGTGTATTTGCGCTGTCTTGCTTCCAGCGAGCTGGAGAACAGCTTTCTTATCGAATCGAATGCGCCTACATAGCTCGCTGGATTCGAGCGCGTGGTCTTGCCGATCGGCGACTGGTCGACCATCACCACGTCCTCGACCTGCTCTGCGCCCGCGAGCGCGCGGTGCGCACCCGGCGGCTCGGTCGGCTTGCCCTTGGCCTTGCGCAGCGCCGCGTAGAGCACGTCCTGCACCAGCGTGGACTTGCCCGAGCCCGACACGCCGGTGACGCAGACCAGCCTTTCCAGCGGGATGGTGACGTCGATGCCCTTGAGGTTGTGCTGGGACGCGCCTTTGACCTCGATGCTCTTCTTCCAGGGGGCAACTTTCCGTTCTGAAAAGGCCTTCTTCCGGCCCGAAAAATACTCCGCGGTGATCGTGCCCTGCTTCCTGAGCTCCGCAGGGGAGCCGAAAAAGACGATCTCGCCGCCGCGCTCGCCCGGTCCCGGGCCAACGTCGAGGATGCGGTCGGCTGCGAACATGATCTGCGGGTCGTGCTCGACCACCACCAGCGAGTTGCCGGCGTCGCGCAGCCGCTTCATCACGTCGATCACGCGGCCCATGTCGCGCGGATGCAGGCCGATCGACGGTTCGTCGAGCACGAACAGCGTGTTCACGAGCGAGGTGCCGAGCGCGGTGGTGAGGTTGATGCGCTGCACCTCGCCGCCTGAGAGCGTGCGCGACTGCCGGTCGAGCGTCAGGTAGCCCAGGCCGACGTCGCCGAGGAAGCGCAGCCGCGTGCGGATCTCGCCGAGCAGGAGATCGGCTGCTTCGTCCAGCTGTCTTGGCAGTTCGATGTCCCGGAAGAATTCTCTCACCTTGTCCAAGGGCAGGAGCGTCAGGTCGTGAATCGAAAGGCCGCTCAGCTTCCACAGCATGGCGTCCGGCTTCAGGCGCATGCCCTGGCAGGCCTCGCAGGGCGTATAGGCGCGGTACTTGGAGAGCAGCACGCGGATGTGCATCTTGTAGGCCTTGCTCTCCAGCCACTTGAAGAAGCGCCGCACGCCGTACCAGGTGCCCGGCCAGGACTTGCGCCAGCTGACCCATTCCGGTTCGCCTTCGAGCACCCAGGTCTTCTCTTTCTCCTTGAGATTCTCGAAAGGCGTGTCGAGCGGGATGCCGCGCTTCTTCGCGTACTTGACGAGATCGTCGTGGCATTCTCTGAAGCTCGGCGACTGCCAGGGCTTGACCGCGCCCGCCCGCAGCGACAGCTTCGCGTTCGGCACCACCAGGCCGAAATCCACGCCGATCACGCGGCCGAAGCCGCGGCAGGTGTCGCAGGCGCCGAGCGGCGAGTTGAACGAGAACATCGCCGGCGTGGGTTCCGAGTAGGCGATGTCGCAATCGGCGCAGTGCAGGGTGGAGGAGAACCGCCATGGCTTGCCAGCCTCCGGCCAGACGTTCACCCTGCCCTGGCCGAGCTTCATCGCCGCCTCGAGCGCGTCGGTGACGCGCGCCTTGTCGGCGCCCGCGACGCGCAGCCGGTCCTGCACCACCTCTAGCCGGTCCTTCGCCTTCTCGTGGATGCGCGTATAGCCCTGGCGCTCGAGCAGCTCCAGGATCTCCTTTTCGCTGAAGTTCTTCGGGATCTCGACCGGGAAGGTGATGGTGAACCTCAGTTCACCGTTCTCCTTTGATTTTCCAGATAGAAATTCATACACGGTCTGCGTCGTGTCCCTGACCACCGGCTTGCCGCAGCCCCGGCAGTGCAGCTTCGCGGCGCGCGCATAGAGCAGCTTGAGGTGGTCGTTCAGCTCGGTCATGGTGCCGACCGTGGAGCGCGAGGTGCGCACCGGGTTGGTCTGGTCGATGGCGATGGCGGGCGGAATGCCCTCGATCGCGTCGACCTGCGGCTTGTCCATGCGGTCGAGGAACTGGCGCGCGTAGGGACTGAAGGTCTCCACGTAGCGCCGCTGCCCCTCGGCGTACAGCGTGTCGAAGACCAGCGAGGATTTGCCCGAGCCCGACACCCCGGTGACGACGACCAGCTCGCCGTTCGGGATCGAGAGCGTGAGGTTCTTGAGGTTGTTCTGGCGCGCGCCGCGGATGTGGATCGCGTCGGTCGGGAGATGTTCGCGCTTCATGGGTCGGAAGGGAGAGGGGCGATTCTATCCATGAATAAAGGTTTATAGTCCTGGGCATGATCTCGCGGCGCTGCAGGCTGCTCGCGATTATCTGGCTCGCGTCGGTGATGTCGTGGCTCGCGCCAGCGCTCGGCGCGCCGGGGCCGGTGGTCGTCATCCCGGTCGAAGGCGCGATCGGACCGGCGACCGCCGATTTCGTTCGCCGCGGGCTGGAACGCGCGGCGAAGGAGAAGGCGCAGCTTGTCGTGCTGCGCCTCGACACGCCCGGCGGCCTCGATACCTCGATGCGCGAAATCATCAAGGACATCCTTGCGTCACCGGTCCCGGTGGCGGGCTTCGTTGCGCCGGGCGGCGCGCGTGCCGCGAGCGCCGGCACCTTCATTCTGTATGCGTGCCACGTCGCGGCCATGGCGCCGGCAACCAATCTCGGCGCAGCTTCGCCGGTGTCGATCGGCATGCCGTCTGCCAAGGACGAGAAGGGCAAACCGGACAAGGGCCAGTCCGACCCCAGCCCCGGCGACGCCATGATGCGCAAGGTGACGCACGATGCGGCAGCCTATATCCGCGGCCTGGCGCAGATGCGCGGGCGCAACGCGGATTGGGCGGAACGCGCGGTACGCGAGGCGGTGAGCCTGCCTGCCGCCGAGGCGCTGAAGCTGAAGGTGATCGACGTGATCGCCGACGACGTCACCGCCTTGCTTGGACAGGTCGATGAACGTGCCGTCGGCGACAAGATCATTCGAACCGCCGGCGCCACCACCGTCACCTACGCGCCGGACTGGCGCACGCGTTTATTGAGCGTCATCACCAACCCGAGCGTCGCTTATATCCTCGTGCTGGTCGGCCTCTACGCCATCTTTTTCGAGTTTACCAATCCGGGCATGGTCCTGCCCGGCGTGGTCGGCTCGATCTGCGTGCTGGTGGCGATGTACGCGTTTCACCTGTTGCCAGTGAATTTCGCGGGTATCGCGCTGATCCTGCTCGGCATCGGCTTCATGGTGGCCGAGGTGTTTCTGCCGTCCTTCGGTTCGCTCGGGGTGGGCGGCGCGATCGCCTTCGCGGTCGGATCTGTAATCCTGATCGATACCGACATTCCGGAGTTCGCGATACCCTACGCGCTAGTCGCCGGCGTGACCGCGACGAGCGCCGCATTTCTCGTCTTCGTGGTCGGAATGCTGCTCCGCGGGCGACGGCGCCCGGTGGTCAGCGGGCGCGAGGAGCTGGTCGGCGCGGTGGGCGAGGCGCTCGAGGACCTGCAGGCCGAAGGCTGGGCCCGGGTGCACGGCGAACGCTGGCGGGTGCGCTGCGCAGTGCCGCTGAAGAGCGGTGAGCGCCTGCGCGTCACCGCGATCCACGGCCTGGTTCTTGACGCAGTCCCGGAATCCCGCAACGGAGGATAGTCATGTCCTACTTCACCCTGGGCGCACTGGTCGTCGTCATCGTTTTGCTGGCGATGTCCTTTCGCGTGCTGCGAGAATACGAGCGCGGGGTGGTGTTCCTGCTCGGGCGCTTCCAGCGCGTGATGGGCCCGGGCCTGATCATCATCGTCCCGGGCGTGCAGCAGATGGTGCGCGTCGACCTGCGCATCGTGGTGTTCGACGTGCCGCCGCAGGACGTGATCACGCGCGACAATGTCTCGGTGAAGGTCAACGCGGTGGTGTATTTCCGGGTCGTGGATCCGCAGCTCGCGATCATCCAGGTGGCGAACTTTCTGGAGGCGACCAGCCAGCTATCCCAGACCACGCTGCGCGCGGTGCTCGGCAAGCACGAACTGGACGAACTTCTCGCCGAGCGCGAGCGGCTCAACCTCGACATCCAGGGCGTTCTCGATGCGCAGACCGACGCCTGGGGCATCAAGGTGTCCAACGTCGAGATCAAGCACGTCGACCTGAACGAATCGATGGTGCGCGCGATCGCGCAGCAGGCCGAGGCCGAGCGCGCGCGCCGCGCCAAGATCATCCACGCCGAAGGCGAGCAGCAGGCCGCCGAGAAGCTACTGCAGGCGGCCGCGATTCTCTCGCAGCGCCCGGAAGCGATGCAGCTGCGCTACCTGCAGACGCTTACCCAGATCGCGGGCGACAAGAGTTCGACCATCGTGTTCCCGGTGCCGATGGATATCCTCGGGCCACTGATCGAGGCGGCGGGGAAGCTGAAACCCTGAGGCCGCTTCAGGGAACGATGCGTTCGGCGCGACAGGCCGGTGACCTGCCAATCGGGCAGCGAGGTGAGTTTTTCGACGATATAGCGCTCGATGACCTCTTGGGCGCCGACCACGGCGGCGGAATTCATGGCGCCATTTTCGGAGATAATCGCCGCGACGATGAGCCGGGACCGTGCGATCGCGCACGCAGAGAAGTACTTCGACGAGGGCGGCTTTTTCGCCGACCTCGCGCGCCGCGTGGCGATTGCCACCGAGAGCCAGAACCCGGAGCGCTGCGCGGAATTGCGACGCTATCTCGCGGGCGAGATGCAGCCCAGCTTCGAGCGCCTCGGGTTCCGCTGCCGGATCTTCGACAATCCGGTCGGCAAGTACGGCCCGTTCCTGGTCGCCGAGCGCATGGAAGACCCGTTGCTCGTCACGGTTCTTTCCTACGGCCACGGCGACGTGATCCGCGGCCAGGAAGCGAGCTGGAAGGAGGGGCTGGATCCGTGGAAGCTGCAGCGCGACGGCGACCTGCTCTACGGCCGTGGCACGGCCGACAACAAGGGCCAGCATTCGATCAACCTTGGTGCCGTGGCCGCAGCGATTGCCGCGCGTGGGGTGTTGGGCTTTAACTTGAAAGTGCTTATCGAAACAGGAGAGGAAGTCGGCTCTCCCGGATTGAAGGAATTTTGTTCCCGGAACAAAGACCTTCTGAAAGCCGACGTGCTGATCGCCTCGGACGGCCCGCGCCTGCAGCCCGGCCGTCCGACCGTGTTCCTCGGCTCGCGCGGCGCTCTCAACATGGACCTCGTCGTGGACCTGCGCGAAGGCGGCCACCACTCGGGCAACTGGGGCGGGCTGCTCGCCAACCCGGGCATCATCCTCGCGCACGCGCTGGCATCCATCACCGGGCCCAAAGGCGAGATCAAGATCAACGCATGGCGGCCGAATACGCTTACGCCCTCAGTGCGCGAGGCGCTCGCCGGGCTGGAGGTGGACGGCGGTGCCGATGGGCCGATGGTGGATCCGGACTGGGGCGAACCCGACCTCACGCCCGCCGAGCGCGTGTTCGGCTGGTCGAGCTTCGAAGTGCTGGCGTTCACCACGGGCAACCCGGACAAGCCGGTGAACGCCATCCCGCCGCGCGCGAGCTGCCACTGCCAGCTGCGCTACGTGGTCGGCGTGGACCCGGCGCAAATCGTTTCGTCGCTGCAGCAGCATCTTGCCGATGCGGGTTTCCCGATGGTGAAAGTGACCGCCGCGCGCGAAGGCTTCTTCCCGGCGACGCGCCTCGATCCGCAGCACCCCTGGGTGGTCTGGGTGAAGAATTCGCTGGAAAAGACCAGCCATCAACCGACCGCAATCCTCCCCAATCTGGGCGGTTCGCTGCCGAACGACGTCTTTGCCGACGACCTCGGCCTGCCGACCGTGTGGATCCCGCACTCCTACGCCTCCTGCAGCCAGCACGCGCCCAACGAGCACATGCTCGCGCCGGTCGCGCGCGACGCGCTGCGGCTGATGGCCGGGCTGATGTGGGACCTGGGCGAGCCGTCTTCGCTGCCGCGCCATTGAGTCTCCGCATGGCATCGCATTCCTGGTGGTTCGGCCTGCTCGTTCTCGCGGCGGGCGCCGCGAACGCCCAGACACTCTCCTCGGAGGAGCACGCGTTCCGCGTCGTCAAGGTCCTCGAGGGCCTCGACCATCCCTGGTCGCTCGCCTTCCTGCCCGACGGCCGGCTGCTGATCACGGAGCGGGAAGGCCGGTTGCGCCTCGCAAAGGGCGGCCGGCTGGAGCCGCAGTCCGTGACGGGCCTGCCGGCGGTCCATCCGCTCGGGCAAGGCGGGTTGATGGACGTCGCGCTGCATCCGGGCTTCGCGCAGAACGGCCTGGTGTACTGGTCGTTCACCGCCCGCGGCGCGGACGGCATCGGCACCGAGGTCGCGCGCGGCCGCCTCATGGGAAACCGCATCGAGGGCGCGGAGGTGATTTTCCGGCAGAGCCCGAAGGGATCGACCGGCCGCCATTTCGGCTCGCGCCTCGTGTTCGACCGCGCCGGCTTCCTCTACATCACGCTGGGCGATCGCGGCGAGCAGGACCGCGCGCAGAAGCCCGACGACCACGCCGGCTCGGTGATCCGGTTGCACGACGACGGCCGCGTGCCGAAGGACAATCCCTTTGCCGGCAAGCCCGGCTGGAAGCCGGAGAAGTTCACGCTGGGCAACCGCAATATGCAGGGCGCGGCGCTGCATCCGGCGACCGGCCTGCTCTGGACGCACGAGCACGGCCCACAGGGCGGCGACGAGGTGAACGTGATCCGCGCCGGCGTGAATTACGGCTGGCCGGTGATCACCTACGGCGCCAACTACGGTCTCGGCACCAAGATCGGCGAGGGTACGCACAGGGCGGGCATGGCGCAGCCGCTGCACAAGTGGGTGCCGTCCATCGCGCCCTCGGGCATGGCGTTCTACACGGGCGACCGGTTCCCGCGGTGGCAGGGCGACCTCTTCGTCGGCGCGCTCCGGGATCAGATGCTCGTGCGCCTGCGGCTGGAGGGCGAGAAGGTCGTCCGCGAGGAGCGCCTGCTGAAGGGCGTCCTCGGCCGCATCCGCGACGTGCGCGCGGCGCCGGACGGCTACCTCTATCTGCTGACCGACGAATCCAGTGCCGTCCTCGCGCGCCTTGAGCCCGCGCCCTAGTACTGGCAAACATCACCGGCCCGAAGCTTCCTGCAGCCAGCACGCGCCCAACGAGCACGTGCTCGCCCCCGTGGCGCGCGACGCGCTGCAGCTGATGGCCGGGCTGATGTGGGACCTCGGCGAATTCTCCACGCTGCCCCGTTGAGGGGCTTGGCGCACCAATCGGATGCGCTTCGGGTGTAGATTCGGGTGCATCGAGCGAGCGGCGGCTTGGAACGCCTCTTGCTCATAATGCGCGTCCATCCCACAGGAGAATCGCCATGAGCCAAACCCGCAGGAAATTCCTTAAAGCCGGACTCGGCGCCGGCGGTGGCGCCGCCGCGCTCGGTTTCCCCTCCATCGTGCGTGCGCAGCAGACGTTCAACTGGAAGATGACCAGCGCCTACGGCAAGGGCGCGCCGTTCTACATGGACGGCCCGGGCAGCGCGACGGACCTCGCCAGGCGCATCGAGGCCATGTCCGGCGGCCGGCTGAAGATCTCGGTGTACGGTGCGGGCGAGCTGATCCCGGCGTTCGAGGGATTCGACGCGGTGCGCGCCGGCAACGTCGAGATGAACCACGCCAACAGCTACTTCTGGACGGGCAAGACGTTTGCCGCGCAGTACTTCACCGCGGTGCCTTTCGGCCTGAATTTCCAGGGCATCAACGGCTGGTTCTACGACGGCGGCGGCCTGGCGCTGTGGAACGAGGTTTACGCGCCCTTCGGCATGATCGCCTTTCCCTGCGGCAACACCGGCGTGCAGATGACCGGCTGGTTCAAGAAGGAGATCAAGTCGGTCGCCGATTTCAAGGGGCTGAAGATGCGCATCCCGGGCCTCGCCGGCAAGGTGTACGCCTCGCTCGGCGTGGACGTGAAGCTGTTGCCGGGCGGCGAGATCTTCCCCGCGCTGGAGCGCGGCGTGATCGACGCCGCCGAGTTCGTCGGCCCCTACCAGGACCGGCGCCTCGGCTTGCATAAGGCGGCGAAGTTCTACCACACCACCGGCTGGCACGAAACGGCCACGGTCTCGGAACTGCTCATCAACAAGGCCGCCTGGGAGAAGCTGCCCAAGGACCTGCAGGCGGTGGTCGAGAACGCCGCCGCGGCCTGCAACGTCATCAGCGAGGGCTGGTGCCAGCGTACCAACGCCGAGGCGATGGAGGACCTGGTCAGGAACCAGGGCGTGACGGCCAAGCCGCTCCCCGACGCGGTCGTCAAGGCGCTGCGCGAGGCCACCGTCAAGGTGCTCGCCGACGGCATCAAGGACCCGCTCACGAAGAAGGTGCACGACTCGTATATGGCTTATCTGGCGAAGTACAAGGCCTGGGCCGGGTACAGCGAGGCTGTCTACCACCAGAAGATCCTCTGATGCTCGCACGCATCGAGCGCGCCGTCGACCTGATCGGGCGGGCTACGTCCTGGCTCTCCCTCGCCATCGTGCTGCTGATGGCGGGGAACGTGGTGCTGCGCTACCTGTTCAGCTACGGCTCGGTTTGGTCGCAGGAACTGGAGTGGCACCTGCTCGCGCCGCTTATCCTGTTCGGCATCGCCTACGCGCTGCTCAAGGGCGAGCACGTGCGCGTCGACGTCGCGTATGCGCGTTTCACCGCGAAGAACAAGGAACGCGTGAACCTGCTCGCGGCGCTGCTGTGCCTGGCGATCTCGCTGATCATCATCTGGCTGTCGCTCAAGTACGTGCAGCAGGCCTATGTCATCGACGAGAAATCGCCCGATCCGGGCGGGCTCGCGCACCGCTGGATCCTGAAGGCCCTGATTCCCCTCGGTTTCGCGCTGCTGGTGCTGCAGAGCGCGGCGGAGGTCGCCAAGAGCTGGCTGAAGCTGAAAGCGCTCGGTAGATGACCGGCACAGAGTGGCTGTGCATCGCCATGCTGGTGTCGTTCTTCGGCCTGCTCATCATGGGCGTTCCGGTGGCGCTCACGCTGGGCACTGTCGGCTTCGTGTTCGGCTTCCTCGGCTTCGGGCCCGGCCTGTTCAACCTGTTGCCCGCGCGCATTTACGGCGTGGTGGCCAACTACCAGTGGCTGGCGATCCCGCTGTTCGTGTTCATGGGCGTGATGCTGGAGAAGTCGCGCCTTGCCGACGACCTGCTCGACGTGGTGGGGCACATCGCCGGCGGGCTGCGCGGCGGCATGGCGCTCGGCATCATCGGCGTCGGCGTGCTGATGGGGGCGACCACGGGCATCGTCGGTGCGACGGTCGTGACGCTGGGCCTGCTCACGCTGCCCACGCTGCTCAAGCGCGGCTACGACCCGGGCATCGCCTGCGGCGCGATCTGCGCCTCGGGCACGCTCGGGCAGATCATCCCGCCGTCCCTCATCCTGATCCTGCTGTCGGACATCCTGCAGCTGTCGGTGGGCACGCTGTTCGCGGCAGCGGTGCTGCCGGGCATGATGCTGGCGGCCATCTACTGCGTGTACATCATCGGCGTCGGCATGCTCTGGCCGGAGAAAGTGCCGCCCATCCCGCGCGCCGAGCGCGACACGGTGTCGGCGCGCCAGCTCTGGGTGCGGTTCTTCAAGGTGGTGGTGCCGCCGGTGCTGCTCGTCTTCTCGGTGCTGGGCTCGATCATCGCCGGCGTGGCGGCGCCCACCGAGGCGGCGTCGATGGGCGCGCTCGGCGCGATCCTGGTGACGGGCTTCGCCGGCCGCATGTCCTGGACGGTGCTGCGCGAGACCTGCCAGACGACCACCAAGATCACCGCGATGATGATGTTCATTCTGATTTGCGCGCAGGTGTTCTCGCTCGCCTTCCGCGGCCTGAAGGGCGAGGACCTGATCAGCGCCATGTTCGAGTTCCTGCCCGGCGGCGTGGCGGCCGACATCTGGTTCCTGATGCTGCTGATCTTCGTGCTCGGCTTCTTCATCGAGTGGATCGAGATCAGCTACATCGCCGTGCCGCTGTTCCTGCCGGTGTTCGTGTCGCAGGGCGTGGACCTGGTTTGGCTGGCAATGCTGATCTGCGTCAACCTGCAGACCTCTTTCCTGACGCCGCCGTTCGGCTGGGCGCTGTTTTTCCTGCGTGGCGTCGCGCCGCCCGAGATCACCACGCGCCACATCTACGCCGGCGTGGTCCCGTTCATCCTGATGCAGGTGCTCGGAGTGGTACTGGTGTTCTTCTTCCCGCAGATCGCGCTCTGGCTGCCGAAGGCGATCGGCTGGTAGCCGCAGCCGGCGCCCGCTAGTCGACGTTGGAGGCATCCTTGTAAATCCCCTTGTGCCGCTGGGTGGCGACCCACTCGTTGATCCGTGCCTCGGTCATCGCGTGCGAAGGGTCGAATCGGTTCCAGTGGCTGATGTGGGACCTGGAGGAAGCGGGTTCCCTTCCGCGCGCCTGAGCGCGCTGCGCTGCTTGGAAAACGGTGCAGCGCGGTTACCCGCACGGCTTCGCTGCCACCCTTCTGGCGGTCGCGGGGACGCTGGCCCTGCTGATGAGTGATGACCGCCAGCCTCGCGATTGCCCTGTATACGCCACCGTCGCGGTCCTGATGCTGATAACGTACTTGCCGTGGCTGACCCGGATCCTTCCACAGTTGATCCTCTGAATGCGCCTGGGCTGCATCGCGGACGACCTGACCGGCGCGACTGACGTCGCGCTGATGCTGCAGAACTCGGGCATGCGCACCCTGCAGTCGATCGGCGTGCCGGCGGGATTCGAGCCGGGCGACGCCGACGCCGTGGTGGTGGCGCTCAAATCCCGTACAGCTCCGGTTGTCGATGCCGTGGCGCAGTCGCTGGCGGCGCTCGAGTGGCTGCGCCGGCATGGCGCGGAGCAGCTTCTGTTCAAGTACTGCTCAACCTTCGACTCGACCGACGCGGGCAATATCGGCCCGGTCGCGGACGCGCTTCTCGATGCGCTGGGCGATGCCTTCACCGTGGCTTGCCCGGCCTTCCCGACCAACAAGCGCACCGTCTATCTCGGGCACCTCTTTGTCGGCGAGCAGATGCTGTCCGACTCGCCGATGAAGGATCACCCGCTCACGCCGATGCGCGATTCCAATCTCGTGCGCGTACTCGGTCGCCAGACGAAGCGCAAAGTCGGTCTCGTTGCGCTGCCGACGGTGCGGCAAGGCGCCGCCGCGATGAAGGAGGCGTTTGAAAGGCTCAAGGGCTCCGGTTACGGCTACGCGATCGTCGATGCCGTGTCGGATGAAGATCTGCTGGCGCTGGGGACCGCCTGCGCCGGGTTGCCGCTGCTTACCGGCGGCTCGGGAATCGCCATGGGCTTGCCCGCGAACTTCGGCGTTCGCACGGGCGCCGGCGCGGCGCTGCCCGCGGCGGGCGGCTACGCCGCGGTGCTGTCGGGAAGCTGCTCGGCGCAGTCCAACGTGCAGGTCGCGCAGTGGTTGAAGTCGCGCCCGGGGTTTCGCATCGACCCGCTGCAGCTCGCCGACGGCGTGGATCTCGCCGCCGCCGCGCTCGACTGGGCCGCACCGAAGCTCGCCGCGGGCCCGGTGCTGATTTATGCCACGGCGGCGCCCGAGGACGTGCGCGCGGCCCAGGCCCAGCTCGGCGTGCAGCGCGCCGGCGAGATAATCGAGCATTGCCTCGCCAGGGTCGCGAAGGGCATGGTCGCGCAGGGCGTTAGGCGCCTGGTGGTGGCGGGCGGCGAGACCTCGGGGGCCGTGGTGAACGCGCTCGGCGTGCCCGCGCTGCGGATCGGCCCGCAGATCGATCCCGGCGTGCCCTGGACGCAGTCATTGGGCGAGCCGCGCCTCGCGCTCGCGCTCAAATCGGGTAACTTCGGCGCCGTCGACTTCTTCGACAAGGCGCTGGGGATGCAGGCATGAACGAAACGAAGCTGCGGGACGAGATTTGCCGGCTGGGGGCATCCATCTACGAGCGCGGCCTGACGCACGGCTCCACCGGCAACGTCAGCGCCAAGTGCGACGACGGCTGGCTGCTTACGCCCACCGGGTCGAACCTCGGCCGGCTCGACCCGGCGCGCCTGTCCAAGCTCGACTGGCAGGGCAAGCTGCTGTCGGGCGACGCGCCGTCCAAGGAAGCCTTCCTGCACCTGGCGATGTACGAGGAACGGGCGAAGAACGCGGCAGTGGTGCACCTGCATTCGACGCACTCGGTCGCGGTCTCAGTGCTGGAAGAAGTCGACCCGGCCGACGTGCTGCCGCCGCTCACTGCCTACTATGTGATGCGCGTCGGCAGCCTGCCGCTGGTGCCGTACTACGCGCCCGGCGACATGGCGCTCGCCCAAGCGGTGCGCGGGTTTGCCGGCAGGCACCACGCAGTGCTGCTCGCCAACCATGGTCCCGTGGTCGCCGGATCGTCGCTGTCGGCGGCGGCAGACGCCGTCGAGGAACTGGAAGCAACCGCGAAGCTCTACCTGCTGCTGCGACAAGAGAAAACCCGCTGCCTGACGCCGGAGCAGGTGACCGACCTGCGCCGGAAACATCCCCTCTGAGAGGCATCCCTGTATATCGTAACGGTCGAATTCGAGATCAAGCCGTGGATCCCCGGCAAGACCGTGCACAGCTATGCCAGGCTCGATCCGGCGTGAACATCGGCCCGGGCCGCCGGTGAACCGGATCGCCTCGATCGAAGCGCGGCTCTACGAGGTTCCGCTGGCGGAAGTGCTGACCGACGCCAAGCACGGCGCGCACACGCACTTCGAACTGGTGACTGCGACCATCACCACCGACGACGGGTTGGCCGGCACCGGCTACACCTATACCGGCGGCAAGGGCGGGTGGGCGATCAAGGCCATGCTCGACCATGATCTGGCGCCGTTGCTGCTCGGCAGGGACTGCAGCGACGTCGAAGGCCTGCATGATGCCTGCGGCTGGCATGTCCACTATGTCGGGCGCGGCGGTATTGCCGCCTTCGCGATTTCGTCGCTCGACATCGCGCTCTGGGACATCCGCTGTCGCCGTGCGAATGCGCCTCTATGGAAACTCGCGGGTGGCGCGGGCACGACCTGCCGGGCCTACTGCGGCGGCATCGATCTGATGTTTCCGATCGAGAAGCTGCTTGCCAGCGTCCGTGGTTACCTCGCGCGCGGGGTGAATGGGGTGAAGATCAAGGTCGGACGCGCCGATCTCGCAGAGGATGTCGAACGCGTCCGCAGGGTGCGTGAGGTGATCGGACGCGATACGGCCTTCATGGTGGACGCCAACTACGGCCTGAGCGTCGAGCAGGCGATTCGCGCGGCGCAGGCCTTCAAACCCTATGACCTTCTCTGGTTCGAGGAGCCGATCGAGCCGGACGACTACGCCGGCTATGCCACGGTCGCGGCGGCGACCGGCATGCCGCTGGCGATGGGCGAGAACCTGCACACGCTGCACGAATTCCGTTTTGCCTTCGAGCAGGCGCGGCTGTCCTTCATCCAGCCCGACGCCGGAAACTGCGGCGGCATCACCGGCTGGCTGCGCGTCGCCGAAATGTCGCGCCGCTACGGCATCCCGATCTGTTCCCATGGCATGCAGGAATTGCACGTCAGCCTGATGTCGGCGCAGCCGAACGCAGGCTGGCTGGAGATTCACAGTTTCCCGATCGACGCCTACACCACGCGGCCACTGGCGATCCTGGACAGCCTTGCGATCGCGCCGGACGCGCCGGGAACCGGCGTCGAGTTCGACTGGGCGAAACTGGCGCCTTTTCGCAAATCCTGATTGTTCGGGCTGGTCCGTGCGGTGACGCGCGCGCTCAATCGACGTTCGAGGCGTCCTTGTACATCACCTTGTGGCGCTGGGTCGCCACCCACTCGTCGATCTGCGCCTCGCTCATGGCGTGCGCAGGGTCGAAGCGGTTCCAGTTGACGATCTCGGGCAGCGTCTTCTTCCAGCGCTTGTAGGGCGCCTTGGCGGGCGGCCCGAAGCACATGATGTCGAGCACCGAGAGCTCCTCCGGGATGCCAAGCAGCGGCTTCATCGCCTTCTGGGCCGCTTCCTGGCCGATCGCGGTGACCCACCACACGTTGTAGCCGAGGGCCGCGGCGGCGAGGTGCGCCGACATGGTGGCCGCCGCCACGCTCTGCAGCAGGATGCGCTCGGCATTCTCCTTGTACATGCGGTCGAGCTCCGAGCCGTCGTTCAGCACCGGAAAAGCGCGCACCCAGCGGAAGTCGCTCGCCACCACGATCAGGCCCGGCGCGGTGGCAAGGCCGCGGTAGTCGGGCGTCGGAAACTTCATCTTCAGCTTGGCGCGACGGATCTGCTCCTCGCGGAAGTACTCCATGATCCGGTCCTTCAGCGCCTGCTCGGTGACCACGATGAAGTGCCAGGGCTGCGCGTTGGCACCGGAGGGACTGTGGCGCGCGGCCTCGAGGATCAGCTCGTAGTGCTCGCGCGGCACCGTGTAGGAGGCATCGAACGCGCGCACCGTCATGCGGCTGCGGATCACATCCATGAGCGCGTCGTAGCGCGCGCGGCCGTCGGCTGGCATGTTTTCCCCTATAAAATGGCGGCCCCAAGAATACGCCGCAGCTTCAGGAACGCAAGGCAATGGCCAAATACGTCTACACCATGCGCCGGGTCAGCAAGACCGTGCCGCCCCAGCGCACCATCCTCAAGAACATCTCGCTCAATTTCTTTCCCGGCGCCAAGATCGGCGTGCTCGGTCTGAACGGCTCGGGCAAGTCGACGCTGCTGAAGATCATGGCGGGCCTGGACGACCACTACGACGGTGAAGTGGTGCGCATGCCCGGCATCCAGGTGGGCTTCCTGCCGCAGGAGCCGCAGCTGGAGACCGAGAAGACCGTGCGCGAGACCATCGAGGAGGCCGCGGGCGACATCGCCGCCGCCAAGAAGCGCCTGGACGAGGTCTACGCGGCCTACTCCGAGGACGGCGCCGATTTCGACGCGCTCGCCGCCGAGCAGGCGAAACTCGAGGCGATCGTCAACGCCGCGGGCGGCGGCCAGGAGCTGGAGATCGCGGCCGATGCGCTGCGCCTGCCGCCCTGGGAGCACAAGATCGGCATCCTGTCCGGGGGCGAGAAGCGCCGGGTGGCGCTGTGCCGGCTGCTGCTCTCCAAGCCCGACCTGCTGCTGCTGGACGAGCCCACCAACCACCTCGACGCCGAGAGCGTGGAGTGGCTCGAGCAGTTCCTGCAGCGCTTTCCCGGCACCGTGGTGGCGGTGACGCACGACCGCTACTTCCTCGACAACGCGGCGGGCTGGATCCTCGAGCTCGACCGCGGCATGGGCATTCCGTGGGAGGGCAACTACTCCTCCTGGCTCGAGCAGAAGGAGAAGCGTCTCGAAGTCGAGGCCAGCCAGGAAGCCGCGCGCATCAAGACCATGAAGGCCGAGCTCGAGTGGGTGCGGCAGAATCCGAAGGGCCGGCAGGCGAAGTCGAAGGCCCGACTCGCGCGCTTCGAAGAATTGTCTTCCTTTGAAACTCAGAAAAGAAATGAAACGCAGGAAATCTTCATCCCCGTCGCCGAGCGGCTCGGCAACGAGGTACTCTCGTTAGAGGCGGTGTCCAAGGGCTTTGGCGACAAGCTGCTCATCGACAAGCTCTCGTTCCAGGTGCCGCCGGGCGCCATCGTAGGCATCATCGGTCCGAACGGGGCGGGGAAAACGACTTTGTTTCGCCTGCTGACGGGCAAGGAAAAGCCGGATTCGGGAAAGATCAAGATAGGCAAGACGGTGAAGATCGCGTACGTGGAACAGTTGCGCGATTCGCTGCAGGGCGACAAGACCGTGTTCGAGGACGTCTGCGGCGGGCAGGACACGATCACCGTGGGCAAGTTCCAGATGCCCTCGCGCACCTACCTCGCGCGCTTCAACTTCCGCGGCGCCGACCAGCAGAAGCCGGTCGGACAGCTTTCGGGCGGCGAGCGCGGCCGGCTGCACCTCGCCAAGCAGCTGGTGTCGGGCGCCAACGTGCTGCTGCTGGACGAGCCCTCGAACGACCTCGACGTCGAGACGCTGCGCGCGCTGGAGGAGGCGCTGCTGGAATTCGCGGGCAGCGTGCTCGTGATCTCGCACGACCGCTGGTTCCTCGACCGCATCGCCACGCACATCCTGTCGTTCGAGGACGAGTCGCAGGCGGTGTTCTTCCCGGGCAACTACCAGGAATACGAAGCCGACAAGAGGAAGCGCCTTGGCGAGGAAGCGGCGCGCCCGCACCGCATCCGCTACAAGCCGCTCAAGGCCTAGCGGCGGGCGCAGCCACGGCGCACATGGACCACGGCGAGATCTTCGACGACATCTACCGCAACGACCGGTGGCGCGGCGGCTCGGGCACCGGGTCCTCGGCGGAGGTCACGCGGCCCTACCGCGAGTTCCTGCACAACTTCCTGCGCTCCAACCACGTCCGCAGCGTGCTCGACCTGGGCTGCGGCGACTGGCAGTTCTCGCAGCACATGGACTGGAGCGGCATCGCCTACCTGGGCGTGGACGTGTCGAAGGTGGTGCTGGAGAACACGCGCCGCCACGCCAGGCCCGGCGTCGAGTTCCGCCACCTGAACGCGGTCACCGAGCCGCTGCCGGCGGCGGATCTCCTGATCGCCAAAGACGTGCTGCAGCACTGGAGCAACGCCGACATCCTCGCGCTGCTGCCCAAGCTGCGCGCTTTCCGCTACGCGCTCATCACCAACGGCTTCCTGCCGGGCGACGAGGCGCGCACCAACGAGGACATTCCCGCCGGCATGGATTGCCGGCCCGTGGACCTGCGCCGCGCGCCGTTCAGCCTGCCCGGCGCCTACGTCGCCTGGTTCCTGCTCGACGAGCCGAAGTACGCCTTCCTCTGGACGCGGCCGGACTGACCGGTGCAGCAGGCGGTCCTGATGGCGGTGCTGGCGACCATGGTCTACACCGTGTCGCTTTCGCTGCGGCTGCAGGACTTCCGCTACGTCGCGCGCCACCCGCTCGCGGTCGCTATCGGCCTGGTCGCCCAGTTCGCGCTGCTGCCCGGTGCCACCCTGCTGCTGACCCTGGCTCTCGACCTGCCGCCGGCCACCGAGGCGGCGATGATGCTGGTGGCGGCCTGCCCGGGCGGCGCGCTGTCGAACGTGATCGCCGCTTTCGGCCGCGGCAACCTCGCGCTGTCGCTGTCGATCTCCGCGGTCGCCAGCCTGCTCGCGCTGCTGCTCACGCCGCTCAATTTCGCGCTCATGATCGCCACCAACCCGGACACCGCGGCCTGGGCGCGCGCCATCGCGGTCGATCCGCGCGACCTGCTGCTCAGCCTGGCGCTGCTGCTCGCGCTGCCGATGAGCGCCGCCATGGCCACCTCGCACCGGGCACCCGGGCTGGCGAAGCGGCTGCGCAAGCCGCTCGCGCGCCTCTCGGCGATCGCGCTCGGGCTGTTCATCGTCGCCGCCGTGGCGGCGCAGGCGAAGCTGTTCGTGATCGAGCTCGGCCGCACGCTGCCGCTGGTGGTGCTGCACAACGGCTTGGGCCTCGCGCTCGGCTGGATTGCGGCGCGCGCGGCGCGCCTGGCCACGGCCGACCGGCGCGCGGTGGTGATCGAGGGCGGCATGCAGAACTCGGGGCTCGCGCTCGGCATCATCGCCGCGCAGTTCGGCTCGGACCTGGCGATGGTCGCGGTCGCCGGCCTGTGGGGCGTCTGGCACATCGTCTCGGGCGGCGCGCTCGCGCTGCTCTGGCGCCGGCAGGACCGCGCAGCGCGCTAGCAGTTTGTTGAAATTCGCCGCGAATTCATGGAATTCATCGCCTCATACGTTGTCGAATGATCGTCGAGAAGAATAAAGGGAAGCCGACGATGCGTGGTGCCGATGTGACCCAGGATGGCATG
>JBASCW010000034.1:0-54161 GCA_049651845.1 Burkholderiales bacterium | reverse complement strand
CGACGATGGCAGCAAATTCTGCTGCCCCGGATGGTATGGAAGGTAGCTTGTCGTCATCATCGTTTAACGCTTCACCACACCATCTCGATGACCATCAACTCAACCTCCTGCCGCGCAGACTCCTAGGAGGAAGCCATGAGACTGAAGAACCGCCGTGCCCTGGTGACCGGCGCGGCCAGCGGCATCGGGGCCGCGATCGCGCGCGCCTACGCGAGGGAGGGCGCGCGCGTCTGCATCGCCGACATAGACGGCGCGGGCGCCGCGCGCGTCGCGTCGGAGCTCGGCGCCGGCGCGCTGGGATTGCGCATGGACGTGGCGAGCGAGGCCGAGGTCGAGCGCGGCGTCGAGGAGGCGGCGCGGACGCTCGGCGGCATCGACATCCTCGTCAGCAACGCCGGCGTGCAGCACCTGGATGCCATCGCCGACGTGTCGTTCGAGAACTGGCGGCGCATCCTCGCCATCCACCTGGACGGCGGGTTCCTCGCCTCGCGCGCCTGCCTGCGCCGCATGATCGCGCAGGGCGGAGGCGGCGCGATCCTGCTCATGGGCTCGGTCCACTCCAAGGAGGCCTCGGTGCGCAAAGGGCCCTACGTGGTCGCCAAGCACGGGCTGCTGGGCCTCGCGCGCGTGCTGGCGAAGGAGGGCGCGGCGCACGGCGTGCGCGCCAACGCCATCTGCCCGGGCTTCGTGCGCACCGGACTCGTGAACCGGCAGATCCCGGAACTCGCGCAGGAGATGGGCATCTCCGAGGAGGCCGTGGTGCGCGACGTCATGTTGAACACCACGGTGGACGGGATCTTCACCACGGTGGACGACATCGCCGAGGTCGCGGTGTTCCTCGCCGCGTTCCCCAGCGCCGCGCTCACCGGGCAGTCCGTGGTCGCGAGCCACGGCTGGCACATGGACTAGGGGCGGCTCAGGCGTCGAAGGTCGCGGCCATCTCCGCCGCGGCGCGCTGCAGCGCCGGCAGGTGTTCCAGCGCGCGCTCAAGCGGCATGCGCGACACCGGTGCGTGTACCGCGATCGCAGCGCAGACCCGCTTCGAGGCGTCGGCCACCGGCACCGCCACGCACACGAGGCCGGCATGGAATTCCTCGTTGTCGGTGGCGTAGCGGCGCGCGCGGATGGCGGCGAACTCGGCCGCAAGGCGGCGCGGGTCGGTGATGGTGGTGTCGGTATAGCGCGTGAGCGGTACCTGCGCCGCGATGCGCGTGCGCGCGGCCTTCGGCAGGAGCGCGAGCAGCAGCTTGCCGCTCGCGGTGCAGTGCAGCGGCACCTGCGATCCCGAGGACAGGGTCATGCGCAGCGGCCAGGCCGCCTCGACCCGGTCCAGGTAGACCACGGCATCGCCGTCCAGCATGGTGTAGTTGCAGGTCTCGCCGATCTCGCCCACGAGGCGCGCGAGGATCGCATGGCGCGAGCTGCGCAGGCTGCCGTTCAGCATCACGTTGCGCCCGAGCGTGGCCAGGCGCGGACCCGGCGCGTAGCGGCGGGATCCCGGCTCGCGCGACACCAGCCGGGCGCGTTCCAGCATCGCGAGCATCCGGTACAGGGTCGGCTTGGGCAGCCGCAGCGCCGCGGTGAGATCGGCGAGCGAGGCCGGACGCTCCGCGGCGACCAGCGATTCCAGGACGCCGATGGCGCGCAGCGTCGCCGGGACATTGTCTTCCTTGCGGGGCATGCGCTCGATTTTATCGAATTATGGAACGATTCATTCGAATAGTCGACGTGCGCTTGGCACGGGATCGGGCCGCGTGAGAGACTTTGCGACTCCCAAGGAGGCCGCATGACCGACATCGCCGAAGTGAAGCACATCCCGATTGCAGGCAAGCAGCGCATGACCCCGTCCGAGGCGCTGGTCGAAGCGCTGGCCGCCCAGGGGGTGCGCAACGTGTTCGGCATCGTCGGCTCGGCCTACATGGACGCGCTCGACCTCTTTCCCGCCGCCGGCATCCGCTTCATCCCCACGGTGCACGAGCAGGGCTCGGCGCACATGGCCGACGGCTACTACCGCGTCACCGGCAAGCATGGCGTGTGCATCGGGCAGAACGGGCCGGGCATCACCAATTTCGTCACCGCCATCGCCGCTGCCTACTGGGCGCACAGCGCCGTGGTCGCGATCACGCCGGAGACCGGCTCGATGTCGCTCGGCCTGGGCGGCTTCCAGGAAACCGACCAGCTGCCGATCTTCTCCAGGATCACCAAGTACCAGGCGCACGTGAACAACCAGGCGCGCATGGCCGAGCTGACCGCGCGCGCCTTCGACCGCGCGATCCTCGAGATGGGCCCGACCCAGCTCAACATCCCGCGCGATTTCCTCTACGGCGAGCTGGAATGCGAGATCCCGCAGCCGATCCGCGTCGAGCGCGGCCCCGGCGGCGGCGCGAGCCTGGACGCGGCGGCCGAGACGCTCGCCGGCGCCAGGTTCCCGGTGATCATCGCCGGCGGCGGCGTGATCGCGGCCAACGGCGTTGACGCCTGCGTGGCGCTCGCCGAGCTGCTCGACGCGCCGGTCTGCAACTCCTACCTGCACAACGATTCCTTCCCGGCCGGCCACCGCCTCGCCTGCGGGCCGCTCGGCTACCACGGCTCGAAGGCGGCGATGAAGATCATCTCCAAGGCGGACGTGGTGCTCGCGCTCGGCTCGCGGCTCGGGCCGTTCGGCGTGCTGCCCCAGTACGGCTTCGACTACTGGCCGGCGAACGCGAAGCTGGTGCAGGTCGACGCCGACGCGAAGGTGCTGGGCCTGGTGAAGAAGGTCTCGGTCACGGTCAACGGCGACGCGCGCGAAGCGGCGCAGGCGATCGCTGCACGGCTGAAGGGACGGACGCTCGCGCGCAACAAGGCGGAGATCGAAAAGGTCGTACAGCAGGAGAAGCAGGCCTGGGCGGCCGAGCTCGCGGGCTGGGACCACGAAAAGGACGCCTGGAGCCTGGAAGTGGCGAAGGGCTCTTCCTATATGCATCCGCGCATGATGCTGCGCGAGCTTGCGAAGGCGATGCCCGAGGACGCGATGGTGTCCACCGACATCGGCAATATCTGCCAGGTGGCGAACTCGTACCTGCGCTTCAACCAGCCGCGCAGCATGTTCGGCGCGATGATGTTCGGCAACTGCGGCTACGCCTTCCCGACCATGATCGGCTGCAAGGTTGGAGCGCCCGGGCGCACCGCCGTGGCCTACGTGGGCGACGGCGCCTGGGGTATGAGCTTCGGCGAGATCCTCACCTGCGTGCGCGAGAAGATCCCGGTGACGGCGGTCGTGTTCAACAACGAGCAGTGGGGCGCCGAGAAGAAGAACCACGTGGACTTCTACTCCAACCGCTTCCTCGGCGTGAACCTGGACAATCCCAGCTTCGCCGGCATCGCCAAGGCGATGGGAGCCGAGGGCGTGAGGGTGGAACGCGCCGCCGATGTCGGCGAAGCATTTCGCGCCGCGTGCAAGGCGCAGAAGGACGGCAAGACCACCATCGTCGAGATGATGTGCACCAAGGAGCTCGGCGACCCGTTCCGTCGCGACGCGCTCAAGGCTCCGAAGCGTTTGCTCGCGAAGTACAAATCCTATGAATAGGGTGCTGCTCGGCATTCTGGCGGCGGCGTTCTCGCTCGCCGCCCCGGCGCAGGACTGGCCCGCGAAGCCGGTGCGGTTCATCGTGCCTTATCCTCCCGGCGGCGGCACCGATGTCATCGCGCGCATCGTGCAGCCCCAGCTTGCGGAGGCGCTCGGTCAGACCATCGTGATCGAGAACCGCGGCGGCGCGGGCGGCGCGGTGGGCACCGAGGCGGCCGCGAAGGCCGCGCCCGACGGCTACACCTTCCTCTTCACGCTCAGCTCGCACACCATCAACCCGCTGCTCTACAAGCTCTCCTACGACGTCGAGCGCGACTTCGCGCCGGTGACGCTGATCGTGAGCGTGCCGCAGCTGGTCGCCGCCAACACGGCCTCGCCGCTGAAGAGCATGCGGGACGTCGTCACCACGGCGAAGGAGCACCCGGGCAAGCTGCACTACGCCTCGGTCGGCGCCGGGACGCCCTCGCACATCGCCGGGGAACTGCTCAAGCTGAAGGCGGGCGTCGACATCGTCCACGTGCCCTACAAGGGCGGCGGCCCGGCGGTCGCGGACACCCTGGGCGGCCAGGTATGGCTGCTGTTCGTCACCATGCCGGCGGCCATCGGGCAGGTACGTGCGGGCAAGCTGCGCGCGCTCGCGGTGACCACGCAAAAGCGCAATCCCGGCGCGCCGGAGATCC
The DNA here is from genome assembly GCA_049651845.1 of Burkholderiales bacterium. GTDB lineage: Bacteria > Pseudomonadota > Gammaproteobacteria > Burkholderiales > SG8-39 > RBG-16-66-20. The sequence goes on along the minus strand of JBASCW010000034.1, from coordinate 49,913 downwards.
CGACGGTCGCCGAGGCCCTCGACATCCCGGACTACGAAGTGGATTCGTGGTACGCGATGTTCGCGCCGGCGAAAACGCCGCCGGCGATCGTCGCGCGCATGCAGCGCGAAGTGGCGCGCGTGATCCAGTTGCCGGACGTGAAGCAGAAGCTCCTCGAGCAGGGCGGCGACACCGTTGGCTCGAGCCCCGAGGCGCTCGATCGCGTGGTGAAGGGCGAACTGAGGAAATGGGCGGAACTCATCCGCGACGCGAAGATCAAGCTGGAGTGAGTCCGGTCGCCGACCTGGTGCGGCGCGCGCGCGCCGCGCAAGCCGGATACGCCCGCTGGCCGCAGGCGCGGGTCGACGAGGCGGCGCTCGCCTGCGGCTGGGCGATCATGAAGCCGGAAAACAACCGCGCGCTCGCCGAGGCCGCGGTGCGCGACTCGGGTCTGGGCAACGTCGAGGACAAGTTCGCCAAGAACTACCGCAAGACCCTGGGCCTGCTGCGCGATATCGCCGGCGTGAAGACCGTCGGCGTGATCGCCGACCATCCGGAACTGGGGATCACCGAAATCGCGCGGCCGGTCGGCGTCGTGGCGGCGATCACGCCCTCCACCAATCCGGGCGCGACGCCGGCGAACCAGATCATCAACGCGCTCAAATGCGGCAACGCCATCATCCTCGCGCCTTCGCCGAAGGCCTGGCGCACCTGCAGTCTGCTGCTGGAATTCATTCACGCCGAGTTCGGGAAAATCCAGGCCGACCCCGATCTCGTGCAGCTGCTGCCGGCGCCCGTCACCAAGGATTCCACGCATGAACTGATGCGGCTGGCGGACCTCGTCGCGGCGACCGGTTCGCAGGCCAACATCCGCGCGGCGTATTCCAGCGGCACGCCGGCGATCGGCGTCGGCATGGGCAACGTGGTGTCCATCGTGGACGCGAGCGCGGACCTCGCCGGCGCGGCGCGCAAGATCGCGCTCTCCAAGACCTTCGACAACGCCACCAGCTGTTCCTCGGAAAATGCGGTGGTGATCCTCGCGCCGGTCTACGACGCGATGCTGCGCGAGCTGGAGAAGCAGGGCGGGACGATGCTGGACGCGGCGGGCAAGGCGAAGCTGCAGAAGCTGATGTTTCCGGACGGCAAGCTCGCACCCGCGGCCACGGCGCAGTCCGCGGCGCGCATCGCGAAGCTTGCCGGCATTCCGGTAGACGCCAGGTTCCTGATGGTGGCGGAGACCGGCGCCGGGCCGTCCTGCCCGTTCTCGGGCGAGAAGCTCGCGCCGGTGCTGGCGGTGTACAGGGCCGCGGATTTCGACGAGGCGTTCGCGCTCACCGCGCGCATCTACGATTACCAGGGCAAGGGGCACTCGGTGTCGCTGCACTCGACGAGCGAGGCGCAGGCGATGCGCCTCGGCCTCGAGCTGCCGGTGGCGCGCGTGATCGTCAACCAGGCGCACTGCATCGCCACCGGCGGCAGTTTCGACAACGGCCTGCCGTTCTCGCTGTCGATGGGCTGCGGCACCTGGGGCGGCAACAGCTTTTCCGACAACATGCACTGGCGGCATTTCCTCAATATCACGCGCATCGCGCGCGTGATCCCTGAGCGCGTGCCGGGCGAGCAGGAGATCTTCGGCGGCTATTTCGCCAAGCACGGGAAATGAGCGCGCCGCGCACGCTGCGCGACGTGCTCCAGGGGCACCTGGGCCGCCGGCCCGGGCAGACCTTCCTGATCGCGCCGGAAACCGGCCGCATCCTGTCCTACCGCGAGATCGGCCGCCAGGCGCGGCTGCTCGCGCGCTACCTGCGCATGAAGGGTCTGCGCGGCGGCGACAAGGTCGGGCTCTACGCGCACAACGGTTACCAGACGGCGCTGCTTTTTCTCGCCGCGATGGTCGGCGGCTACGTGATCGCGCCGATCAACCTGCTCGCGCAGCGGTCGCAGCTTGCTTATGTGCTCGGCCATTGCGGCTGCCGGATCCTGTTTGTCGCGAAAGGAATCGAATCGGCCGTCGGCGAGGCGCTCGCCGGCCTGCGGCGCCGTGTCGAGACCATCGTCTTCGACGTGGACGCGCCGGAGCTCTTCGTCGAGGCGGCGCTGCCGGCGGCGGATTTCGAGCCGGTCGCGCCCGGCGATCCGGCGCTGCTGATGTACACCTCGGGCACGACCGGAACGCCGAAGGGCGCGCTGCTCTCGCACGCGAACCTGCTCGCGTCGGCCTCCGCAGTCGCGGCGTGGCACGGCCTGACGCCCGGGGACCGGTGTCTGTCGTCGCTGCCGATCTACCATATCAACGGGCAGGTGATCGCGACCGTGACGCCGTTCCTTTCCGGCGGCAGCCTGATCGCGCCGCACCGCTTCAGCGTGGGCGCGTGGTGGGATCACGTCGAGAAGCACGGCGCGACGTGGATCAACATGGTGCCGACCATCATCGCCTATCTGCTCAACGCCGCAGATCCGGGCCGGGCGGCGCGTTTTCCCCGCGTCCGCTTCGGGCGCTCGGCCTCGGCGCCGCTGCCGCCCGAGCAGCACCGCGCCTTCGAGAGGACCTTCGGCATCTCGGTGGTGGAGTGCATGGGCATGACCGAGACCGCCTCGATCGTGTTCGCCAACCCGCAGGACCCCGCGAAGCGCAAGATTGGCAGCGTCGGGCTGCCCTGCGGGGTGGAGGCGCGCATCGTCGACGGCGAGATTCGGCTGCGCGGTCCGAACGTGATGTCCGGCTACTACAAGGCGCCCGAGCAGACCGTGGCTGCCTTCGACGCCGAGGGCTGGATGCGCACCGGGGACCTGGGCGAGCGCGACGCCGACGGCTACTACTTCATCACCGGGCGGCTGAAGGAGTTGATCATCAAGGGCGGCGAGAACATCGCGCCGCGCGAAGTCGACGAAGCGCTGCTGCGGCACCCGGCGGTGCTCGAAGCCGCGGCGGTGGGCGTGCCCGACGCGAACTACGGCCAGGACATCCGCGCCTGCGTGGTCCTCAAGCCCGGCGCGAAGGCGACCCCCGCGGAACTGCGCGAGTTCTGCCTGGCGGAACTCGGCCGCTACAAGACGCCGCGGGAATTCCGCTTTTTCGCCGAGCTGCCCAAGGGCCCTTCGGGCAAGGTGCAGCGGCTGAAGCTCGCCGACGACGCCTGACAATCCGGCGGTGGTAGGATGGTTCGCCTCCCCGTCTCCGAGCCTGCATGACCAGAACCACCCTCTACAGCCGGTCGCGTTCGAAGCCAGCGCGCGCAGTTCAGGTCGCGGAAAAGATTCCGGTCAAACCCGGATTCAGGGAAAAATTCCGTCCCTACCGTGTTCCACTGGCGGCCGCGCTGCCGGGCATCGCTGCGCTCGCCGTCGCGCTTGCGCTCTGGATGCTTGCGCCGCGGCCGGCCGGGACCACGCAGGAGCACATCGATGCCGCCGTGGAGAAGGCGCTCGAGACGGTGCCCTTGCCCTCGCATTCGATCAGGGCCTACGAAGCGGTGCGCGGCTCGATCGTGCGCGTGCGCGCCTACTTCGACGGCCCGGACGGCGGTGAAATCCTGGGCAGCACCGGTACCGGGGTGGTGATCCTCGACAAGGGCGTGATCCTCACCAACATCCATGTCGTCGAAGGCGCGAAGCGCATCAATCTGACCTTTTCCGAGGGCATGGAGTCGGACGCCGTGATCACCGGCACGCGGCCCGAGGACGATCTCGCCGTGCTGCAGGCGAGCGCCGTGCCGGACGACCTGCAGGCGGCGACCCTGCAATCGACCGCGGGCCTGCAGCCCGGCGATTTCGTCACCGCGGTCGGCTTCCCGTTCGGCATCGGGCCTTCGGTGTCCTCGGGCGTGGTCTCGGGCCTGAAGCGCGAGTACCGCTCGCCCGAGGGCCAGCGCCTGCTCACCAACCTGATCCAGTTCGACGCCGCGGCGAATCCCGGCAACTCCGGCGGCCCGCTGCTGAACGCCTCGGGCGAGGTGGTCGGCATCGTCAGCGGTATCCTCAATCCCACCCAGCAGCGCGTGTTCGTCGGCATCGGCTTCGCGGTGCCGATCGAGAACGCCGCGCTGGCGGTCGGCGTGCCGCCGTTCTAGGAGACCAGCGTGGAAAAGATCCTCTACGAAGTGAAGAAGATCGTGGTCGGGCAGGACCACTTCCTCGAGCGCGTGATGGTGGCGATGCTCTCGCACGGGCACCTGCTCGTCGAGGGCGTGCCGGGCCTCGCCAAGACGCTCACGGTGAAAACGCTCGCGCGCACCATCCACGGCACCTTCCGGCGCATCCAGTTCACGCCGGACCTGGTGCCCGCGGACCTCGTCGGCACGCGCATCTACAGCCAGAAGTCGGGCGACTTCTCGACCGCGCTCGGCCCCGTGTTCTGCAACCTGCTGCTCGCCGACGAAATCAACCGCGCGCCGGCCAAGGTGCAGAGCGCGCTGCTGGAAGTCATGCAGGAGCGCCAGGTCACCATCGCCGGGCAGACGCACAAGGTGCCCGAGCCCTTCCTCGTGATGGCGACGCAGAACCCGATCGAGACCGAGGGCACTTATCCGCTGCCCGAGGCGCAGGTGGACCGCTTCATGATGAAAGTGCTGGTCGGCTACCCGAGCCCGGAGGAGGAGTTCGTGATCGTCGAACGCGTCACGGGCGCCGAGATCGCCGTGTCCGCGGTGAGCAGCACCGAGGAACTCGCCGCCGCTCAGCGCGCCTGCCGCGGGATCTACGTGGACCCCTCGCTCATCAAGTACGCGGTGACGCTTGCCGCCGCGACGCGCGACCCGGCCGCGTACGGCCTGTCCGATCTCGCCAAGTTCCTCTCCTTCGGCGTCAGCCCGCGCGCCCCGATCCACCTGATCGAGGGTTCGCGCGCGCTCGCCGCGCTGCGCAGCCGCAGCTACGTGGTGCCGCAGGACGTGATCGACCTGGTGCCCGACGTGTTCCGGCACCGGCTGGTGCTCACCTACGAGGCGCTGGCCGAGGGCATCAGCGCCGACGAGCTGATCCACCGCGTGCTGCGCAAGATCCCGGCGCCCGAGAAGCCGCTCGAATCCCATGTCAGCGTCGCAGCACAATCCTGAGAGGATCCTGCGCCGCCTCGACTGGACGGTGATCCGCCGTCTGGACGGCATGCTGTACGGCGACTACCGGACGCTGTTCCGCGGCAACGGCATCGACCTCGCCGACCTGCGCGAGTACCAGTACCACGACGACGTGCGTCACATCGACTGGAACGTCACCGCACGCCTGCAGACACCGTACGTGCGCGAGTTCCACGAGGACCGCGAGGTCACCGCCTGGTTCCTGCTCGATCTGAGCCCGTCGATCGACTTCGGTTCGGCGGCCAAGAAGCGCTCGCTGTCGATCGAGTTCATCACCGTGCTCGCGCGCCTGCTCACGCGCCAGGGCAACCGCGTGGGCGCGCTGTTCTATGGCGACAGGGTGGACACGGTGGTGCCGGCGCGCGGCGGCCGGCGGCACGTACTGGGCCTGCTGCACCGGCTGCTGCAGCGGCCCGAGATGCCCCGGTCCGAGGAGACCGACCTGCGCGCCTTCCTGCGCGCCGCCTACCAGATGATGCCGCGCCGCTCGCTGGTGTTCATCGTCTCGGACTTCTTCAGCAGGCCGGGCTGGGCCGAGCCGCTCATGCACCTCGCGCGCCGGCACGAGGTCGTCGCCGTGCGGCTGTACGATGCGCTCGAGCGCGAGCTTCCGGACTTGGGGATGCTGGTGATGCAGGACGCGGAAACCGGCGAGCAGCTGTTCGTCGACACGCACGACGGGGGCTTTCGCAGGCGCTTTGCCTCGATCGCCGAGCGGCGCGAGCGTGAGTTGCGCGGCGCGCTCGCGCGCGCGGGCGTGGACTGCCTGGAACTCGCCACCGACGGCGAGCTGGTGGACGCGGTGATGCGCTTCGCGGACCTGCGCAAGCGGCGCAGCCGGATCTACGGCGGCGGCATGCCACACGCCGCCGCAGGCGGCATCCTGCACGGTCATCTGGAAAAGGTCGCGTGAACTTCCTCTGGCCCGAGGCGCTCTGGCTGGCGCTGCTGCTGCTGCCGCTGCTGCTCGCACTCTACGTGTGGCTGCTGTTCAGGAAGCGCAAGGCCGCGCTGCGCTACGCCAGCCTCGGCATGGTCAAGGAGGCGGTGGGCGCGGGCGCACGCATCCGCCGCCACGTGCCGCCGGCGCTGATGTTCCTCGCCCTCGCGGCGCTGGTGGTGGCGATGGCGCGGCCGGCGGCCACCGTCACGCTGCCCACGCAGAAGCAGACCATCATCATGGCGCTCGACGCCTCGGGCTCGATGCGCGCCAAAGACGTCGAGCCCAGCCGGCTGGCGGCCATGCAGAACGCCGCCAAGCAGTTCGTCACCGACGCCTCGCCCAAGACCAAGATCGGCATCGTGGTGTTCGCGGGAACCGCGACGCTGGTGCAGCCGCCCACCGACGACCGCGAGGCGCTGACCGCGGCCATCGACCGCATCCAGCTGCAGCGCGCGACCGCCACCGGCAGCGGCCTCATCGTCTCGCTCGCCACCATCTTCCCGGACGCCGGCTTCGACGTGAGCACGGCCGTGTTTGGCCGCGACGCGCCGCGCAGCGGCCCGATCGGCGGCGCAGCGAAGGATGCGAAGAAGGACTTCAAGCCGGTCGAGCCGGGCTCCTACAACAACGCGGTGGTGATCCTGCTCAGCGACGGCCAGCGCACCACCGGCCCGGATCCGGTCGAGATCGCCAAGCTCGCCGCCGACCGCGGCGTGCGCGTCTACACGGTGGGCTTCGGCACCACCGCGGGCGAGATCATCGGCTTCGAGGGCTGGTCGTTCCGCGTGCGCCTGGACGAAGAGACGCTGAAGACCGTGGCGCTGATGACGCGCGGCGAATATTTCTACGCGGGCACCGCCAACGACCTGAAGAAGGTCTACCAGACGCTCAACGCGCGCCTTGCGCTGGAGAAGAAGGAAACCGAAGTCACGGCGCTGCTCTCGGGCATCGCGGCGCTGCTCGCGATGGTCTCAGGGCTGCTGTCGCTGCTCTGGTTCAACCGCATCCTCTAGTAGTCCCGCAGTCCACTTCCTTGCTCAATCCCGGCCACGGGAGTAGTTTTCTCGTTCATACGGAGCCAGCATGACAACTGAACTCTCTTATCTCTTCTTCATGCAGTCGGAGTGTCAACCTCCGTGACCGAGATGTGTGCAGCCGTCTACTTCTATGCGCGCACTGCGCACGCCGTGGTGCACATCAGCGGGTTCAGTCTCTTCATGGCTCGCACCGTGCTGTTTACCGTAGCGTGGGTCGCGTTCGTCACGTTCGCGATTGAGGTGCTACGAAAAGCGACATGAGACAGTTCAGCATGGACGCGCTGCCGCCCAACCCGGCGCTGCAGTTGACGCCCGCCAGCGCGTGCGGCTGAGCCTCGAGGGGCACTGACTCCGGCGGACAGCTATTGATACCTGCGCAAGTAATGTCCCATCCTTCCGCTTGGCGTACCTAGGACAATACTTACGCAGTACTCATTAGCCCTTCAGCGCGGCCATCTTCTGGCGCGCGAGCTCGGCGAACTCGCCGTGCGGAAACTGCTCGAGGTACAGCGCGAAGTCCTCGGGCTCGGCGCTGTCCTTGACCTCTTGCCAGAACTCCTTTTCCGCCTCGCTGCTCTCGGTCTTCGGCATCGGCGGCGCGGTCGCCGATTTGGGCAGGACTTCGTTCGGGTCCTCGGGCGGCTTGCCCTCGAGGATGCGCTTGAGCGCGTCGGCGAAGGCGCGCGCGGTCTGGTAGCGGTGCTCGGGCTCCTTGGCGAGCGCCCGCGCGACGACGCGGTCGATGACCGGCGAGACCTGGACGATCTGCGACGGCCAGACCGGGTCTTCCATGATGATCTTCTTCGCCAGCTCCCACTGCGTGCCCTGGAAGGGTTTCTGCCCGGTGAGGAACTGGTAGAAGACGATGCCCGCCGAGAAGATGTCGCTGCGCCGGTCGACCGGCTGCCCCTGGATCTGCTCCGGCGACATGTAGGAGGGCGTGCCGACCACGGTGCCGAGCTTGGTCGCCTCGGCCTGCGGCACGTCGCCCTCGGTCACCCGCGCCACGCCGAAATCGGTGAGCTTGGGGTGGCCCGCGGCGTCCATCATCACGTTGGCCGGCTTGATGTCGCGGTGGATGATGCCCGCTTCGTGCGCGAAGTCGAGCGCGTCGAGCAGTTCCAGCATGATGCGGAAGATCGTGCGCAGCTCGAACGACTCCTTCTTCTCGAAGCATTCCTGCAGCTCGCGGCCCTGGATGAACTCCATGACGATATAGGCGAGGTCGCCTTCGGAGCCGAAGTCGTACACCTGTACGATGTTGGGATGGTTTAGCCGCGCCACGGCGCGTACCTCGCGCTCGAAACGCACGCCGATCATGCGCGCGGCCTCGGCATCGAGCTTGCGCGTGAGGATGGTCTTGATCGCGACCCGGCGGCCGAGCCCCGGGTCGAGGCCGTCGTACACCAGGCCCATGGCGCCTTTGCCGAGCACGCCCTGGATCTGGTAGCGGCCCAGTGTTTTGAGTTCGCTCACCTTCGAATGATACAAGCCGCGCGCATCCCGGCGCGCGCAACACCGAAACGGGCTCGCGTCACGGACCGGGGAGTGCGAATAAAATCACGAATCAACCCGGGAGGCCGCATGTCCGCCTACGAGCTTGCGCAGCTGAACATCGGCGCCATCAGGGGGCCGATCGACTCGCCGGTCATGGCCGGGTTCGTCGCAAACCTGGACCGCATCAACGCGCTCGCCGAGCGCACGCCGGGCTTCGTCTGGCGGCTGCAGACCGAGGAGGGCAACGCCACCGCGATCCGGCCCTACCCGGAGAACGAGAACATCGCGGTCAACCTGTCGGTCTGGAAGGACGTCGACTCGCTGCGCCGGTTCGTGTTCCAGTCCGAGCACGTAGAGATCATGCGGCGGCGGAGCGAATGGTTCGTGAAGATGGACCAGCCCTTCCTCGTGCTGTGGTGGGTGCCCGCCGGCCACCGTCCATCGGTCGAAGAGGCGAAGCAGAAGCTCGAGCTGCTGCGGCGCGACGGCCCGGGCGCGCAGGCCTTCACCTTTCGCCAGGCCTACCCGCCGCCCGACGCGCCGGCAAGCGCGCCGTCCGCGTTCGGGGATGCGTGCCCGGCCGCCTAGCGATGGGCGTGCGGCTCGACTGCTTCAATCGATGAAGGTGATCGCGGTAAGCGTGGGCACGCCGCGCGAAGTGCCTTGGCAAGGCGAAATGGTGCGCACCTCCATCTTCAAGATGCCGGTCGCCGGGCGCGTGCGCGTGGGGCGGCTGAACATCCAGGGCGACGAGCAATCGGACCTCGAGGTGCACGGCGGCGAGGGCAAGGCGGTCTACGCCTATCCGGCCGAGCACTACGCGTTCTGGCGCGAGCAGCTGCAGGGCGTCGAGCTGCCCTGGGGCGTGTTCGGCGAGAACCTGACCGTGGAGGGGCTGCTTGAAGAGCGCGTCCACATCGGCGACCGGTTCCGCGCAGGCTCCGCCGAGATCGTCATCACCGAGCCGCGGATGCCCTGCTACAAGCTCGCGTTGCGCTTCAACCGGCCGGACATGGTGAAGCGCTTCCTGAAAAGCGGCCGCACCGGCTTCTACCTGGCCGTGCTGCAGGAAGGCGAGATCGGCGCCGGCGATGCGATCGTGCGATCCGGCCAGGCTCAGCAGCCCATCAGCATCGCTGCGGTGGTCGCCGCCAAATCGAGGCAGAAGCTCGGGATCGCCTAGGGCTCGATTTCGGGCCGGCGACGGCTCACCAGGTCGGCGACGATGCGCCCGGAGCCGCAGGCATGCGTCCAGCCAAGCGTGCCGTGGCCGGTGTTCAGGAAGAGGTTCGGATATTTGGTCGCGCAGACGCAGGGCAGGTTGCTCGGCGTGGCGGGCCGCAGGCCCGCCCAGTAGCTCGCCTGCGTTGGGTCGCCGGCATCGGGAAAGAGCTGCATCACGCGCTGCACGATCGCCTCGCAGCGCACCGTGTTCAATTCCGTGTCGTAGCCGCTCAGCTCGGCGGTGCCAGCGATGCGCAGCCGCTCGCCCATGCGCGAGAGCACGAGCTTGTGCGCCTCGTCCGAGAGCGAGACCGTCCAGGCCGCTCGCGGGTTCTTCACGGGCATCGTCACCGAATAGCCCTTCAGCGGGTAGATCGGCAGTTCGATACCGATCGGGCGCGCGAGCAGGGGGCTGTAGCTCCCAAGTGCGAGCACATAGGCGTCGGCTTCGATGTCGGATGTCTTCGTTCGAACGGCATGTATTTTTCCGTTCCAGACTGAAAGGCCTTCGACGGAAACCCCGAATTCGAACGTCACGCCCCGTGCTTCGCACAGCTTCGCAAGCCCTGCTGTGAACTTGTAGGCATCGCCGGACTCGTCCTCGGGCAGGTAGTGGCCGCCTACCAGGCGGTCCCTGAGCGAGGCGACGGCGGGCTCGATGGCGATGCATTCCTCGGGCGTCTTCCAGCCCGGCTCGAAGGCGCGATTGCCGGTGTAGAGCACGAGGATGCCGCGGCCCACGCGGTCGTACTCGAGGCCGGTCGCGCGCGTGAGGGCGCGCAGCTCGCCGCGGCTGTAGCGCCCGAGGCGCTGCAGCCGCGCGGCATGCTCGCGAAAGCGCGCGGCCGTGCAGTTGCGCAGGAAGGCGAGGCCCCAGCGCCACTGCGCCGGGTCGGCGCGCGGTCGAAACAGCAACGGCGCGTCCGCGCGCATCATCCATTGGAGCGCCTGCAGCGGCACGCCCGGCTTCGCCCAGGGCGCGGCATGGTCGGCGGAGATCTGGCCGCCGTTGGCGAAGCTGGTCTCCAGCCCCGGCCCTTCGCGCCGGTCGAGCACGCGCACGTCGTGGCCCATCTGCCGCAGGTACCAGGCCGTCGTCGTGCCGATGACCCCGGCACCCAGGACTGCGACCCTCATTTAAACGGGCGCTCTTCCCACCACGGGTAGAAGTCGGGCATGTCGGTGCTCGGCTTCATGCGGAAGGCCGGAGCCCGCTTTTCCTTGAAGGCGGCGATGCCCTCGGCGACATCCGGCGAGGCGCCCATCGCATGGATGCCGCGCGAATCGACCTTGTGCGCCTCCATCGGGTGGTCCGCGCCGGCCATGCGCCAGAGCATCTGGCGCGCGAGCGCGACCGCCACGGCCGAGGTGTTGTCGGCGATCTCGCGCGCGAGCGCGTTCGCCGCGGGCAGCAGCTCCTCAGGCGGCACCACGCGCGACACCAGGCCCCCTGCGAGCGCCTCGGCGGCATCGAACACGCGGCCGGTGTAGAGCCACTCGGCCGCGCGCTGCAGGCCCACCACCTTGGGCAGGAACCAGGACGAGCAGGCCTCGGGCACGATGCCGCGGCGCGAAAAGACGAAGCCGAAGCGCGCGGCGCTGGAGGCGATGCGGATGTCCATCGGCAGCGTCATCGTCACGCCGACGCCGACCGCGGGTCCGTTGATGGCGCCAATAACTGGTTTCTTGAGTGAAAAAATAGCCAAAGAAACTCGGCCGCCGCCGTCCCTGCGCTCGTCGTTCTGGACGCCGCGCTTCGCATAGTCGAACGTCGAAGGGCCGGCGGATAAATCGGCGCCCGCGCAGAACGCGCGGCCCGCGCCGGTGACGATCACCACGCGCACCTCGTCGTCGGCATCGGCGCGCCCGAAAGTTTCAATCAGGGAATCGCGCATGCGCGTCGTAAAAGCATTCAATTTGTCCGGTCGGTTCAAGGTCAGCGTGGCGACGCGGTTATTGACTGCATAGAGGATCTCTTCCATGGGGAGATTCTATTCCGGACCTTACAATGCGCGATGGCCGAAAAGGAGCAACCGGGCGAGGAGACGCGGTTCCTGCAGAAGATGGACCGCGAGCTGCTCGGCTGGGACCAGCCGGCGGCGCGCCTGCGCAAGGCGCTCGACCAGAATCACCTGTGCCTGTACGTGCAGCCGATCATCGAACTGCGCGCCGAAGGCGCGCCGGCGCACGACGCCGTCATGGTGGAGATCCTGGTGCGCTTGCGCGAGGAGGAAGAGCACATGCTGCCGCCGGGCGATTTTCTGCCCGCGTTCGAGCATTTCCGCATGATGGCTGAGCTCGACCGCTGGGTTCTGGGCCGCGCGCTTCGCAAGCTCGCCGCGGGCGGCCCGGTGCCCGCGATCAGCGTGAACGCGTCCTCGCAGACCGTCGAAGACCGGGGCTTCGCGGCTTTTGCTGCAGCGCAACTGAAAGCGACCGGCGTCAAGCCGACCGCGCTGGTGATCGAGATCGACGAGTCGGACGCAATCTACCGGCGCGAGGCGGCTGAGCGCTTTGCGGCCGAGGTCCGCGGCGTCGGCTGCCGCGTCACGCTGGACGGCTTCGCGCGCCGCTCGGTGTCGTTCGAAGCGCTCAAGCTGCTGCGCGCCGACTTCGTGAAGGTCGACGGCTCGATCATCCGCAAGATCACGCGCTCGGCCTCCGCGGCGGCGAAGCTCAAGGCGATCCAGCGGGTCGGCGAGATGACCGGCATCGGTGTGGTAGCCGAGTGCGTCGAGGAGGCGGAGGTGATCGGCGCGCTCAAGCTCCTGAAGATCGGCTACGCGCAGGGATTCGGCGTCGCCAAACCCGAGCCGATCGAGAATCTGTTCAAGAACTGAGCGCGCGCGCGCCGAAGCGCGCGATCAAAGTTGCACAGTTGTGATTAATCATGTATTAATCACGCTCGTGATCACTACCAAACGTCGCAGCATTGCCTAGTTCAAGGTCAATCGTTGCGCTTCAGTTTTCCTCTTCGGTAGTTTCCCGCTTTCGGAATTCAGCGCATCGGAGCCATCTCCGGTGCTTGAATCGCGCGCGCTTCGATGAGCGAGGTGCGTGCGTGTTGTTGTTCCCAACCCTCTAAGGAGCCTGCCATGGCGAAGAAAAAAGCCAAGAAAAAAGGCAAAAAAAAGAAGTAGTTAGTTAGACGACTGCGGACGGCTCGGGTTTCCGGGCTGCTCCGCGGCCGTCCGCAATTCCTCCCCGGTTCCGCTTCAGTTCACCCTTCTCGTCTTTCCCTTCCAGTAAGGCTCGCGCAGCACCCGCTTGAGGATCTTGCCGGTCGGGTTGCGCGGAATCGCGCCCATGAAGTCCACCGATTTCGGGCACTTGAAGTGCGCGAGGCGGCTGCGCATGAACTCGATGATCTCGGCCTGGGTCGCCTTCGAGCCGGGTCTCAGCACCACCACCGCCTTCACTGCCTCGCCCCACTTGTCGTCCGGCACGCCGATCACCGCGCCGTCGGCCACCGCCGAGTGCTGCATCAGGACGTTCTCGACCTCGGCCGGGTAGATGTTCTCGCCGCCCGAGACGATCATGTCCTTGATGCGGTCGTGCAGGAACAGGTAGCCGTCCTTAAGATACCCGGCGTCGCCCGAGCGGAACCAGCCCATGCCGTCCGGCCGGCGGTCCACGAAAGCGTCGGCGGTGGCCTTCGCGTTGGCCCAGTAGCCCTTCATGTTCTGGGCGGTGCGGATCCAGACTTCGCCGACCTCGCCCGGCGCGCAGTCCTCGCCGGCGGCGTCGGTCACGCGCAGCTCGACGCCTTGGATGGGTTTGCCGGCCGAGCGCAGCAGCTGCTGCTTCGGGCCGCCCGGGTCGTGGTCCTCGGGCGGCAGGCAAGTCACCGCGCCCGTGGTCTCGGTCAGGCCGTAGACCTGCATGAAGCGGCACTTGAAGGTGCGCATGGCGTCCAGCAGCACCTTCTCGGAGATCGGCGAGGCGCCGTAGGAGATGCCTTTGAGCGACGAATAGTCGGCCTGCGCGGCGCCGGGTACCTGCAGCATGAACTGGATCATCGCCGGCACGAGGAACGAGTGCGTGATGCGATGCTCGCCGATCGCGGCAACCACCTTCGCCGGGTCGAAGTCCGGGTAGAGCACGCTCGAGCCGCCCTTGGACGCGGTGAGCAGCGCCACGCCTACGCCTGCGATGTGGTACGCCGGCAACGCGTTCAGCATCACGTCCGGCGCGCCTTGATAGCCGATCGCCTCGGCCACCGCCTGGGTCATGCTCACCATCAGGTTGCGGTGCGTGAGCTCCACCCCCTTCGGCAGCCCGGTGGTGCCCGACGAGTAGAGCTGGAGGGCCGTGTCGTCCAGCTCCGGCATGTTGCCGGGGTCCCTGGCCTCGAATTGCCCGTACCAGGATGAGAATTGTTCCGTGACGAAAGTCTGGAGCTTCGAGTACGGGAACGCGGCGTCGGCCATCATCAGCTTCGCCTTGCCGTTGTCCACGATGTAGTCGACTTCAGGCGGCGCCAGCCGCCAGTTGACCGGCATGCAGACGGCGCCCAGCTTGTTGGCGGCAAGCACCAGCGCCACGCAGTCCGCGGTGAGCTTGGTGAGGCAGGCAACGCGGTCGCCGGCGCCCACGCCCAGGCTCTTCAGCCCCTGCGCGATGCGGTTGGAGGCACTATCCACCTCCGCGAAGGTCCAGGTGCGTGCAGGCGTCCAGTAGGCGAGCTCGCCGCCGCGCTCGCGCGCGTGGCGCCGCACGGCATCGAGGATCGTTTCGGCCATGGCTGGGCGTCCTAGGCAATCCATTCGCTCACGGGCGCGCGCGCCTCGTGCAGCGGTTGGGTGATGACATCGACCAATGCGGGCCCGCCGTATTCGGCAGCGGCAGCGAGCGCGGGCTTGAGTTCATCCGGCTTGTCGACTCTGAAGGCCTTGACCCCGAAGGCTTCCGCGACCCGGGCATGGTCGGTGCGCGAAAAATCCACCGAGAAATAGCGCTGGCCGAAGCCCGACTTCTGGCCCGCCTTGATCCAGCCGTAGGTGCTGTTGGAGATCACCACCATCATCACCGGCGCCTTCAGGCGCACCAGCGTCTCCATCTCGCCGGCGGTGAAGCCGAAGCTGCCGTCGCCCATCACCGAGACGGTTTTCGTGGCGGGGCGCCCGATATGCGCGCCGAGGGCGGCTGCCATCGAGTAGCCGAGCGCCCCGTGCGCCCGGTTGGAGATGAAATGGCGCCCGGCCTCGAGGAACTCGTAGTAAGCGGAGAAATAGGGGCAGGGCGTACCCGGGTCGCAGACCACCGTCGCGTCCCGCGGCAGGATCTCGTGCAGTGCAGCAACGATGCGCTCCGGCAGGATCGGCACGTCGTCGCGCGCTGCCAGGGCGCGGAATTCGGAGAACTTCCTGTCCTTGGCCTCCTTGACGACCTGAACGCCTGCTTTCTTCTCTATGAAAGTCATTTCGGAAATCAGGGCGGCAAGAGTCAGCCTCGCATCGCCCACGAGCGCCACTTCGGTCGGATAGTTCGCGCCGGGCACCATCGGATCGGCGTCGATGTGCAGGATGCGCGTGCCGGGCGCCGGATAGCGCCAGCGCTCGGTGGTCACCGAACCCGCGCGGCAGCCTGCGAACACCACCAGGTCGGCCTTCGAGAGCGCCTCGCGCGTGGGCAGCGTGCCGCCGTTGGAGCCGACGACGCCAAGGCAAAGCGGGTGGTCCTCGGGCAGGCTGCCCTGGCCGCTCACGGTGGTGGCCACCGGCGCGCCGAGCAGCTCGGCGAGCGCGGCAAGCTCGGCTTGCGCGCCGGCGATGACCACGCCGCCGCCGCAGACGAAAATCGGCAGTTTCGCCGAGCGCAGCGCGTCGGCGGCTTGCGCGACCGCCTCCGCATCCGGGGCTTCGCGGCGCGAGGGATAGCGGCCGAGCGCCTCGTCGGCCCAGACGCTGGCTTGCGGCACCTGGCCGGTCTGCACGTCGAAAGGCAGGCCCAGATGCGCGGCACCCGGCCGGCCGCTGGTCATGGCGCGGAAGGCGCGCCGCACGGCTTCGGGCAGCTTATCGGACCGGTCGATGACTTCAGTGCGCTTGGTGAGCGGCCGATACAGCGCTTCCTGATCCAGTTCGGTGAGCGCGTAGCGCCCGCGCGAGGTGGTGGCGATGTCGGTGGTGATGCCGAGCACCGGGATCGAGCTCTCGTTCGCCTCCACGATGCCGGGCAGCAGATATGTCGCGCCGCCCCCCGAAGGCCCCTCGCACACGCCCACGCGTCCGCTCACGCGCGCGTAGCCGTCCGCCATATACGCCGCCGAGCGCTCGTCCCGCGTCAGGATGTGCAGCATGCCGTGGTCGAGGCGCGCGAGCGCGTCGTAGAACGGCAGGCTGGTGTCGCCGCACAGGCCGAATATGTGCTTTACGCCGTGCAACTGCAGCATGCGCACCATCGCCTCGGCGCCGGTCATCTGGCTCATTTGCGCGGGTTCCTCCTCATTCGTCCGCGCGTGGAACGATACCCAATTTTTGGTAGACCGGGCGGATGGCGGCGCGGATTTTCGGCAGCGTCAACCAATAGGTGAAGGCGGCGGCGAGGGCGAGGGCACCGCCCAGGGCCAGCGTCATGGGCGGGCCGATGCGCTCGGCGAGCGCGCCGGCGGCGAGCGCACCCAGGGGCGTCACGCCGAGGAAGGACATCATGTAGATGGACATCACCCGGGCGCGCATGCGGTCCTCCACGATGGTCTGCAGCACGGTGTTGGTCGAGGCGGCCGAGAGCATGGTGCCCATGCCCACGAGGAACAGCATCGGCAGGGCGAGCCACAGCGAGCCGGTGAAGGTGAAGGTGACGAGTGCAAGGCCCGCGGCGCCGCCGGTGAAGGGCATGAGCGTGAGCAGGCCGCGGATCGAGGGTCGCATCGCGAGGTAGACCATGCCCGCCACCGCGCCGAAGCCGCCTGCGCCGATCAGGTAGCCGAGGACCTCGGAGCCGCCGTGGAACACGTCGCGCGCGAAATAGGGCGCGAGCGACTGGTAGGGCTGGACCGAGAAGCTCACCGCGGAAACGAGCAGCAGCGCGCTGCGCGAGGGCAGGAAACCATAGGCGTAGCGGAAGCCCGCCGCGAGCTGCGCGAGCCAGCCCTCGGTGCTCTTTTCCGTGGGCATCGGCTGCGCGCGGATCATGAGCAGCGCCGCGATCACCGCAAGCCGCAGGATGCTGTTCAGGCCGAATCCCCAGACCTCGCCGAAGGCAGCGATCACGGCGCCGCCGATCATGGGCCCTACGAAGCGCGCGCCGTTCATGAGCGCCGAGCTGAAGGCGATGGCGTTGGGCAGGTCCTCGCGGCCGCCGACCAGCTCGACCAGCTGCGACTGGCGCGCCGGCGAGTCGAATGCGTTCACCAGGCCCAGCACCAGGTTGGCGAGGATCAGGTGCCAGATCGCGACCTGGCCCGCGGCGACCAGCAGCAGCATCGCGAGCGACTGCGCGAAGGCGACGTTCTGGGTGATGAGGAGCACCTTGCGCTTTTTCTGCCGGTCCACCCAGACGCCCGCGAAGGGCCCGAGCACGAGCAGCGGGATGTGCAGCATGAAAGTGGCAAGGCCCAGCATGAACGCCGAGCCCGAAAGGTGGTAGATGAGCCAGCTGGTGGCGATCAGCTGCAGCCAGGTGCCGGTCTGCGACACGCCCTGGCCCACGAAGTACAGGCGGTAATCGCGGTGGCGAAACGCCCTCAGGCTATGCGGCAGGGGCACGGGAATCGCTGCGCGGGCGCTGGTTACAATGCACGGAGGGGGGATTATGCAGGCGTTTTCCATCGAGGAACTTCGACGCGCGGCGAAACGCAGGCTGCCGCGCGCGGTGTTCGACTTCATCGACGGCGGCGCGGAGGACGAGCTCACGCTGCGGCAGAATCGCGCCGCCTTCGAGGAAGTTCTCTTGAACAGAAGAGTTCTTGTTGGGGTTGCGCAAGTCTCCACAGAGACCTCCATTCTGGGCAAGCCTGCGAAGTTGCCGATCGCGGTCGCGCCCACCGGGGCGCTCGGCTTCGGCTGGCGCGGCGGCGACGTCGCGGTGGCGCGGGCGGCGGCGGCGCGCGGCATCCCGTTCTCGCTCTCGACCGCGGCGACAGCGAGCATCGAAAGGGTGGCGGCCGAGACGCGCGGGCGCCTCTGGTTCCAGGCCTACTTTTTCAAGGAACGCGAGTACACGTTCGGCCTGCTGGAGCGCGCGCGCCGGGCTGGCTACGACACGGTGATGGTGACCGCGGACCTGCCGGTGGGCGGCAAGCGCGAGCGCGATTTCCGCAACGATTTCTCGATCCCGTTCCGCTTCACGCCGAAGAACGTGCTCGACTTCGCCACGCGGCCGGCCTGGGCGCTGGACATGCTGCTGCGCGGCGTGCCGCAGCTCGAAAACCTTGCCGGCATGGGCGATTACCATGCCGAACCCCGCGAGCTCGCGTCCTCGGTCGGCCGCAACCAGGATCCGGCGCTCGATTGGGAGGTCGTGAAGCGCGTGCGTGATGCCTGGCCCGGCAAGCTGCTGGTCAAGGGCGTGGTCGATCCGCGCGACGCGGAGATCGCGATCTCGGTCGGCTGCGAGGGCGTGATCGTCTCCAACCACGGTGGCCGCCAGCTCGACGGCGAAATCGCCTCCTTCGATGCGCTGCCGGGCGTGGTGCGCGCGATCGGCAGCAAGGGCAGCGTGCTGCTGGATGGCGGCATCCGCCGCGGCGGCGACGTCGTCAAGGCGCTCGCGCGCGGCGCCGAGGCGGTGATGGTCGGCCGCGCGATGTTCTACGGCGTGAGCGCGGCCGGCGAGGCGGGCGCGGCGCGCGCGCTCGACATCCTCGGTGACGAGCTGGTGCGCACGATGCAGCTCTGCGGCGCGCGCAGCATCGCCGAGATCGGCCCCGAGCTGATCGCGCAATGAACCGACTGCAGAGGCCGGGTTGATGCTCGGCAAAGCTGCCGTGGCGATCTGGTGAGACGTCCCGCTCGAGGCGAAGGACGAGTTCGACGACTGGCACGCGCACGAGCACATGCCGGAGCGGCTGTCGATCCCGGGCTTCCTGCGTGGCACGCGCTGGGTCTCGACCGACGGCCGCAACGGCTATTGCATGCTCTACGAGATCGGGAGCGAAGCCACGGTCACGGGCCGCGACTACCTCGAGCGCCTGAACGATCCGACGTCCTGGTCGCGCAAGATGATGCCGCACCACCGCAACATGGTGCGCAGCCTGTGCCGGGTGCACTCGAGCTTCGGCGCGGGCCTCGGGCAGTTCCTGCTGAGCGTGCGCTGCTCGCCGGACCCGCGGGACAGGGCTGGGCTGGAAGCGTGGCTGTCCACGGAGCTGCTGCCGGGCCTGCCGCGGCAGAGGGGCTACGTCGCGGCGCACTTCCTGCAGAACATCCCGACGCCGGGCGCCGGGCCCACGGCCGAGCAGCGCTTGCGCGGCGGCGACGCGGCGGCGGACTGGATCGTGCTGATCAGCGGGTATTCGGCGGATGCGATCGAAACGATGGTGGCGGCCGAGTTTGCCGACGGCAACATGACGGCCCATGGCGCGCGGCCCGGCACGCTCGCCCGCTGCTATGGATTGGCCTGCCTGATGACGTCCGGCGACGTGAGAACGCGCGGCGCATCGTTGTAGGCGATGCAGCTCTCGCAGACCGTGCCGCACACGTCTTCGGCCAGATTGGCGCAGCGCAGGGCTTGGAACCGCTCGCCGTGCCAGGCTTCCATGAAGGTCTCCGCGTTCAGGTCGCCCATGTCAAAGCGCCCGTCGTGGTCGAAGCAGCAGGCCGAAAGCCGGCCGTCGTAGGTGATGTGCCCCTCGGTGAACAGCGACCAGCAGGGCAGCGGCTTGCGCAGCGCGCCGACGCGGCCCTGGTTGCCCGCGGTCGGGACCGTGCCGCGCGCGCCCGCGGTGAGGCCCGCCTGCCCGTACAGCGGCAGCCAGTAATGCTCGTCCACGTACGGCTGGATGCGCGCCACGGCCTCCAGCATGCGCGCCTGCTGCTCGTCGTCGTAGCGGATGCTCGAGGCATACAGGCCACAGCGGTGGCCGGTTTGCCGCTCGACTTCGTCGCGCGCCGCGCGTGCCGCCCTGAGGTTCGCCTCGACCTTCGCGAAATCGGCTGCGCGCACGCCGGTCACCTGCGCGAACTGGGCGGCGTCGGCGAAATTGAAGCTGAACTTGAGGCTGTCCAGGCCCGCCTGCATGCACTCGCACACGCGCTCGGGCGTCGCCATGCGGCCGTTGGTGGTGAGGAACACGTAGGGATAACCGCACTCCTGCTTGGCGTAGCGCACGGCGTCCGGCAGCCATTTGCAGAGGAAGGATTCGCCCAGATAGAACAGGCCGATTTCCTCGACGCCGAGCCCGCGCATCTGCTTCAGGATGCGGCGGAAGAACGCCGGATCGATGTCCGCTTTGTCGCGCAGGCGCATGGCGCTGGCGCAGAAGAAGCACTGGAAGTCGCAGCGCGCGGTGAGCTCGATCTTCACGCTGCGCGGCACCGGCGGCGCGGGAGAACGCGTAGCGTCCGTGAAGAGAGTGATGCGGTCGATGCGCTCGGTGATGCCGCCCATCCGGGCGATTCTTCTCCCGGCCGACAGGGGCGACTTGATCTAAAGCAAGAAAACGCCCGGCGCCCGTGCCGAGCGTGCGGAAACGCACGAAAAGACGCCCCAGCAACCAGGTGCAAGGATTGGCGGAGGGGGCTGGAGGGGACCGCAATCAATCAATTCAGAGTTGAGGGTTGATCCGAACAACGGAGAGTGTGCGCCAAGTCGGAATAGATCCCGGTTCCAACTGGATGCTGTGGGCGGCAGCGATCTCGAACAAGAAATTGGTTGGGGCCGCTTGTCCGGATCGAACCGCTGAGCAGAAACCGCCGAATCACTTTCTCGCTGGACATATGAACGGGCTTCTCGTTTCAAATGATGAGCCGTCAAAGTATGCGGTACCGGACTGCGGGCCTGCGCACATCGTTCCTGGCTTTGGCGACGAGTGGTCCATCGTTGGCCACCTTCGTCTCGGTCGAACAATCAAGTTTCTGCGTTACGCCTATGCAACGAGTGTTTGCCTCATTTCTCTCGATTCGATCAATGACGCCTTGTCGAGCCCTTGCAAACATGTCCTGGCAGGACGTAAATCGATTGCGCAAGGAAACTCTGCCGGGAATAACTCGCTTGCGTGAAACACTGCTGACAGGCGTTGCACGCGTACGCAGGAAGCGACCGCCCGATGTCGATATCTACAGAAATGAACTGAGAGAGGTGCAGCGCGATTTCAACGAGCAGAAGGAAGTGCTGGCGGAGGAGTGGGACAAGCTTGGCTTTGTTGCGATACTAAAAGGCGGCTACGGTGCGCTGACAAGCAGTGCGGCAGCGGGCGCCCTCGTTTCGACTATTGCTAGCTCGACGTGGCTGCAGCTCGCGACAGCGATAGCGGGCCTAGGGATCGGCGCGGGTGTTGGCCTCGCTCCTGAGATTGCATCCTCGCTACCCGCCCGGCGGCGAGTTCGGGAGCATCCGCCGTTCTTTGCAGAGCGGTTGAATAGGCGCGCAAGCGGGCCGTCGTCCTGATGTGGATTTGACCGGCAGAATTGTCCGATTTGAGATCGATTTGCTTCGAAACGGTCGGCTGCGAGTTGGCACTCGCCCAAAAAGCGACGTCGTCCAAGAAAAGGAGTTTTGCGTACCTTCGATGGTAGAAAGATTTCAGAATGTCGTTGTTGCTTGGATCATTAGACCATCTCATGCAGCTGCCACCATGGTGTGCCGCAAATAGGAGGAGGTGTGATGGTCGGCGTACCGAATTGGAAAGCTGTTGTACAGATTGTTCAACAAATTCACACTGAGGAAGAGACGGGCCATCTAACTGCTGGCCTGGCCCTCTCCTTAATTTGTATGGACACGATGGCGTACCTATCGCGGCCCGCGGGACAGGCCGCTCAGACGCGAGCCGAGTTCACCGCCTGGGTCGAAAAGTACCTAAAGGGTCATCCAGACCAGCCATATCAGTATCGCGGACTTGATGTGTATGCAGCGCGTTGTGCAGTGCTGCACTCCTATGGGAGCGAGGCCACGTTGCATCGCGCTGACAATACAATCAAGATTTTCGCGTACCACGACGATGGAAAGCACATGTGCGATGAGACTGCTGATGCACGCTTGGTCCTGATCGGATTGATGTCGTTCCTAAATGACGTGCGGATAGGGGCAGGGAGTTTTCTTGAAGACTGCGAGAAGGATGCCGCGCTACGTGCGCTAGTCGAACCGCGTCTCGGAGGGCTTCTAACTCATTCTCCGATTGCTGCGATTGTCGCAAAGTTCGACGGCGGCTAATGCCCATTGATTGGTCGGTGACGCTGGCCTATCCCTAGGTCTAAGGAATAGTTGTGCTTAGTCGGCGAAGCGTCTGCCTGTATGTGCATGCCTCGCTCTGGTGGTTCGGAAAGGATGGCTTCGTCGCGGCGGCGACGGGCAATTGCCGGCAACCGGACGATCCGGAGTGGTTGCTGGTTGAGGCGGCGGGACTCGAACACAGGCTCAGCCCTTGATTGCCAGCAGCCGCCGTTCGAACTCTCGACGAGACGCAGCAATCGCAGGACGGTAGCGGCCGTTTCGCGGGGTCAATCGCAGATACTCTCTCAACCCGAGCTTCGCGCGCTTAGCCCTGTAGGTTCGCAGGTAGGGGACTATTTGACGAAGCAGGTCGAGGGCTTGCCGGCTCGAAATCTGGTACGTGAAGCTTGGTGCGTGCCGTGCGCTGTAGGTTTTCTTGCTTGTGATTCGACCTGCTCCAACCGAGGTCCGGACAGAATTCAATAGTGAGAGGTCGTTGTTGCTGACGCTGACGACGAGCCGCCGATTTTCGTTCCGGTGAACCCGGCTCAGGGTGATCGTGCCTTCGCCGTCGATCAGGCCGGCGAGATAGGCGGCCTGATCGGGGGTCAATTCGTTCACCTTGATGGCGGGGGCCATGCGCGGTTCAACGCACCGAGCCGCGAAAAAGAAGACGGCCACCGCGTGGGTGGCCGTTGAAGTGGTGGAGGCGGCGGGACAGTCGTTCCGCCCCTTTCGGGACGGGCTGGACTATGCCTTCATCCTGTCGCCAGGATGCGGGGCGTGTTATCCGGCGGAACGGCACCGGATCCTAGTGCGCGCCCGGTTTTCGCTTCGGCGCGTCTATGAGTCTCTACAGGGCAGGACTGAGGTTGGCCCTCTTCCTACCCCTCGGCGTTGCCATGCCGGTTGGTTCCGGCAACAGGGTTCGCCGATGTGAGCCCCGTTTTCACTTTGCCCTCTCGGGCAAATGCGACCAATTGATCGAACCCGCGTCCGCAAATCGTCCACAGTCAGGACTACATGCTTAGCCTGGTTGTTTGAGCTTCGCCTTGCACCCGCCAACCGGCAGGCTTGCGCTCGGCTAGCCGCTTCGACGGATCCCCGGGCCGAAGCGGCCACAGCCCGGAGAGAGGCTGGTGAAAATGACGCTGCACCCCCTAGCAAGCGCGGCTCGCGCCTTGCTCACTTCGAGGGCCTGACCCGCCAGCAGGTCAGTGCAGCGTCTCGCCGGTATTAGGCGGCGAGAGCGAAACGCTCGTCGTTGGCGTTTAAGTGTTTCCAGATGGATTTACGAGGTCACTGGTCCTCGGCATGCCCTGTGCTGCTTCAGTACCTGCGTCGAAACCAGGTCGCCCCCGGTGTTCGCTGCACAACATTATCCCATATGGGGTCTAAAGCCAGTCGATCAAGTGCCCGGGCTGGGCGATGACGGCGTCGGCATTCCAGGACGCGAGCCCGGAGCCGTAGCCCCATTCGACGGCGACGCAGCGCATGCCGGCCGAGCGCGCGGCCTGGATGTCGCGCGGATCATCACCGAGGTAGACGCAATCGCGCGGATGCAGCGCGAGCTGCTGCGCGGCATGCAGCAAGGACGCCGGATGGGGCTTGAGGTGCGGGGTCGAGTCGCCGCACACCACGCAGGCGGCGCGCGCATCCAGGCCGAGCTCCTTGACGAGCTGCCAGGTGAGGTTGGTCGACTTGTTGGTGACGATCCCCCAGCGTAGGCCGCGCGCCTCGATCGCCACGAGCAGCTCGGCCATGCCCGGGAACAGGCGCGTGTCGATGCAGATGTCCGCCGCGTAGTGCCTCAGGAAGTCGTCGCGCAGCGACCGGAACTCCGGGTGCTCGGGCAGAATGCCCAGCCCAGCGCCGATCAGGCCGCGCGCGCCGCCCGAAGCGTGCGGGCGGAGCTCGTCGAGCGGCAGGCCGGCGAGGCCCTTGGCTGCGCGCAGCCGATTGAGCGCGCGCGCGAGGTCCGCGGCGGTGTCCGCGAGCGTGCCGTCGAAGTCGAAGAGAACTGCCTTACTTCGAGCAGCAGATGGCGTAGTTGACGTCGCAGTCGTCGCCAAGGCGGTACTGGCCGGTGATCGGGTTGTAGCTCATGCCCTTCAATTCGACCGGATCGAGCCCCGCGTCGCGGCACCAGCGCGTGAGCTCAGAGGGCTTGATGAAGCGCGCGTAGTCATGCGTGCCCCTGGGCAGCAAGCGCAGCAGGTACTCGGCGCCAACCACCGCGAACAGGTAGGCCTTGGGGTTGCGGTTGATCGTCGAGAAGAACACGCGGCCGCCGGGCTTGGCGAGACGCGCGCACGCGGCGACGGTGCTGGCGGGGTCGGGCACGTGCTCGAGCAGCTCCATACAGGTAACGACGTCGAACGCGTCAGCGAACTGTTCGCTGTATTGCTCCGCGGATTTCAGATCGTATTGAATCGAAAGACCGCTCTCAACCAGATGCAGCTGCGCAACCCGCAACGGCTTTTCCGAAAGATCGATGCCGGTGACCGAGGCGCCCAGCCGCGCCATCGCCTCGGCGAGGATGCCGCCGCCGCAGCCGACGTCGAGCACGCGCTTGCCCGCGAGCGGCGCGAGGCCGTCGATCCAGCGCAGGCGCAGCGGGTTGAGCTCGTGCAGCGGCCGGAATTCGCCCTGCGGGTCCCACCAGCGGTGCGCGAGATCGCCGAACTTCGCGAGCTCGGCCGGGTCTGCGTTCATGAAAAATGGGGTCGGAGTAACATTTCCGCGAAAGCCGTCAGCGCGCTCTGGTCGTAGAGGAAATGTTACTCCGACCCCATTTTTCTCCTATAAACAAAAAGCCCCGCCGGAGCGGGGCTTTTCGCCGGAACAGGTCCGCTTACTTGCGCGTGCCGATGACTTCGATCTCCACGCGGCGGTTCTTCTGGCGGCCGTCCTTGGTGGAGTTGCTCGCCACGGGCTGCTTCTCGCCCTTGCCTTCCGTGTAGATGCGGTTCGGCTCCACGCCCTTCGACACCAGGTAGGATTTGACCGACTCGGCGCGGCGCACCGACAGCTTCTGGTTGTACGCGTCGGCGCCGACGGAGTCGGTGTGGCCGATCGCGATCACCACTTCGAGGTTGATCGCCCTCACCTTGGTGGCCAGGTCGTCGAGCTTCGACTTGCCTTCGTTCTTCAGCATCGCCTTGTCGAAGTCGAACAGCACGTCGGCCGCGAGCGTCACCTTCTCGGCGACGGGCTTGGGCTTCGCCGGGGCGGGCTTCGGCTTCTCCGGTGCCGGCGCGGGCTTGACGGGCGGCGGCGGGGCGGCCTTCTTCGGCATCAGATCCGGATCGCATTCCTCGACCGCCATCGCGGGTGTCCAGTAGCCGGCGCGCCAGCACTGTCCGGACGCGTTCTTCCAGACCGGGCCGCCGACACCTTGCGTCCAATAGCCTTGCTTGTTCTGCTGTTGCGCCGACGCGGCGAACGGCGTCGCGGCAAGCGCGACACCAGCGGCAATCACGATCGGCATCCAGGTTTTTTTGCTCATACACTCCCCTCGCTGGGATTCCGGAGTGGCTCCGGAAGGTTTATTGGACGGAAACTTTCGTGGAATCAAGAATCTGCAAGTGGCCTCAAAATATTCTGCCACATCTTGATACGCGTGTCCAAGCCCCACAGGGGCAAATCGACAATTATTCCCGTTCGCAACAGCCGCTTGCCGGCGACCCAGACGTCGCTTACGCACTCCCGTCCTGCCGCATAGACCAGCTGCGAGACCGGGTCGTAGCAGGGTGAGAGCTCGGGCGCGTCCAAGCGCACCGCAGCAAGATCGGCTGCCTTGCCCGCGATGATCGAGCCAATGCGCGCTTCGAGGCCGAGCGCGGCCGCCCCGCCGAGAGTCGCGGCCCGCAGAGCGGCGTGCGCAGGCAGCGCCCGGGCGTCGCACGCGACCGCCTTGGCGAGCAGCGCGGCGAGGCGCATCTCCTCGAACATGTCCAGGCGGTTGTTGCTCGCCGCGCCGTCGGTGCCGATGCACAGGTTCACCCCCGCGCCCGCCAGCCGCGCCGCCGGCGCAAAGCCGCTCGCCAGCTTGAGGTTCGACGAGGGGCAGTGCGCCACCGAGGCGCCATGCTTGGCCAGCAGCGCGATCTCCCGCTCCTCCAGGTGCACCGCGTGCACCGCGATCAGCCCGGGCCCGAGCAGGCCGAGGCGCTCCAGGCGCGCGAGTGGCCGCACGCCGTGCTCGGCGACCGAGCGCTCGATCTCGTGCGCGGTCTCGTGCACGTGGGTGTGCAGCGGCACGTCGATCTCGCCGAGCAGCTTCGCGATCTTGCCGAAGGTCGTGTCCGACACCGTGTAGGGCGCGTGCGGCGCGAGGCAGAACGAGGCCAGCGGATGCTCGCGCCAGCGGTCGCGCAAGGCGAGGCCCTTGGCGAGGTAGTCGTCCGGATCGGCGCCATAGGCCGAAGGGAAGTCGAAGACGATCATGCCGAGCGACACGCGCAGGCCAGCCTGCAGCGCGGCCTGGAGCGCGGCCTCCGGAAAGAAATACATGTCGTTGAAGCAGGTAACCCCGCCGCGCAGCATCTCGGCGCAGGCGAGCAGCGTGCCGTCGCGCACGAACTGCGGCGAGGCGTGCTTCGCTTCCGCCGGCCAGATGTGCTCGGCGAGCCAGCGCTCGAGCGGCAGGTCGTCGGCGAGGCCGCGCATCAGCGACATCGCGGCGTGCGTATGCGCATTGACCAGGCCCGGAATCAGCGCATGTTCGGCGAGATCGACCTTTTCATAGGAGGCAAAGCGCGCTTCGGCGTCGGCGCGCGGCAACAACGCCTCGATGAGGCCGTCGCGCACGGCGACGCAATGCTGCTCGAGCACCGCGCCGGCGGGCTCGACGGGCACGACCCAGCGCGGGCAGAGAAGACTGTTCTGTGGCACGGATTTGCGGCTCATTTTAACCACAGCGCATGATAAAATTCAGGCTCTTTTCCGCCTCAATTTTCGCCGTAGAACCGGCCGCCGATCGCCTCCCGCAGTTGCGCCAATAACAAGAGCCGAAATGGAACCCTTCGCAAAGGAAACGCTGCCGGTCAGCCTCGAAGAGGAGATGCGCCGGTCGTACCTCGACTACGCGATGAGCGTGATCGTGGGCCGCGCGCTGCCGGACGTGAGGGACGGCCTCAAGCCGGTGCACCGCCGCGTGCTGTTCGCGATGCACGAGTCGAACAACGTCTGGAACCGGCCCTACGTGAAGTGCGCGCGCGTGGTCGGCGAGGTGCTCGGCAAGTACCACCCGCACGGCGATACCGCGACCTACGAGGCGCTGGTGCGCATGGCGCAGGACTTCTCGATGCGCTACATGCTGGTCGACGGCCAGGGCAACTTCGGCTCGGTGGACGGCGACAACGCGGCGGCCTACCGCTACACCGAGTGCCGCCTCGAGCGCCTGTCCGCTGAACTGCTCGCCGACATCGACAAGGAGACGGTCGATTTCGTCGCCAACTACGACGGCAAGGAGCGCGAGCCCACGGTGCTGCCTTCGCGCATCCCGAATCTGCTGCTCAACGGCTCCTCGGGCATCGCCGTCGGCATGGCGACCAACATCCCGCCGCACAACCTTTCGGAGGTCATCGACGCCTGCCTGCTGGTGCTCGCGCAACCGCAGTGCGCGATCGAGGAACTCATCAAGCTGATGCCGGCGCCGGACTTTCCGACCGCCGGCATCATCCACGGCATCGCCGGCGTGCACGAGGGCTACCGCACCGGCCGCGGCCGCGTGGTGATGCGCGCGCGCACGCATTTCGAGGAAGCGGGCAAGGACCGGCAGGCGATCATCGTCGACGAGCTGCCCTACCAGGTGAACAAGAAGGCGCTGCTCGAGCGCATCGCCGAGCTGGTGACCGAGAAGAAGATCGAGGGCATTTCCGACATCCGCGACGAGTCGGACAAGCAGGGCATCCGCGTGGTGATCGAGCTCAAGCGCGGCGAGCTGCCCGAGGTGGTGCTCAACAACCTGTTCAAGCAGACGCAGCTGCAGGACAGCTTCGGCATGAACATGGTCGCGCTGGTCGAGAACCAGCCGAAGGTGCTCAATCTCAAGCAGCTGCTCGAGGCCTTCGTCGCGCACCGCCGCGAGGTGGTCACGCGGCGCACGGTGTTCGAGCTCAAGAAGGCGCGCGAGCGCGGCCACATACTGGAAGGCCTCGCGGTGGCGCTGTCCAACGTCGACGAGGTGATCGAGCTCATCAAGCGGGCGCCATCGCCCGCCGACGCCAAGCGCGAGCTGCTCGGCCGCAGCTGGAACTCGGATCTGGTGAAGCAGATGCTCGCCAAGGTGTCGGGCGGCCACGAGCAGTACCGGCCGGAGGGCCTGGGCGCCGACTTCGGCCTGAAGCCCGAGGGCTACCGGCTGTCGGAAGAGCAGGCGCAGGCGATCCTCGAGCTCCGGCTGCAGCGGCTCACGGGCCTGGAGCAGGACAAGATCCGCGACGAGTACCGCGAGGTGATGACGCTGATCGCCGAGCTCATCGACATCCTCGACAAGCCCGTGCGCGTCACCGAGATCATCGCCGGCGAGCTCAAGCACATCAAGGAAGAGTTCGGCGACCGGCGCCGCAGCGAGATCGTCACCGTCGCCGAGGACATCGCGCTCGAGGACCTGATCGCGCCGCAGGATATGGTGGTCACCTTCTCGCACGGCGGCTACGTCAAGTCGCAGCCGCTCGCCGACTACCGGGCGCAGCGGCGCGGCGGGCGCGGCAAGACCGCCGCCACCACCAAGGACGACGATTTCATCGAGCGCCTGTTCGTCGCGCACTCGCACGACTACCTGCTGTGCTTCTCGAACCGCGGCCGGCTGTACTGGCTCAAGGTGTTCGAGGTGCCGCAGGGCAGCCGCACCGCGCGCGGCAAGCCGGTGGTCAACATGTTCCCGCTCGAGGAGGGCGAGAAAATCACCGCGGTGGTGCCGGTCAAGGAGTTCGACGAGAACCACTTCGTGTTCATGGCGACCGCTCAGGGCACCGTGAAGAAGACGCCGCTCGCGGAGTTCTCGCGGCCGCGCCCCTCGGGCATCATCGCGGTCGGCCTGGATCAGGGCGACTACCTGATCGGCGTGGCGCTCACCGACGGCAAGTACGACGTGATGCTGTTCTCCTCGGAAGGCAAGGCGATCCGCTTCCACGAGGACGACGTGCGGCCGATGGGCCGCCAGGCGACCGGCGTGCGCGGCATGCGCCTGCCCGAGGACGGCAGCCGCAAGGTGGTGTGCATGCTGGTGGCCAAGGACGAGGAGCAGACCGTGCTCACGGCCACCGAGTACGGCTACGGCAAGCGCACGCCGATCGCCGAGTACACCAAGCACGGGCGCGGCGGCCTGGGCATGATCGCGATCCAGTCCTCGGACCGCAACGGCGCGCTCGTGGGTGCGGTCCTGGTGCACGACCAGGACGAGGTGATGCTGATTTCCACCGGCGGGGTGCTGATCCGCACCGCGGTGGCGCAGATCCGCGAGATGGGGCGCTCGACGCAGGGCGTCACGCTGATCTCGCTGGGCGAAGGCGAAAGACTCGCGGGCGTCGAGCGCATCGTCGACCGCGACGAGGAAGAGGGCAACGGCGGCAACGGACGCGGCAACGGCAACGGCGGCTCGGGCGAGAACGTCGAGCCGCTCGCCGATCCGGCGCCCGATTCACAGGGACCCACCATCCACTGATGGCCAGGATTTTCAATTTCAGCGCAGGGCCCGCGGTCCTGCCCGAGGAAGTGCTCGCGCGCGCGGGCGACGAGATGCTCGACTGGCACGGCACCGGTATGTGCGTGATGGAGATGAGCCACCGTGGCAAGGAGTTCATGCAGATCGCCGCCGAGGCCGAGAAGGACCTGCGCGAGCTGCTCGCGGTGCCGGCCGGCTACAAGGTGCTGTTCCTGCAGGGCGGCGCGACGCTGCAGTTCGCGCAGATCCCGATGAACCTGCTGGCCGGGAAAGGCAAGGCGGACTACGTCGCCACCGGCGAATGGTCGAAGAAGGCGATCAAGGAAGCGCAGGCCTACTGCGACGTCCACATTGCGGCGAGCTCGGAAGACAGGGGTTTTACGTATTTTCCATCTCAGACTGCCTTTCAGATAAGAGGCGATGCGGCCTACCTGCACTACTGCTCCAACGAAACGATCGGAGGAGTCGAGGCTCACTGGATACCCCGAAGTCCCGTTCCTCTCGTCGCCGACGCGTCTTCGCACATCCTGTCGCGGCCGCTCGAGGTCTCGAAGTTCGGCCTGATCTATGCGGGCGCGCAGAAGAACATCGGCCCGGCGGGCCTCACCATCGTCATCGTGCGCGAGGACCTGATCGGCAAGGCGCAGAAGGGCACGCCCTCGGTGATGGACTACAGGCAGCAGGCCGCGGCCGACTCGATGCTCAACACGCCCGCGACCTACGCCATGTACGTCGCCGGCCTGGTGTTCAAGTGGCTGAAGGCGCAGGGCGGCCTCGCCGAGATGGAGAAGCGCAACATCGCGAAGGCGAATCTGCTCTATGACTATCTGGATTCGAGCTCTTTTTATAAAAATTCTGTAAGTAAGAAAGATCGTTCGAGAATGAACGTGCCGTTCACGCTCGCCGACGCGAAGCTGGATGACGAGTTCCTCGAGGGCGCGGAGAAGGAGGGCATGGTGCAGTTGAAGGGCCACCGCTCGGTGGGCGGCATGCGCGCCTCGATCTACAACGCGATGCCGCTCGCGGGCGTGCAGCAGCTGGTCGCCTACATGAAGGATTTCGGAGCGCGCCGTGGCTAAGGCCGGCAAGAAGCTCGAGGTGCTGGTGCTCAACCCGATCGCGCAGGTGGGCCTGAAGCGCCTGCCGGCCGACCGCTTCGAGGTGGTCAAGGATTCGAAGTCGCCGGACGTGATCCTGGTGCGTTCGGCCGACATGCACGGCATGAAGTTCGACGCGCGCCTGAAGGCCGTCGGCCGCGCCGGCGCCGGCGTCAACAACATCCCGGTGAAGACGCTTTCCCAGCTGGGGGTGCCCGTGTTCAACGCGCCGGGCGCCAACGCCAACGCGGTCAAGGAGCTCGTGGTTGCCGGCATGCTGATTGCCGCGAGGAATCTGGGTCCGGCTTTGGATTTCGTGAAGGGTTTGAATTCGAAGGATTCGGATTTAGAGAAAAAAGTGGAAGCTGGAAAGAAAGCCTATGCGGGCGTGGAGCTGCCGGGCCACACCCTGGGCGTGATCGGCCTGGGCAAGATCGGCAGCCTGGTCGCGGACGCGGCGATCCGCCTCGGCATGCAGGTGGTGGGCTACGACCCGGAGATCACGGTGGATGCCGCCTGGAGCCTGCCGTCGCAGGTGCGCAAGGCGAACTCGCTCGACGAGCTGCTCAAGGCGGCGGATTTCGTCACGCTGCACGTGCCGCTGGTGGAGAAGACGAAGCACCTGCTCAATGCGAAGAACCTCAAGCTGCTGAAGGCGGGCGCGGTGCTGCTCAACTTCTCGCGCGAGGGCGTGGTCGACGACGCGGCCGCGCTGCAGGCGCTGTCCGAGAAGAAGCTGCGCTGCTACGTGAGCGATTTCCCGTCGGCGGCGCTGATCGGCAAGCCGGGCGTGGTGGCCCTGCCGCACCTGGGCGCCTCCACCAGCGAGGCCGAGGACAATTGCGCCGTCATGGTTTGCGACCAGGTCGCCTCGTATGTTGCCGACGGCACCATGGAGAACGCGGTCAATTTCCCGGACGCGCGGATGCCGCGCGAGTCGCCCTACCGCCTGGCGATCGCCAACGCCAACGTGCCCAACATGCTGGCGAGCATCTCGCAGACGATGGGCAGCCGCAAGATCAACATCCACAACATGCTCAACAAGTCGAAGGGCGAGATGGCCTACACGCTGGTCGACGTGGACAGCCCGGTGCCCGGCGCCGCGCTGGAGGATCTGCGCGGCATCAAGGGCGTGCTCGCGGTGCGCTACATCCCGGTGGAGTGATGAGCGAGAAGGAGATCGAGAAGCTGCGCGCGCAGATCGACGGCCTCGACCTCGAGATGCTGGAGCTGCTCAACCGCCGCGCGGCGGTGGTGCGCCAGGTCGGCGAGCTCAAGGCGGGCAAGCGCGTATTCCGCCCCGAGCGCGAGGCGCAGATCCTGCGCCGCGTGCAGGCGCGGGCCGCGGATGGCGCGCTGCCGGACGCCGCCGTGGCCGCGGTGTTCCGCGAAATCATCTCCGCCTGCCGGGCGCTCGAGCAGGAGATCCACGTCGCCTACCTCGGGCCGCCGGGCACCTTCAGCGAGCAGGCGGTGCGCCAGCATTTCGGAGCATCGGTCGCGGCCGAGCCGGCGGCGACCATCGACGAAGCGTTTCGCAGCGCCGAGTCGGGCGCCGCGCAGTTCGCGGTCGCGCCGGTCGAGAACTCGAGCGACGGCGCCGTCGGCCGCACGCTCGACCTGCTGCTCACCACGCCACTCATGATCTGCGGCGAGGTCGACGTACGGATCAGGCAGAACCTGCTTTCCAGGACGAAGGGCATGGCGCAGATCCGCAAGGTCTACTCGCACGCCCAGTCGCTGGCCCAGTGCAACGGCTGGCTTGGCCAGAAGCTGCCGAAGGCCGAGCGCATTCCGGTCGGCTCCAACGCGGAGGCCGCGCGCCGCGCGGCGAGGGAGAAGGGCGCTGCGGCGATCGCGGGCGAGGCGGCCGCCGCGCTGTACAAGCTCCAGGTGCTCGCCGCGGGGATCGAGGACAATCCGAACAACACCACGCGCTTCCTCGTGCTCGGGCAGGTGGAGGCGCAGCCCACCGGCAAGGACCGCACCTCGCTCGTGCTCTCGGCCGAGAACAAGCCCGGCGCGGTGCACGCGCTGCTCACCCCGATCGCCGCCAACGGCGTGAGCATGTCGCGCATCGAGTCGCGGCCGGCGAGAGCGCGCTCCGCGCGCTGGGAGTACGTGTTCTTCATCGACATCGAAGGCCACCAGAACGACGCGAAGGTCGCCGCGGCGCTCGCCGAGCTGCGGCAGCGCGCGCCGTTCATGAAGGTGCTGGGCTCGTACCCGGCGGCCGCTTCCTAGGAAGGAACCCTGCGCATGGTCGTCGATCCCTGCGAATTGTCGCCGTCCTACGTGCGCTCGATCGCGCCGTACCAGCCCGGCAAGCCGATTGCCGAGGTGGCGCGCGAGCTCGGCATCAAGGAGGAGAACATCGTCAAGCTCGCCTCCAACGAGAACCCGCGCGGCATCGGCCCGCGCACGCGCGCGGCGATCGAGCGCGCGCTGGGCGACATCGCGCGCTACCCGGACGGCAACGGCCATGAGCTGAAGACCGCGTTGAGCCGCCGCTATGGCGTGGAGATGGCGTCGATCGTTCTCGGCAACGGCTCGAACGACGTGCTGGAGCTCGTGGCGCACGCCTTCCTCGGGCCCGGGCGCGCGGCGGTCTACGCGCAGCACTGCTTCGCGGTCTACCCGCTCGCCACGCAGGCGCGCGGCGCGCGCGGCATCGCGGTGCCCGCGAAGAGCTTCGGCCACGACCTGGACGCGATGGCGGCCGCGATCGACGACGAGACCTACGTGGTCTGGATCGCCAACCCGAACAACCCGACCGGCACGCTGCTCGCCGCGGACGCGCTCGAGGCCTTCGTCAGGCGCGTGCCCGAGCGCGTGCTGGTGGTGATCGACGAGGCCTACAACGAGTACCTGCGGCCGGAGCTCAAGGCCGAGACCGTCAAGTGGCTGCGGCGCCACCCGAACCTGATCGTCACGCGCACCTTCTCGAAGGCCTACGGCCTCGCGGGCCTGCGCGTGGGCTACGCGCTCGCGCACGCTTCGGTGGCGGACATCATGAACCGCGTGCGCCAGCCCTTCAACGTCAACAGCCTGGCGCTCGCCGCGGCCACCGCGGCGCTCGACGACATGGAATTCGTCGCGCGCAGCTTTGCCGCGAACCTGCAGGGCCTGCAGCAGCTCGAGGAGGGCGCGCGGCGGCTCGGCCTGGACTGGATTCCTTCCAGCGGCAACTTCATCACCGTGCGCGTCGGCAAGGCTAACGAGGTGTTCCGGCGCCTGCTCAAGCGCGGCGTCATCGTCCGGCCGGTGGGCGGCGCCTACCAGCTGCCCGAACACCTGCGCGTCACCGTCGGCACCGCCGAGGAAAACGACAAGTTCCTGTCCGCGCTGTCGGCCAGCATCAAAGAGTGATGCGGGACTGATGTTCTTCGAGCGAGTCGCGATCGTCGGCGTCGGCCTGATCGGCGGGTCTTTCTCCCTGGCCTTGAAGGAAAAGGGGCTCTGCCGCCATGTCGTGGGCGCCGGTCGCAGCGCTGGCAACCTGGCGCTGGCGCGCGCGCGCGGCGTGATCGATGCCTCTGCG
This sequence comes from Burkholderiales bacterium, assembly GCA_049651845.1. Classification (GTDB taxonomy): domain Bacteria; phylum Pseudomonadota; class Gammaproteobacteria; order Burkholderiales; family SG8-39; genus RBG-16-66-20. Next base: position 15,536 of record JBASCW010000034.1, on the reverse strand, counting down.
GCAGACGCGGCCGCGGCGGTCCGGGGCGCGGACCTGGTGCTGGTCGCGGCGCCCGTCGCGCAATTCGAGAAGATATTCCTCGCCATCGGCCCGCTCCTGAAGCCAGAGTGCCTGGTCATGGACGCGGGCAGCACCAAGCGCGACGTGGTGGCGGCGGCGCGCGCGGCCCTCGGCGCGAAGATCTCTCAGTTCGTGCCGGCGCACCCGATCGCGGGGGCCGAGCAGAGCGGCGCCGCCGCTGCCAGCGCAGGTTTGTTTCAAGGCCGCCGCTTGGTTCTTACTCCTCTGAAAGAGAGCAAAGAGGAAAATATCCAGACCATTGCAAACCTGTGGACTGCCCTCGGCGCGCGCGTCACGCGCATGTCGCCCGAGGAGCACGACCGGGTGTTCGCCGCGGTGAGCCACCTGCCGCACCTGCTCGCCTACGCGCTGGTGCACGAGATCAGCGCGCGCGCCGACGCCGCGCAGCTGTTCGGCTATGCCGCCGGCGGCTTCCGCGACTTCACGCGCATCGCCTCCAGCCACCCCGAGATGTGGCGCGACATCTGCGTGGCGAACAGCGATCAGCTCCTGGAGGAAGTGTTTCGATTTTCCGGCGAACTCGATAAAGTCAGGAAACTCCTCGAAGAGAAGGATGCTGAAGCCCTGGAAGAGCTCTTCACCGACGCGCGTGCGGCCCGCGAGCGCTGGCTGAACGGCGAGTACGAATGAAGTATCTCGACCTGCCGCCGCTCGGCCGCGTTGCCGGCACGCTGCGGCTGCCCGGCTCCAAGAGCATCTCCAACCGCGTGCTGCTGCTCGCCGCGCTCGCCAAGGGCAAGACGCAGGTGCGCGGCCTGCTCGACGCCGAGGACACGCGCGTGATGCTGGACGCGCTGCAGAAGCTCGGCGTGCGCATCGACACGCGCGACTTCGACAGCCTGGTGGTGGCGGGCGAGGGCCGGCTCGCGCCGAAGAAGATGGACCTGTTCCTCGGCAACGCGGGTACCGCGTTCCGCCCGCTCACCGCTGCACTCGCGGTCTGCGGCGGCGAGTACCGGCTGATGGGCAAGCCGCGCATGCACCAGCGCCCGATCCGCGACCTGGTCGACCCGCTGCGCCGCATCGGCGCCAACATCGAGTACCTCGGCAACGAGGGCTACCCGCCGCTGCTCGTGCGCACCGGCAGCATCAAGGTCTCGGGCAACATCCCGATGCGCGGCAACGTCTCCTCGCAATACCTGAGCGCGCTGCTGATGGCGCTGCCGCTCGCGGGCGGCGGCACCGTCGAGATCGTCGGCGATCTGATCTCCAGGCCCTACGTCACGATCACGCTCAACATGATGCGCAAGTTCGGCAACGAGGTGCGCGTGAACGGCTGGCGCTCTTTCGACGTGCCGGGCTTCGACTACGTCTCGCCTACGGAGATCTACGTCGAGGGCGACGCGTCCTCGGCCTCCTACTTCCTCGCAGCCGGCGCCATCGGCGGCGGGCCGGTGCGCGTGCTGGGCGTCGGGCGCGACAGCATCCAGGGCGACGTCGCCTTCACCGAGGTGCTCGCGGCGATGGGCGCCAACGTCGACACCGGCGCGGACTGGATCGAGGTGTCGTCCTCCGGCGAGCTGCATCCGTTCGACCTGGACCTAAACCACATCCCGGACGCGGCGATGACGGCTGCGGTGACGGCGCTGTTCGCGCGCGGCCCGAGCGCGATCCGCAACATCGGCAGCTGGCAGGTGAAGGAGACCGACCGCATCACCGCGATGGCGCGCGAGCTGCGCAAGTTCGGCGCGACGGTGGTCGAAGGGCCGGATTTCATCAAGATCACGCCGCCCGCGAAGCTCAAGGCCGGCGTCGCCGTCGACACCTACGACGACCACCGCATGGCGATGTGCTTCTCGCTCGCCACGCTGGGCGGGGTGCCGGTGCGCATCAACGACCCGGAGTGCGTCGCCAAGACCTTTCCCGCGTACTTCGTCGAGTTCGACCGCCTGGCGAGGCAGCCGGCCTGACATGAACGTCGAGGTGCCGGTCATCACCATCGACGGCCCCTCCGCTTCGGGCAAGGGGACGGTCGCGAGCCGTGTGGCGGAGGCGCTCAGGTTCCACTACTTGGAGAGCGGCGCGCTCTACCGGCTGGTGGCGCTGGCGGGTGGTATCCCTGAGGACAGCGCGAGGAATCTGGACGTGGCGTTTCGCGGTGACAGGATTTACCTTAAAGAACAAGATGTTACTGAAGATATCCGGGCCGAGGCGATCGCCGTCAAGGCCTCCGAGGTGGCGAAGATTGCAGCGGTCCGGCAGGCGCTGCTGGCGCGACAACGAGCGTTTCGCCGGCCGCCGGGCCTGGTCGCCGATGGGCGAGACATGGGCACCGTGGTGTTCCCTGACGCGGTCCTGAAAGTGTTCCTCACCGCCCGTGTGCCGGTGCGCGCTCAGCGCAGGTATAAGCAGTTGATAGACAAGGGAAACCATGCTAATCTCGCGGCCCTTTCCCGTGATCTAGAGGAGCGGGACCAGCGAGACGCCGCCCGAGATGTGGCGCCGCTCAAGCCGGCGGCCGACGCGGTGTCCGTCGACTCCTCTGAACTGACGGTGGATGAAGTCGTCGACCGGGTGATCGCGCAGTACCGGGAAAGGACAAGCGGGGAGCGGCGCAGCTAGGCTGCAGCGTCTCCCCATTTTGCAACGCAACCCGCGGCGCAGCCCTCAAGCCCGCGGCAATGAAGGGTTTTTCAAATCCATTCCATGGCCAGCGTTTCACCTGCCGTCTCCAAAGCCGTTTCGAAGTCCGCCCCCGCCCCCGAGTCGTTCGCCGCACTGTTCGAAGAGAGCCTGACGCGCAAGGAAATGCGCGTCGGCGAGGTCATCACCGCCGAGGTCGTGCGCGTGGACCAGAACTTCGTCGTCGTCAACGCGGGCCTGAAGTCCGAGAGCGTGATCCCGCTGGAAGAGTTCCGCGACGACGCCGGTCAGATCGCCATCAAGCCCGGTGACTTCGTCAGCGTGGCGATCGAGGCGCTCGAGGACGGCTACGGCGAGACGCGCCTGTCGCGCGAGAAAGCCAAGCGCATGGCCGCGTGGCTCGAGCTCGAGAAGGCGCTCGAGACCGGCGAGAAGATCGACGGCGTGATCACCGGCAAGGTCAAAGGCGGCCTCACGGTGATGGCCAAGAGCATCCGCGCCTTCCTGCCCGGCTCGCTGGTCGACCTGCGCCCGGTCAAGGACACCACGCCCTACGAGGGCAAGACCATGCAGTTCAAGGTCATCAAGCTCGACCGCAAGCGCAACAACGTAGTCGTGTCGCGCCGCGCGGTGCTCGAGGAAACCGCGGGCGCCGAGCGCGAGCAGCTCCTGTCCACGCTGTCGGAAGGAGCGGTGGTCAAGGGCATCGTCAAGAACATCACCGACTACGGCGCGTTCGTGGATCTGGGCGGCATCGACGGCCTGCTGCACATCACCGATCTCGCCTGGCGCCGCGTCAAGCACCCGACCGAGGTGGTGAACGTCGGCGACGAGGTCACCGCCAAGGTACTCAAGTTCGACGCCGAGAAGAACCGCGTGTCGCTCGGCCTCAAGCAGCTGGGCGAAGACCCCTGGGTCGGCATCAGCCGGCGCTATCCCCAGGGCACGCGCCTGTTCGGCAAGGTCACCAATCTCACCGACTACGGTGCCTTCGTCGAGGTCGAGGCCGGCATCGAGGGCCTGGTGCACGTCTCGGAGATGGACTGGACCAACAAGAACGTGCACCCGTCCAAGGTGGTGCAGGTGGGCGACGAGGTCGAGGTGATGATCCTCGAGATCGACGAGGAGCGCCGGCGCATCTCGCTCGGCATGAAGCAGTGCCTGCCGAATCCCTGGGAGGATTTCGCGCGCGAGTTCAAGAAGGGCGATCGCGTCAAGGGCCAGATCAAGTCGATCACCGACTTCGGCGTGTTCGTCGGCCTGGCGGGCGGCATCGACGGCCTGGTGCACCTGTCGGACCTGTCCTGGAGCCTGCCGGGCGAGGAAGCGGTCAAGAACTTCAAAAAGGCCGACGAGGTCGAGACCGTGGTGCTGTCGATCGACGTCGAGCGCGAGCGCATCTCGCTGGGCATCAAGCAGCTCGAGGGCGACCCGTTCACCAACTTCGTTGCGAGCCACGAGAAGAACAGCGTGGTCACGGGCACCGTGAAATCGGTGGATGCCAAGGGCGCCGTGGTCGACATCGGCGGCGCCGAAGGCTACCTGCGCGCCTCGGAATTCTCGCGCGACCGCGTCGAGGACCTCGGCAAGCTGCTCAAGGCGGGCGACTCGGTGACCGCGATGATCATCAACGTCGACCGCAAGAACCGCTCGATCAACCTGTCGATCAAGGCGAAGGAGATGGCCGAGGAGACCGACGCGATGAAGCAGATGCGCAGCGAAAATGCAGCGAGCGCCGCGGGCAGCACCAACCTGGGCGCGCTGCTGCGCGCCAAGCTCGACAAGAGCAATTCCAACCCGCAGCAGTAACCGGGCAGTCCTGACGAGACGTGGAAGGGGTCGCCATGACGAAGTCGGAACTGATCGCGCGCCTGGCGCAGCGCTATCCTCAGCTGGTGGCGAAGGACGCCGAGTACGCCGTGAAGATGATCCTCGATGCCATGACGCACTCGCTGCTCAACGGCCATCGCATCGAGATCCGCGGCTTCGGCAGCTTCGGCCTGAACTACCGGCCGCCGCGCACCGGCCGCAACCCGAAGTCCGGCGAGAAGGTGCACGTGCCCGAGAAGTACGTGCCGCACTTCAAGGCCGGCAAGGAGCTGCGCGAGCGCGTCGACTCGCTCGACCCGGACGCCACCATGGTGATGCCGCCCCGCAGCAGGGCGGCGCAGTAGACTGCGCCGCTGACGGGCGGCCCGTTCGCCGCGCGTCTCGAGCCCGAGCCGATCCCGCATGCGCATTCTGACCTGGGCGATCCGCATCGCCCTGTTCGTGCTGCTGCTCGCCTTCGCGGCCAAGAACACCGACCCCGTCACGCTGCGCTTTTACCTGGGCCTCGCCTGGCAGGCGCCGCTGGTGGCGATCCTGCTCGCGTTCTTCGCCGCCGGCGCGGCGCTCGGCCTGATGGCCATGCTGGGGACCTATCTGTCGCAGAGAAGGCGGATCGCGCGGCTTGAAATGAAGCATCAGGCTCAGGAATCGAAAATCCCGCTCGTGAATCAACCTCCCGCGGCCGAGGGTTGATGGAGTTCGAGTACTGGTGGTTGCTCGGCTTCCCGATCTTCTTCGGGCTGGGCTGGCTCGCCGCGCGCGTCGACATCCGCCACCTGCTGCGCGACTCGCGCGCGCTGCCGAGCTCGTACTTCAAGGGCCTGAACTTCCTGCTCAACGAGCAGCCGGACAAGGCCATCGAGGCGTTCATCGAGGTGGTCAAGGTCGACCCGGAGACCGTCGAGCTGCACTTCGCGCTGGGGAGTCTTTTCCGCCGGCGCGGCGAATACGACCGCGCGATCCGCATGCACCAGCACTTGCTCGAGCGCGCCGACCTGGGCGCCGAGCAGCGCGCCGCGGCGCTGTTCGAGCTCGGCCAGGACTACCTGAAGGCCGGCATCCTCGACCGCGCCGAAGAGATGTTCCAGAAGCTTTCGCAAGGCACGCAGGCCGGCGCGCAGTTATCCGAGTCGCGCCGCTTCCTGCTGGAGATCTACCAGCAGGAGAAGGACTGGGAGAAGGCCACCGCGATGGCCCAGCGGCTCGAGAAGGAGACGGGCGAGTCGCGCGCGAAGGAACTCTCGCACTTCCTCTGCGAGCGTGCGGCGAACGACGTCACCCATTCGCGGCCCGACAGCGCGCGCCGCTGTCTCGAGGCCGCGCTCGAGGCCAACCGCAAGTGCGTGCGCGCGAGCCTGCTGCTGGGCGACCTTGAGAAGAGCTACGGCAGCACGGACCGCGCGATCGAGCACTGGAAGCGCATCGAGTCGCAGAACCCGGCGTTCCTCGCGCTCGCGGCGCAGCGCCTGCTCGAGGCCTACCGCGAGAAAGGCAGGCTCGAGGAGGGGCTCACGCTGCTGGCGGGGTACCTCGAGCGCTACCCCTCGCTCGACCTGCTGGACGCGGTGTTTCAGACCACGCTCGAATCGAAGGGCGCAGAGGCCGCCTACAAGCTGGTGCGCGACGAACTGCGGCGCAACCCGACGCTGCTCGGCCTGGACCGGCTGCTCGAGGCGCAGATCGTCGGCACCGAGAGCGCGGAGCGGCGGCACGACCTGGAGCTGGTGCGCAGCCTCGTGCACAGCCACACGCGGCGTCTCGCGCGCTACCGCTGCGAGAGCTGCGGCTTCAAGGCGCGCCAGTTCCACTGGCTGTGCCCGGCCTGCGGCGGCTGGGAGACCTACCCGCCGCGGCGCAGCGAGGAATTCGACCTCGCGCCCTGAGCGCACGCGCGCAGCCTGAATCTGATATGACAACGCCATGAACGTCACCATCATCGGCACCGGCTATGTAGGGCTGGTCACGGGCGCCTGCCTCGCGGACATGGGCAACCACGTGCTCTGCCTGGACGTGGACGCGGGCAAGGTGAAGGCGCTGAACGCGGGCAAGGTGCCGATCTACGAGCCGGGCCTGGAGGCCATCGTGCGGCGCAACCACGCCGCCGGGCGCCTGGACTTTTCGACCGACGTCGCCGCGGCCGCGGCGCACGGCGTGCTGCAGATGATCGCGGTCGGCACGCCGCCGGGCGAGGACGGCTCGGCGGACCTGCAGCACGTGCTCGCGGCTGCGCGCGCGATCGGCCGGTACATCACCGAATACCGCGTCGTGGTGAACAAGTCGACCGTACCGGTGGGGACCGCGGACAAGGTCGCGGAAGTCATTTCAAAGGCGTTGCGGCAGAGAAGGAAGAAGATCCCTTTCAGCGTCGTCTCCAACCCCGAGTTCCTCAAGGAAGGCGCGGCGGTGGCGGATTTCATGCGCCCGGACCGCATCATCATCGGCTCGGGGGACGCGCGCGCGACCGCGCTGCTGCGCGAGCTGTATGCGCCGTTCCAGCGCAACCACGAGCGCGTGCTGCTGATGGGCGTGCGCTCGGCCGAGCTCGCGAAGTACGCGGCCAACGCGATGCTCGCCACGCGCATCTCGTTCATGAACGAGCTCGCCAACCTCGCGGAAGCGCTCGGCGCCGACATCGAGGAGGTCCGCAAGGGACTGGGCTCGGACCCGCGCATCGGCACGCACTTCCTCTACCCGGGCGCCGGCTTCGGCGGCTCCTGCTTCCCGAAGGACGTCAAGGCGCTGCAGCGCATCGCCGACCAGGCCGGGCGCAGGCTGCGCGTGGTCGCGGCGGTGGAGCAGGCGAACGAGGCGCAGAAGCACCTGCTCGGCGACAAGATCAAGGCGCGCTTCGGCAGGAGCCTGCGCGGCAAGCGCATCGCCGTCTGGGGCCTGGCGTTCAAGCCGAACACCGACGACATGCGCGAAGCGCCCAGCCTCACGCTGATCGACGATCTGCTGAAGGCGGGCGCCCGGGTCAGCGCCTACGATCCGGTCGCCGGTGATCAGGCGCGGAAGATCCTGGGCGGGAAAAGGAACATCGAGATCCGCAAGAGCGCGAAAGAGACGCTCAGGGACAGCGACGCGCTGGCGATCGTCACCGAGTGGGCGGAGTTCCGCGTGCCGGACTTCGCCGCGCTGAAAAAGACCCTGAAGACGCCGGCGATCTTCGACGGCCGGAACCTGTACGATCCGGCCATGATGCGCGCGCTCGGCTTCGAGTACTTCGCCGTGGGACGGAAGGCTTGAAGGCGCCCAACACGAGGAAGGCGCGCATGCTGGTGGTCGGCGACGTGATGCTCGACCGCTACTGGTTCGGCGAGGTCTCGCGCATCTCGCCCGAGGCGCCGGTGCCGGTGGTGCGTTTCCGCCACCAGGAGGAGCGCCTGGGCGGCGCCGCCAACGTGGCCAACAACTGCGTTCACCTGGGCGCGCACACCCGGCTGCTGTCGGTGACCGGCGCCGACGAGGCGGGCGACCGGCTCGCGCAGATGGTCGAGGACGCGGGCATCAAGGCGAGCCTGCACCGCGATCCGCGCACCCCGACCACGGTCAAGCTGCGCGTGCTCTCCAAGCAGCAACTGCTGCGCGTGGACTTCGAAACCGCGCCCTCGGGCGAGGCGCTCGCCTCCAAGCTCGCCGACTTCAAGGCCGCGCTGCCCGCGTGCAACGTGGTGATCCTCTCGGACTACGGCAAGGGCGGCCTCGCGCACATCGCGAAGATGATCGGCATGGCGCGCGCTGCGGGCAAGCGCGTGCTGGTCGATCCGAAAGGCGACGACTGGTCGCGCTACAAGGGCGCGCACCTGGTGACGCCGAACCGCCAGGAGCTCGCCGAGGTGGTCGGCAGCTGGAAGTCCGAGAGCGACCTCGAGCGCCGCGTGCGCCGCCTGCGCGCGCGGCTCGGCCTGGAGGCGCTGCTGCTGACGCGCGGCGGCGAAGGCATGTCGCTGTACACGAGAAGGAAGCCCGTGCACGTCAGGGCCGAGGCGCGCGAAGTGTTCGACGTGAGCGGCGCGGGCGACACGGTGATCGCCGCGCTCGGTACCATGCTCGCGTCGGGCGTGCGCCTGGAGCAGGCCATGCGCATCGCCAACCGCGCCGGCGGCATCAGCGTCGCCAAGCTGGGCACCGCGGTGGTCACCCGCAAGGAACTGTTCGGAAAGTGAGCGCATAGGCCATGCTGCATGTCGTCACCGGTGCGGCCGGATTCATCGGATCGAGGCTCGTGGCCGCGCTAAACCATGCGGGCGTCACCGAGATCCTCGCGGTCGACAACCTGCAGAACGGCGCCAAGTCGAAGAACCTCGCGCCGCTGGAGATCGACGATTACCTCGACAAGCGCGAGTTCCTCGCCCAGCTCGAGTCCGGGCGCCTGGACGGCGCGATCGAGGCGGTGCTGCACCAGGGCGCCTGCTCCAACACCATGGAGACCGACGGGCGCTACGTGATGGAGAACAACTACGCCTACTCCAAGGCGCTGTTCGACTGGTGCCAGGACGAGCAGGTGCCGCTCGTCTACGCCTCCTCGGCGGCGGTCTACGGCGCCGGCCGGGAGTTCGGCGAGGCGCGCGAGAACGAAGACCCGCTCAACGTCTACGCCTACTCGAAGTACCTGTTCGACCAGTACGTGCGCAAGCGCACGGCGGGCTTCAGCGCGTCCGCAGGCGGCGCGCAGGTCGCCGGCCTGCGCTACTTCAACGTCTACGGTCCGAACGAGGCGCACAAGGGCCGCATGGCCTCGGTGGCCTTCCACGCCTTCAATCAGTTCCGCGCCGAGGGGCGCGTGAAGCTGTTCGTCGGCTCGGACGGCTACGAGGACGGCGCGCAGCAGCGCGACTTCGTGCACGTCGACGACGCGGTGAGCGTGAACCTCTGGCTGCTCGAGAACCGCGGCGTCTCGGGAATCTTCAACTGCGGCACCGGCCGCGCGCAGACCTTCAACGACGTCGCTGCCGCGGTCATCAATACCATCGAGGGTTTTGACCTTTCCGTGCAGGAACTGGTAGAAAAAAGATTCATTGAATACATCCCGTTTCCCCCGGCGCTGGCCGGCAAGTACCAGAGCTACACCCAGGCGGACCTCGCGCGGCTGCGCGAGGCGGGCTACGAGGGCGCGTTCCGCCCCGTCGAGGAAGGCGTCGCGCACTACGTGCGCGAGCTGCTCAAATGAACAAGACCATTGAAGATTTCATCGGCAACACGCCTCTGGTTCGGCTGCAGCGTTTGAACTCCGAATTCGAGAAGAACAGGAACATCATTCTCGCCAAGCTCGAAGGCGACAACCCGGCCGGCTCGGTGAAGGACCGGCCGGCGATCTCGATGATCCGGCGCGCCGAGGAGCGCGGCACGATCAGGAAGGGCGACGTGCTCATCGAGCCCACCTCGGGCAACACCGGCATCGGTCTGGCGATGGCGGCCGCGGTGCGCGGTTACCGCATGATCCTGATCATGCCCGAGCACCTGTCGATCGAGCGCCGCCAGACGATGCGCGCGTTCGGCGCCGAGATCGTCCTCACGCCGCAGAAGGGCGGCATGGAAGGCGCGCGCGACCTGGCCGAGAAAATGGTCAAGGAGAAGAAAGGCATCATGCTCGACCAGTTCGCCAATCCGGACAACCCTCTCGCGCACTACGAGACCACGGGCCCCGAGATCTGGCGCGACACCGGGGGCAAGATCACCCACTTCGTCTCCTCGATGGGCACCACCGGCACCATCATGGGCTGCTCGCGCTTCTTCAAGGAGAAGAACGCGAAGATCCAGATCATCGGCTGCCAGCCCGAGGAGGGCTCGCAGATCCCGGGCATCCGCAAGTGGCCCGAGGCCTACCTGCCGAAGATCTACGACAAGTCGCGCGTCGACCGCCTCGAGTACGTGAGCCAGGCCGACGCCGAGGACATGGCGCGGCGCCTGGCGCGCGAGGAGGGCATCTTCGCCGGCATCTCCTCCGGCGGCGCCGTGGCGGTTGCGCTGCGCATCTCGAAAGAGGTCCGTGACGCAGCAATCGTCACCGTGATCTGCGATCGGGGAGATCGCTATCTGTCAACGGGTGTATTTCCAGATTGACACCCGTTCTCGCTTTTGACATCGAGACGATCCCGGACGTCGCGGGCATCCGGCGCCTGCACGGCCTGCCCGCGGACCTGCCGGAGGCCGAGGTGGCGGAGATCGCGTTCCAGATGCGCCGCGTCAAGTCCGGCAGCGACTTCCTCGCTGCACATCTGCATCGTGTGGTGGTCATCTCTTGCGTGTTGCGCAGCGACGAAGGCATCCGGGTGTTCTCGCTCGAGGGGCAGGAGAAGGACGTCATCCAGCGCTTCTACGACGGCCTGGAGAAGTTCGTGCCGCAGCTGGTGTCCTGGAACGGCGGCGGCTTCGACCTGCCGGTGCTGAACTACCGCGGCCTGGCGCACGGCGTCTCGGCGCCGATGTTCTGGGAGACCGGCGACGAGAACCGCGACTTCCGCTACAACAACTACGTCTCGCGCTACCACAGCCGGCACCTGGACCTGATGGACGTGCTGGCGATGTACCAGCCGCGCAACAACGCGCCGCTGGACGAAGTGGCCCAGCTCGCCGGCCTGCCCGGCAAGATCGGCATCGGCGGCGCGAAGGTCTGGGAGGCCTGGCTCGCGGGCGAGACCGCGAAGGTCCGCGACTACTGCGAGGCCGACACCGTCAATACCTACCTGCTGTTCCTGCGCTACCAGTTGCTCAGAGGGGTTTTCTCGAAGGATGTCCATCAAGACGAAATGAAGATCCTGAAAAGCTATCTGCGGGAACAGAACAAGCCCCACTGGCGCGAGTTCCTGAAGCTCTGGAATGCAGCTTGAGATCGACGCACTCGACGCCGCCGGCCGCGGCGTGGCGCGCGACGCCGGCAAGGTGGTGTTCGTGGAGGGCGCGCTCGCGGGCGAGCTCGTCGAGGCGCAGCTGCTCGAGACCAAGCCCAAGTTCGACCGCGCGCGCGTGGTGCAGGTGCTGCGGCGCTCGGCGTCCCGGCGCGAGCCGCACTGCCCGCATTTCGGCACCTGCGGCGGCTGCGCCACGCAGCACGTGGACGCGCGCACCCAGGTCGCGGCCAAGCAGCGCGGGCTCGAGGACAACCTCGCGCGCATCGGCAAGGTGCAGGCCGGGTCCATGCTGGCGCCGATCCACGGCGCCGAATGGGGCTACCGGCACCGCGCGCGGCTGTCGGTGCGCTACGTCGAGGCCAAGGGCGGGGCGCTGGTGGGCTTTCGCGAGCGGCGCTCGACCTACGTCGCCGACATGACGAGCTGCGAGGTCCTGGCGCCGCCGGTCTCGGCCTTGCTCGTTCCCCTGAGAAATCTCGTCGGCCAGCTGTCGATCCGCGACCGCGTGCCGCAGATCGAAGTCGCGGTCGGGGAGGAGACCGCGGCGCTCGTGTTCCGCCACCTGCTGCCGCTTGCGGAGCCCGACCGCGCGTTGCTGCGCGGTTTCGCCGATGCGCACGGCGTCCAGGTCTGGCTGCAGCCCGAGGGCCCCGAGAGCGCGCGGCCCTTCCACCCCGAGGCGCCCGCGGAGCTCTACTACGCGCTGCCCGAATACGGGCTGAAGCTGTACTTCCGGCCCGCCGATTTCACCCAGGTGAACCCGGCGGTCAACCGGCTGCTGGTCGCGCGCGCGCTGCAGCTGCTCGATGCGCGGCCCGGCGAGCGCGTGGCGGACCTGTTCTGCGGCATCGGCAACTTCTCGCTGCCGATCGCCGCGCGCGGGGCGCAGGTCATCGGCTTCGAGGGCAGCGCGCCGCTGGTCGAGCGCGCGCGCGCCAATGCCGCTGCCAACGGCCTGGTCGCTCAGTTCGAGGTCGCGGACCTGTTCCGGCCGAACCTCGGCCACTACGGCCGCTTCGACAAATATCTGCTCGACCCGCCGCGCGAGGGCGCGGCGGCGCTCGTGGCCGCGCTGCCCGACGCCTGGCCGCAACGCATCGTCTACGTCTCCTGCGACCCGGCGACGCTCGCGCGCGACGCCGAGGTGCTGGTGCACCACAAGGGCTTCACGCTCGCGGCCGCGGGCGTGGTCAACATGTTCCCGCACACCGCGCATGTCGAATCCATCGCGCTGTTCGAACGCGGGTAGCATGCGCGCCGCCATGGCGCTACGCACCCTGACCGCGCTCCTGTCGCTCTGCCTGTACGCAGGCGCGGGCCTGGCGCAGCAGCGTCCCGGAGAGAACATGGCCGGCACGCAGGAAGCGGTCGCGTATCGCCAGGGCGTCGGCCGCATCCTCTGGACCTTTCCCTCGGACCTGGTGGCGGCGTTCGCGGCGCCGAACTGGACCGCGGGCGCGCGCGTCAAGTGCGGCAACAAGGAATTCGAGTGCGAAGTGCAGGTGTTCGGCCGCGACATCAGCGTCTCGGATGCGGAGCGCCGGCAGCAGCTGGAGGAGGCGCTCGCGCCCCTGCTCGTGAACGCGCTCGACAAGCAGGTCGCGTTCCGGACGCACGGGGCGGACGCCGGCATCGTCTACGCCACGCTGCAGTTCGCGCGGCCCGCCGAGGACTACCACTACATGACGCTCGGCTATGCGCACAGGGGGCCGGCGCTGCTCAAGTTCCAGGTACTCTCGACCGGCGCGCCCCGGCTCGATCCGCTGCTGCGCCTGGTCCAGGAGGCAAAGGCGATCGACGCGCTCGCGATGTGGGCGCTGCGCCTCGGCGACTACCGCGCGACCTGCGCCGAGCGCTTCCCCGCGTACAAGGACGCCAACGAGCGCGTGTACGCGGCTTCACCGTTCGGCGCCGTCGACGTCGTCCAGGCCTTCCTCAAGCTGGATCCGTCGCAGACGGAACAGGCGGTGCGCGACGGCCTCGCGCAGGCGCGCCGCGGCTTTGCCCAGGAGTTCGACAGCGACACGCCGGAGCGCCGGCAGGCCTTCTGCGAGGGCTTCCCGCGCTGGGTGGCCGAGGCCGCGCGCGGCCTCTGAAAAAGAAAGGGCGCCCGGAGGCGCCCTGAACTGCCTGGCGAAACCCTCTAGTCGCGCTCGCCCGTGAGCGCCATCAGCAGGTGCAGCAGGCTGGAGAAGATGTTCAGCAGGCTGATGTACACGCCCGTCGTGGCGACGATGTAGTTGGTCTCGCCGCCGGTCACGATGCGCGACAGGTCGTGCAGCAGGAACAGCGAGAACACCACGATCACCAGCGTAGAGATCGCCAGCGCGAGCGCCGGGATCTGCAGGAACATGTTCGCGAACATGGCGACGAGCAGCGCGATCATGCCGACGAACAGGAACTTGCCCATGAAGCTGAAGTCGCGCTTGGTGACCGTGGCGACCGCGCCCATGGCGAACAGGATGGTGCCGGTGCCCACGGCGGCGTAGCCCACCAGCTGCATGCCGTTCTTGAGCGACAGCGCGACGTTCAGGATCGGGCCCAGCCACCAGCCGAGCAGGCCGGTCATCAGCAGCAGCAGGCCGACGCCGACGAAGCTGTTGCGGTTGGCGACGATCGCGAACTGCAGGCCGATCACGCCCACCAGCATCAGGATCGAGCTGACGATCGGGCTGCCGGTGATGATGGACGCGGTCTGCATGCCGATCCAGGCGCCAGCGACCGTCGGCACCATGGTCAGCGCGAGCAGCATGTAGGTGTTGCGCAAGACTTTCTGCGACTCCGGCGCAATGGCGACGCCGCCGTAGCCGGTGTTTACAGGTTGCAGTTCGGGTTGCATCTAATCCTCCTGGGTCGAAGCCCTCAATTGAGACTGCCAAACGGTCCGGAAGTTTCAAGCAAAAAGCCTTGTCCGGCAAGAGGTTAAAATGGGGATGCTACAGGCGTATTTCAAGGAGAGTTGGCAGAGCGGTCGAATGCGGCGGTCTTGAAAACCGTTAGCCCGCAAGGGCTCGGGGGTTCGAATCCCTCACTCTCCGCCAGAGCCTGCTATCGCGCCGGTACAGATGGCGTCGTTCCTAAGCCCAGACCGGAAACGGGGGGTGCATAGACGAATCGCCACTCGGAGTACTTGGCTTTCGCTTCGAAGTCCTTGTTACGTACGGCAAAACCTGCAGTCTTAAGCGGCCTCTCGTCAGACAGACTGTGCACGCCAGCAACGCCGCCATCCGGCGCCTTCACCAACCCCCACTCGCCCTTGACCGATACAGGATCGGCATAGGCCTTGCGCAAGTGAGCTGACCGGCTTTTTCTGTACCAGGTTGAGTGTTGTAGTGTTCAACTTGGAAGGAGAAGGCAGATGGCGAGCAAGAAGTACAGTCCCGAGCAAGCGGTGGCGAAGCTGCGGCAGATCGAGGTGCTCAGGGCCGGAGGGAAGTCGATCCCGCAGGCTTGCAAGGAAGCTGGGATCGCGGACGACACTTACTACCGCTGGCGCAAGGAGTACGGCGGCCTGAAGGTCGACCAGGCGAAGAAGCTGAAGGACCTTGAGCGGGAGAACGCCAGGCTGAAGAAGCTGGTGGCGGACCTGAGCCTCGAGAAGGCGATTCTTAAGGACGTAGCCGAGGGAAACTTCTAAGCCCCGAGAGGCGGCGCAGGGCCGTGGAACATGCTCGGGGCAAATACGGAGTGTCGGAGAGGAAGGCCTGTGCGCCGCTTAGTCAACCGCGGGGCACACAGCGCTACGTGCCGACGGCGCGGGCGGACGAGGATCTGCTCGCGCAGGCGATCGTGCGTCTGGCGTGCCAGTACGGGCGCTACGGGTATCGGATGGTGACGGGAATGCTGAAGATGAGCGGCTGGCGGGTGGGCAAGGACCGGGTGAGCCGAATCTGGAGGAAAGAAGGTCTGAAGGTGCCGAAGAAGCAAAGGCACAGAGCAGGGCTCTGGCTCAATGACGGCAGCTGCGTGAGGCTCCGAGCTGAGCGCCCGAACCACGTCTGGAGCTACGACTTCGTGACCACCTGGACGCACGACGGACGCGTGGTCAGACTGTTAACTTTGATTGACGAGCACAGCCGGGAGTGCTTGGCGATCCACACGGCAAGACGGATCGGGGCTCAAGAAGTCATCGAGTTGCTGGCCGAGGTGATGGTACGGCGCGGCATCCCCGAGCACATCCGCTCAGATAAC
>JBASCW010000033.1:0-18343 GCA_049651845.1 Burkholderiales bacterium | reverse complement strand
CGCGCCACCACATCGTGGCGGACGCGCGCGGCGACCGGCTGCGCCTGTGCCCAGACATCCTCAACACCGAGTCGGAGCTCGCGCAGGTCGCCGAGGAGCTCGGCGCCCTGCTCCCGCGCTAGCGTTTCTTCGTAGCGAGCGCCTCGGCCACCGAGGTCTGCTCGGCGATCTCCTGCTTGGCGATCGCGTTGCGATGCACCTCGTCCGGGCCGTCGGCGAAGCGCAGCGTGCGCTGGTGCGCGTAGGCGTTGGCGAGGCCGAAGTCGTCCGACACGCCGCCGCCGCCGTGCACCTGCATCGACCAGTCGATGACCTGGCAGGCCATATTGGGCGCCATCACCTTGATCATGGCGATTTCCTTGCGCGCCACCTTGTTGCCGACGGTGTCCATGCGCCAGGCCGCGTGCAGCACCATGAAGCGCGTGGCATCGATCTGGATGCGCGCTTCCGCAATCCGCTCGCGCGTCACGCCCTGCTCGGCGACCGTGCGGCCGAAGGCGACGCGGCTGGTGGCGCGCTTGCACATCTTCTCCAGGGCGCGCTCGGCCTGGCCGATCGAGCGCATGCAGTGGTGGATGCGGCCCGGCCCGAGGCGGCCCTGCGCGATCTCGAAGCCGCGGCCCTCGCCGAGCAGGATGTTGGCGGCCGGCACGCGCACGTCCTTGAACTCGATCTCCATGTGGCCGTGCGGCGCGTCGTCGTAGCCGAACACCGGCAGGTGGCGCAGGATCGAGATGCCCTTGGTGCCCGCGGGCACCAGGATCATCGACTGCTGGCTGTGGCGCGAGGCGTGGTCGGGGTTGGTCTTGCCCATCACGATGTAGACCTTGCAGCGCGGATCGCCAGCGCCCGACGACCACCATTTGCGGCCGTTGATCACGTACTCCTCGCCCTCGCGTTCGATGTGCATCTGGATGTTGGTGGCGTCCGAGGAGGCGACCGCGGGCTCGGTCATGAGGAAGGCCGAGCGGATCTTGCCCTCGAGCAGGGGATCGAGCCACTGCTTCTTCTGCTCTTCCGTGCCGTAGCGCTCGATGGTCTCCATGTTGCCGGTGTCGGGCGCCGAGCAGTTGAACACCTCCGGCGACCAGGACACGCGGCCCATGATCTCGCACAGCGGCGCGTAGTCGAGGTTGGACAGGCCGCCGCCCGGCGCGCGCGGCGACTTGGGCAGGAAAAGGTTCCACAGGCCCGCGGCCTTCGCCTTGGGCTTGAGTTCCTCGATGATCGGCACCGGCTCCCAGCGTTTCTCGCTCTTCACGTGGGCGGTGTACTTGTGCTCGTTCGGGTAGATGTGCTCGTCCATGAAGGCAAGCAGCTTCTTCTGCAGTTCCTTGGTTCTCGCGCTGTACTCGAAATCCATCACGTGCTCCTTTTGAGAATTTTCTCCACCTGCGCCCAGCCCAGCTCGCCGAGCGGGCGCGCGCGCGCGCCGGCCTCGCGCGCGTGCTCGCTCGCGGCCGTGCCGTCCACCACGCGCTTGGCGATGCCCTGGCAGATCGCCGCGAGGCGGAACATGTTGTAGGCCATGTAGTAGTCCCAGACCGACGGCTCCACGCCCTTGCGGCCCGTGCGCTCGACGTAGCGCGCCACGTACTCGCGCTCGGTCGGGATGCCGAGCTCGGCGTGCGGCAGTCCGCCCAGGCCGCGAAACATGGTCGAGGGAATGTGCCAGCTCATGCAGTGGTAGGCGAAATCCGCGAGCGGGTCGCCGAGCGTCGAGAGTTCCCAGTCGAGCACCGCGAGCAGCCTGGCTTCGGTCGGATGGAAGATCGCGTTGTCCAGGCGGTAGTCGCCGTGCACCACGGTGGTCTCGTCGGTCGCCGGGATGTTCTTCGGCAGCCAGGCGATCAGCTGGTCCATGGCCTCGATCTTCTCGGTTTCGGAGGCCAGGTACTGCTTGGTCCAGCGCCCGACCTGGCGCTCGATGTAGTTGCCGGCTTTGCCGAAGTCCTCCAGCCCGACCGCCTTGTAGTCGACGGTGTGCAGCAGCGCGATCACGCGGTTGAGCTCGTCCCAGATCGCCGTCCGCTCCGACTTTGTCATTCCGGGCAGCGCGGGCTCCCAGAGCACGCGGCC
The DNA here is from genome assembly GCA_049651845.1 of Burkholderiales bacterium. Classification (GTDB taxonomy): domain Bacteria; phylum Pseudomonadota; class Gammaproteobacteria; order Burkholderiales; family SG8-39; genus RBG-16-66-20. The sequence continues at coordinate 16,264 of JBASCW010000033.1, read as the reverse complement.
CTCCACGCAATCCATGAGGTAGAACGCCGTGCCGATCACCGCGTCGTCCTCGCACAGCACGTAGGGCCGCGCCACCGGGAAACCCACCTTGTGCAATGCGCGGATCACCTTGAACTCGCGGTCCACCGCGTGCGCCGAGGGCAGCAGCTTGCCCGGGGGCTTGCGGCGCAGCGCATAGCGCTTGCCGCCCGCAGTGACGCGGTAGGTCGGGTTGGACTGCCCGCCCTTGAACTGCTCGATCGTGAGCGGGCCGCGGAATCCCTCGAGGTGCTGCTTCAGGTAGTCCTCGAGGCGCCCCGCGTCGATGCGATGGCGCTCTTCAACGGGCTTGACGCCGATGAACAGGTCGGACATGGGAGCGGCAATCCTAAACTGAAACCGCCCCGCGGCGCACGCGATTTCACCGCTGCGGCGGCGCCTGCAGCCAGAACGTGACCGGGCCGTCGTTGACCAGGCGCACCTGCATGTCGGCACCGAACGAGCCGGCTTTGACCTTCAGTTTGCGGTTCGCCTTCTCCACGAAAAACTCGAAGAGCCGCTTGCCTTCCTCGGGCGATGCGGCACTCGAAAAGCTGGGACGGGCGCCGTCGTGCGTGTCCGCCGCGAGCGTGAACTGCGGCACGACGAGCAGCTCGCCCCGGATGTCCGTCACGGAGAGGTTCATCTTCCCCTGGGCGTCCGGGAAGATCCGGTAGCCGAGCACCCGCTCCAGCAGCCGATCTGCCTGCGCCTCGGCGTCGCCGCGCTCGACGCCCACCAGCGCGAGAATGCCGCGACCGATCGCACCCACGGTCTCGCCGCCGACTTCCACGCGAGCCTCGGCTACCCTCTGAATCAGCGCGATCAAGCGAGGATGTCCGGGATCAGGCGATCCTTGAGCCGGGCGATGGTGTCCTTCAGAAAGAGCTTGCGTTTCTTCAAGCGCCGCAGCTGCAGCTGGTCCTGGTCGGGATGCTCCGACAGCCGCGCGATCACGTCGTCGAGGTCGTGGTGCTCGATCTCGAGCACGGCGACGCGTGCCTCGATCTGCGCGCGTTCCTCGTCGGTCAACGGCTGGCTCAACGCCCCGGCCCTCCTCCCCGCAGTGCCGCGTCAGGAAGCGATCGCAGCGTGACAAACGTCACCCCGGCGCCGCAGATGCGCATCCTATAATACTGCGCCAGGGGAGCCACGGCGCAACGCCACGAATGCGTCGCAACGATCACGACGTCACCAACAGGATCCGCACCACCGACCTCGCGCAGGTGTCGGCGGAGGTACTGCGCCTGTACAAGGGCCTGTACGATGGAGCGCGCGGGCGCGTTAGCGGCCCGCCGTCGGCCGCGATCGAGCGCGGTTTCGCCGACATCGGCCGGCTTTACGCCGGCGAGCATCCGGAGTTCAAGCCCTGCGACACCGAGTATCACGACATCCAGCACGTGCTGGACGTGACGCTGGCGATGGCGCGCCTCATGGACGGCTACGAGCGCAGCCGCAATGGCTCGCCGGCGCTGCCCGCCGCGTGCTTCTCGCTCGGCGTGGTGTCCGCGCTGTACCACGACTTCGGCTACCTGCGCCGTCACAACGACCGCCGTCACCGCTACGGCGCCGAGTACACGCTCACGCACGTCGCGCGCGGCTCGAGGCACCTGCGCCGCTACCTGCCGCGCATCGGCCTCAAGCGCTACGCGGCGAGCGGCGCGACGCTGGTGCACTACACCGGCTACGAGCGGCGCGCCGAATCGATTCCGCTCAACGACAAGCTGCTGCGGCGCGTCGGCCACATGCTGGGCACCGCGGACATCATCGCGCAGATGTCGGACCGCTGCTACCTGGAGAAATGCCGCGACCGGCTGTATCCGGAGTTCGTGCTGGGCGGGCTCGCGAAGCGGCGCCTGCCGGGCGGCCGCACGCAGGTGCTGTTCGCCTCGGGCGACGACCTGGTGCGCAAGACGCCCGGCTTCTACATGACTGCCGCCAAGCGCCTCGACATCCAGCTCGCGCGCGCCTACGAGTACGCCGGGCGCCACTTCAAGGGACCGAACCTGTACCTCGAGGAGATGCAGAAGAACGTGCGCTACGCGCAGGCGGTCGGCGCGGCGCCGACCACCGAGATGCTGCGCCGCGCGCCGCCGCGCACGCTGAGGAAGGGCGTCGAGCCTTACCCCAGCAGCCTCGTGATCCGCTAGTAGCTGCGCGCCGGCCGGAAGTACTCGGTGCGGTCCATCGAGCGCAGGCTGAACTCGCGCGCATCGAGCCCCTGCAGCACGCGCAGCGGCACTTCCACCCCGGCCGCGCCGCGCGCCCACAGCTTGCGGTAGAACTCGGCGAGCGAGCCCACTTCCTCGCCGCCGATCGCGATCAACACGTCGCCGGCTTTCACGCCGGCGCGGTCCGCCGGGCCCTCGGGCGACACGCGCGTGACGAACAGGCGCCCGCGCGACTCCTCGGTATTCATGCCGAGCCAGGGCCGCGCGGGCCCCGGCGCGCGACCGCGCTCGATCAGCTCGCCGAGGATCGGCTTGAGCAGGTCCACCGGCACGAACAGGTTGCCGGGCGCGGCGCTGCCGGCGGTGGCGTCCGCGGCATCGCCCAGGGCATCGGCGACGATGAGCGAGCCCAGGCCGAGCAGCTCGCCCTTGCCGCTGATGAGAGACGCGCCCGACCAGTGCAGCACCGGCGGATAGGTATAGATCGCCGAGTCGAGCAGGTATTCCCAGCTGCCCGAGAAGGCGCGGCGCGACACCACCTGCACGATCGCAAAATCCAGGCCCTCGCCGCCGGCATGGCGCGCGACCAGCGCCGGCTGGCGCTCGGTGAGCGCGGACGAGACGCCGAACGGCAACGGCTTGCCCGCGAGCGGCGCGAGCAGCTTGAGCACCCCGAAGCCGCTCGCGTGGTCGTAGCCGGCGAGCGCCGCCGGCACGGTGCGGCCGTCCGCGCCCGTGACCTCGATCGCCTCGGCCTCGATCACCAGATAGCCGATGGTGGCGACGTAGCCCTCGCGCACGATCACGCCCGAGCCCTCGCGGCGCTCGCCGAGCGTCGCGGCGCTGCGCGCGTTCGGCACGCTCTTCGAGCGCACGCGCACCACCGCCGAGGCGGTTTCCTCGGCCTCGGTCTGCTGTTTCGATTTCGCCCCGGTCTGCGCGAGCGCGGGCAGTGCCAGCGCGAGCAGCAGTGCGGCAGCCGCGAGCCGTCGTGCGATCATCGCCCATTGTGAAACTTCTGAGCTGGAACATCCAGTGGTGCCGCGGCATGGACGGGCGCGTAGATCCGGCGCGCATCGCGCGCAAGGCGAAAGCCCTGTGCGATCCCGACGTCTGCTGCTTCCAGGAAGTCGCGGAAAATTTCGCTACGCTGGAGGGCAGCGCCGGCGAGAACCAGGCCGAAGGCCTCGAAGCGCTGTTCCCGGGCTACAGCGCGCACTTTGCCGAAGGCGTCGACATCCCCGACGGCGAGCGCGGGCGGCGGCGCTTCGGCAACATGATCCTGTCGCGCCTGCCGGTGCGCCAGGTGTTCCGCCATTCGCTGCCCTGGCCGCCTGAGCCGGGCGTGCCGAACATGCCGCGTGTCGCGATCGAAGCGGTGGTCGAGGCGCGCTGGGGCCTGGTGAGCGTCGTGACGACGCACCTTGAGTTCTTCTCTGCGAAGCAGCGCGCCGCGCAAGTCGAGCGCCTCTGCGAGCTGCAGGCCGAACGCGCCGCGCACGCGCCCGCGCCGCCCGCACGCTACAAGGGTGCGTTCGAGCCGCACGCGCGGCCGGCCGCGTCGATTCTCTGCGGCGACTTCAACATGCGGCCCGGGGATGCGCTCGTCGCCAGGCTGCTCCAGGTCTGGCGCGACGCCTGGGCGATCGCAAACCCGGGCGTGACGGCACCGCCCACCTTCGGCCTGCACGACAGGAAATTCGGCGAAGACCCCTATCGCTGCGATTTCGTGCTGGTCACGCCGGACCTCGCTGCGCGCCTTGCGGCCGTGCGCATTGACGTCGAAGCGCAGGAGTCCGACCACCAGCCGGTGGTGGCCGAGTTCAGCCCGTAATCCGCTTTCGCAGCGCTTCGACGCGCGCGCGGTTGACACCGAAGTCGCGCCGGCCGAGGCGCGAGGCCGAGCGCACGTGGATCACGCCGGCCTTCGCATCGTGCAGGAATTCCACGTCGTCGATGAAGCGCATGAGCTTGGTGCGGTACTCCGCGTACAGGTAGTTGCCCTCGGCGCGAACGATGGTCGTGTCGGTCATGCCCTCGATCGCCTTGCGCACCGCGGCCATCGCGGCGGGCGTGTCGCCCTTGAAGGCGATCGGCGCGATGTAACGTTCGCCGTCGCCCGGGTCGGCCTGGCTGGAAACGCAGTTGGGCGTGCGCTTCGGCGGCGCCAGCCGCACGTCCTTGACGCCGAGATTGTCGGGCCGCTTCCCGGAAAACACCGTATCCCCCGTCGCCGTGAGCACGTGCACCGCAAGCCCGGCCGCCACGACGGCGACCGGCAGGACGAGCGCAAGCAGGACACGCTTCACCATCCGCGGGCGATGTTAGCATCCGCCTGAACGTTTCTCTCGACAGGGGGCAGCATGCTGCAAATCTCCGCAACCCAGCTCGCCGAACTGCTGATGGGCATCGGCCGCGCGCAGGCGGCGATCGTGAACGGTCTCGAAAACGAACTGGCCGGCGTGCGCAGCGGCCGCATCGTGCCGGCGGTGCAGAACGCCGCGCACCTGCGCGATCACCCGGACGCGACGCTGGTGGACCTGCCGGTGCGCGTGCTGCTCACGAGCCTGGGCCGCATCCCGCCGGACCCAACCGTCATCGCGCGCGACCTGGAAAGGCTCATCAGCGGCACGGTCACCGCGTCCGCCACCAGGGAGGAGGCAGCCGCCGCTTCTGCCCCGGGCGGCGGCGACGCGCTCGATTTCAGCAAGCCGGCCTGATCAGGCCGCGGGCTTGCGCGGCCTGAAGATCGCGTAGTGCCCGTTGGCTTGCGCGACGAGCACCTCGTCCAGGAAGACGCGCGACTCGAGGTTGGCCAGTGTCTTGCCGCGGTTGACGATTTCCGTGGTGCAGACGAGGCGCCCCGCGGTGACGGGCTTGAAGTAGCTGATCTTGATCTCGACGGTGGCGCAGAGCTCGCCCTCGGCGAGCGTCGGGTGCAGCGCGGCGCCCATGCCGGTATCGGCCAGGGCGAAGACCACGGCGCCATGCACGACGTGGTTGGGGTTGAGATGCTCCCCGGCGACCTCGAGGCTGAGCTCGCTGAAGCCGGCGCGCCGCTGCTCGATGTGCAGGCCGATCAATTTGCCGAACGGATTGCTCATGTTCGCCGCGCGCGGGCGTTTCGGCCGGCCTAGAAATCCTTCGGCGCGTCCGGAAAGGAGGGCTTTCTCTTCTCGCGCAGCGACGCGAGGCCTTCCTTCGCCTCGGGGCCGGTGAAGCCCACGATCTCCAGCGCGAGCGAGGCGTCGAACGAGGGTCCCGCCATGCGCAGCCAGTTGTTGAGGCTGTACTTGGTCCAGCGCAGCGCGGTCTGCGCGCCGGCGGCGAGCTTGCGCGCGACTTCGAGCGCTTTTTCATTGAGTCGATTTTCTTCACAAACCAATGAAATCAACCCAATCCGCTCCGCTTCTTCGCCCGAGACCTGCTCGCACAGCAGCAGGTAGTACTTCGCCTTCGCCATGCCGCACAGCAGCGGCCAGACGATCGCCGCGTGGTCGCCCGCGGCGACGCCCAGGCGCGTGTGGCCGTCGATGATGCGCGCGTTTTTCGCCGCGATGGAGACGTCGGCGAGCAGGCCGGCCACCAGCCCCGCGCCCACCGCCGGCCCGTGCATCGCCGATACCACCATCTTCGAGCAGTTGATGATGTTGTAGACCAGGTCGCGCGCCTCGCGCCAGACGCGCGCGCGCGCGGCGAAGTCCCTGGTGACCTCCTCCACCATCGCCAGGTCGCCGCCCGCGGAGAAGCCCTTGCCGATGCCGCGCAGGATCGCGACGCGCGTCTCGGGATCGCGGTCGACGTCGAGCCACACGTCGGCGAGCTCCTTGTGCAGGCGCGCGGTCGCCGTGGAGAGCTTGCCCTCCTCGCCCATCGCGATTTCGAGGATGCCGGGCTCGAGCCGGCGGATTTTCAGGTCTTGATATCTGGAGTAGTCCATGGAGCCATTCTACAATCGGCGCATGCGCACACCCGACGATCGGTTCGCGAACCTGCCCGGATTTCCGTGGGCGCCACACTACCTCGAGTGGCGCGGGCTGCGCGCGCACTACCTGGACGAGGGCAAGGGCCCGCGAACGCTGCTCTGTCTTCACGGCGAACCGACGTGGAGCTACCTGTACCGAAAGATGATCCCGCCTTTCCTCGACGCGGGCTATCGCGTGGTGGCGCCCGATTTCCTCGGTTTCGGCAGGTCGGACAAGCCCGTGGAGGAGGATTTCTACGCCTTCGACACGCATCGCGGGTTCCTGCTCGAGTTCATCGAGAAGCTGGACCTGCGCAACCTCACGCTCGCGGTGCAGGACTGGGGCGGCCTGCTCGGCCTCACGTTGCCGATGGAGATGCCCGGGCGTTTCTCGCGCCTGCTCATCATGAACACCGCGCTCGGCACGGGGGATGTGCCGCTCTCCAAGGGCTTCATCGAATGGCGCGCCTACGTGGCCAAGACGCCGAGCATGGACTGCGGCAAGCTGCTCGGGCGCGCCTGCCCGCATCTGTCCGCGGCGGAGGCCGCCGCCTACGAAGCGCCCTATCCGGATGCAGCGTCGAAGGCGGGCGTGCGGCGCTTCCCGCAGCTCGTGCCCGACGGACCGGATGCGCCAGGCGCGGCGATCTCGCGCCGCGCGCGCGACTGGTGGCAGAGGGAGTGGCAGGGCGAAACCTTCATGGCGGTGGGCGCGAAGGATCCCGTGCTTGGGCCGCCCGTGATGAAACAGTTGCAGAAGATGATCCACGGCTGCCCGGAGCCGTGGACCCACGCGGAAGGCGGCCACTTCCTGCAGGAGTGGGGCGACGAGGTCGCGCGGGAGGCCCTGCAGCGATGGAAGTGAGCTTCGATGACGTAGCGCGCGCCCAGGAACGCATCAAGAGCGCGGTGCACCGCACCCCGGTGCTGCGCTCGGCGACGGTGGACGCGCGCACCGGCGCGCAGGTGTTCCTCAAACCCGAGAACCTGCAGCGCATGGGCGCGTTCAAGATCCGCGGCGCCTACAACGCGCTCTCGCAGCTGACGCCCGAGCAGCGCAAGCGCGGCGTGGTGGCCTTCTCCTCGGGCAACCACGCGCAGGCGGTCGCGCTCTCGGGCCGGATGCTCGGCATTCCGGCGACGATCGTCATGCCGACCGATGCTCCGAAGGTGAAGCTCGAGGCGACGCGCGGCTACGGCGCGGAGGTGGTCAGCTACGACGCGAGCAGCGAAGACCGGCAGAAGATCGCGGAAAAGCTCGCCTCCGAACGCGGCCTCACGCTGATCCCGCCGTTCGACCACCCGCACATCATCGCGGGCCAGGGCACCGCGGCGAAGGAGCTCATCGAAGACGCGGGGCCGCTCGACTTCCTGCTGGTCCCCTGCGGCGGCGGCGGGCTGCTCTCGGGCTGCGCGATCGCGGCCAGGCACCTGTCGCCCGGCTGCCGCGTGATCGGCGTCGAGCCCGCCGCGGGCGACGACGGCCTGCGCTCGTTGCGCGCCGGCAGGCTCGTGGAGATCGTCCTGCCCGACACCATCGCCGACGGCGCGCGCACCAAGTCGCTCGGCAAGCTCACCTTCGCGCTGATCCAGCGCCACGTGGACGACTTCCTCACCGTCACCGACGCGGAGCTTCTGAAGTGGATGTTCTTCCTCTGGGAGCGCATGAAGCTCGTCGTCGAGCCCACCGGCACGCTCGCCGCGGCCGCGCTGCTCGAAGGCAAGATCGACGCCAAGGGCAAGCGCGTCGGCGTCGTGCTCTCGGGTGGCAATGTGGACGTGAAAGCGATGTGCGCTTTGCTATGATCCGCATCCCATGAAATGCATCGAGATCAGCAAGCCCGGCGGTCCTGAAGTGCTCGTTCCGGCGGAGCGGCCCACGCCGACGCCGAAAGCGAACGAGATCCTGGTGAAGGTCGCTGCCGCGGGCGTGAACCGGCCCGATGTCGCGCAGCGCGCGGGCAAGTACCCGCCGCCCAAGGACGCTTCCGACCTGCCGGGCCTGGAGATCGCGGGCGAAGTTGCCGCCTGCGGGGCCGAGGTGAAGATGTGGAAGGTTGGCGACCCGGTCTGCGCGCTCGCGCACGGCGGCGGCTACGCCGAGTATTGCGTGGTTCCCGAGGTGCAGGCGTTGCCGATCCCGAAAGGGCTCACGGCGGTCGAGGCGGCGTCGCTGCCCGAAACCTTTTTCACCGTCTGGTCGAACGTGTTCGACCGCGGGCGCCTGGCGCCCGGCGAGACGCTGCTGGTGCAGGGCGGCAGCTCGGGCATCGGCGTCACGGCGATCCAGATGGCCGCGGCGATGGGCAACCGCGTGTTCGCCACCGCCGGCAACGACGAGAAATGCGCCGCCTGCGTGCGGCTCGGCGCCGAGAAGGCGATCAACTACAGGACGCAGGATTTCGCCGCCGAAGCGCTGGCCGCGACCGGCGGCAAGGGCGTGGACGTGGTGCTCGACATGGTCGGCGGCGATTACGTGCCGCGTGAGATCGGCTGCCTGGCCGAAGAGGGACGCCTGGTCTTCATCGCCGTGCTGGGCGGCTGGAAGACCGAGCTCAACATCACTTACATCATGCTCAAGCGCCTCACCGTGACCGGCTCCACGCTCCGGCCGCGCCCGGTGGCCTTCAAGGGCGCCATCGCGCGGAATCTGCGCGAAAAGGTCTGGCCGCTCATCGAGGCGAAGAAGATCAAGCCGGTGATCTTCAAGACCTTCCCGCTCGCGCAGGCCGCCGAGGCGCACCGCCTGATGGAATCCTCGCAGCACATCGGCAAGATCGTCCTCACCGTCCAGGCGCCGGCCTAGCGCGCCTCTTTCTTCGCTTCGTCCTTCAGCCAGGCGACGAAGTCGGCCACTTCGGGCCGGCCTTCGGCGTGCCTGGAGAGGACCGCGTAGTAGGCGCGCGCGGGGTCGGAGCTGCTCTTGAACGGCGCCACCAGCTCGCCCGAGGCCATCGCCTCGCGCACCAGCGGGCTGCGGCCGAGCGCGACGCCGTGCCCGGCGATCGCCGCCGGGATGATCTGCTCGTAACCCGAGAACATCAGGCTGGCTGCGGGCCGCAGGTCGGCGAGGCGCTCGATCTCCAGCCAGGTCTTCCAGTGCAGCCACGGGTGGCGGCCATCCGGGTCGTCGTAGTGCAGCAGCACGTGGTGGCGCAGGTCCACCGGCTCGCGCAGCGGCCGCTTCCGGTCGGCGAGCAGCTTCGGGCTGCAGACCGGGAACATGCGCTCGCCGAACAGGCGCAGCGCGCCGCTGCCGGCCATCTTCGCCGGGCCGTGGCGGATCGCCAGGTCCAGGCCGTCGCGCTCGAGGTCCAGCACGCGCGAATCGGCGCTGATGCGCACGTCGAGCTCCGGGTGTCGCCCCGTGAAGCCCGCGAGGCGCGGGATCAGCCAGAGCGCGGCGAACGACTGGGTGGTGGTCACGGCGAGCGTGCGGCGCCCGCGCGTCGCGCGCAGCCGGTCGGTCACGGCGCGCATGGTGGCGAGCGCCTGCGCGGCCGCCGCGTACAGCGTCTGCCCGGCCTCGGTGAGCGCGAGCGCGCGGTGGCGGCGCTCGAACAGCTTCACGCCGAGCTGGCTCTCGAGCTCGAGGATCTGGCGGCTCACCGCCGACTGCGAGAGGAACAGCTCCTCGCCCGCCTTGGTGAAGGACAGCAGCCGCGCCGCCGCCTCGAAGCCCTTCAGCAGGTCGAGGGACGGCAGCCGGGGCTGTGGATTGACATTCCTATTTTGCATGACAGACCTGTGTTTTTACCGTTTGAGCGCCCAAACGCAAGGATGCAACATGCGCATGTCAATCGCAAGGAGAACCCGATGAAGCGCACGACGCTGGATGACTACTACAACAACCCCGAGCACTACCGCAGGCTGGCGCAACGCGAGCGCGCCCGCGCCATCCGCCAGGCGTTCGCCTGGCTGGGCCGCCACATCGCGCCGCGTTTCGAATCCGGTCCGCGGCAGTGGATGGAACGGCTGGGCTGAGCCCACGACACCTGAAGGAGCACGCCATGACGCTCGAACTCACCTGCGCCGCGCTCAAGCTCTCGCGCGGGCAAACTCTCAAGCTGCGCGACAGCGCCGGCAGCACCATCTGCGCGCGCGAAGGCTCGGTGTGGATCACCGAGGAAAACAGCCGCAAGGACGTGGTGCTGGAGAACGGCGCCTGCTACCGCATCGATCGCCCCGGACTCACGCTCGTGCAGGCCTTCGCCGATGCTCAGATCTCTCTGGCTTAGGCTCTCCTCCCCCGGCCCGAGCGACTCGGAAGAGCGGGCTCTCGCCCGCTACTTCCGCGACGAGGGCCTGCACGCCGAACTCGAGGCGCTGCGCGTGCAGCGTGAGCGCGCGCACGCCGGCGACGAAAGGATCGCGCGTGGTACCGGGCCATCGCCGAGCGCCTGGCCGCCGCGGTGCAGTTGAGGCCCGAGGATGCCTGGATCAACCTCATCGAGGTGGCGAAGGAAAACTGGTCCTTCGGAAATGGAACGACGTCCTACGCACCCGTGGAGACAGCCGCCGCTTGATTAGAATAGGCGCTCCCCTCTCGCGGAGCGCCCATGTTCAAGGAAGGACTGCTCGAAGGTAAGCGCATTCTCATCACCGGCGGCGGCACCGGCCTGGGCAAGGAGATCGCCGCGCGCTATCTGCAGCTCGGCGCTGAGGTCTGGATCGCGGGCCGGCGCGGCAATGTTTTGGATTCTTGTTCTAGGGAATTGACGGAAAAACACGGCGGAACGGTCCGCACGCACGCGGTCGACATCCGCGACGCGCAGGCGGTCGATGCGATGGTGCAGCGCATCTGGGACGAGGCCGGGCCCCTCACGGGGCTGGTCAACAACGCCGCCGGCAACTTCATCAGCCCCACCAAGGACCTCACGCCGAACGGCTTCAACGCCATCGCCAACATCGTCTTCCACGGCAGCTTCTACGTGACGCACGCCGTGGGCCGGCGCTGGATCGCCGGCGGGCACAAAGGCTCGGTGATCTCGATCCTCGTCACCTGGGTGCACACGGGCTCGCCCTACGTGGTGCCCTCGGCGATGTCCAAGGCCGGCCTGCACGTGATGACCAAGTCGCTCGCGGTCGAATGGGGCAGGCACGGCATCCGGCTGAACGCGATCGCGCCCGGCCCGTTCCCCACCGAGGGCGCCTCCAAGCGCCTGCGCCCCGGCGGCAGCTTCGAGGACTCGAACGAGCTCAACCCGATGCGCCGCATCGGCCAGATGCCCGAGCTGCAGAACCTCGCCACCTTCCTGATGGCCGACGGCTGCGAATGGCTCACGGGCGAGACCATCGCCATCGACGGCGCCGGCTACCTCGCCAACGGCGCGGGCTTCACGGGCCTGGACAAGCTGACCGACGCCGACTGGGAAAAGGCGCGCGCGATGATCAAGGCGCAGAACGAGAAGGACCGCGCGGGCCGCAGCGCATGACGGAAAAGCAGATACCGCGCCCGGCGGCGACGCTGCTGCTGTTGCGGCAGGCGCACACAGTTGACCCTCCCACGCCCGAAGTGTTCATGCTCCAGCGCACGAGCAAGGCCGCGTTCCTGCCGGGCGCCTTCGTGTTTCCCGGCGGCGCGCTCGATGCCGACGACGCGAGCGAGCGCGCGGCGCGGCGCGTGCGCGGGCTGGACGACGCGAAGGCTAGCGCGCGCCTCGGCGTCGAGTCCGGCGGCCTCGCCTACTGGGTGGCCGCGGCGCGCGAATGCTTCGAGGAGGCCGGCATCCTGCTCACCTGGGACGCGCAGGATCGTCCCGTGGCGCCCGGGCGCGCGGCCGCGCTCGAACGCCTGCGCGAGCCGCTCAACGCGGGCGCGCTGCTATTCAGCGATTTCCTCGAGCAGGAGGACCTGTACATCCCGGCGCAGGAAATCGCCTACTACAGCCACTGGATCACGGCGCCCGGCCGCGCGCGGCGCTTTTCGACGCGCTTTTTCGTCGCCTGCGCGCCCGCGGGGCAGCACGGCGCGCACGACCGCTCGGAGACCGTGCACAGCGTCTGGGTGAGCCCGCGCGAGGCGCTCGAGCGCGACCGGCGCAAGGAGATCGAGCTGATCTTCCCGACGCGCAGCACGCTCGCGGACCTCGCCTCGTTCCGCGCGCCGCGCGAGGCCTTCGAGCACGCGCGCAATCTCGGCGACATCGAGGTCGAGGCCGCCTGCTGGGCGCTCGACCACGAAGGCTCGCAGCGCCTGTTCCGGCGCGCCGACCCGCCCTACCACGAAATCCACTGGAGCGATCCGGAGGAATCCGGCACCACCTGTTTCGTGATCCAGCCGGGCATCGCCAAGCGCCTGGACCGGCACGTCACGCGCATCACCGCGCCCAATCCCGGCATGATGACCGGGCCGGGCACCAACACCTATCTCGTCGGCCGGGGCGACGGCGGCGGCGATCTGGCGGTAATCGATCCCGGGCCGGCGGTGGACGCGCACGTGGCGAAGATCCTGGAGGCGGGCGCGGGCCGAATTCGCTGGATCCTGACCACGCACACGCACCCCGACCATTCGCCCGCCGCGGCGCTGCTCAAGGCGGCCACCGGCGCGCTGGTGATGGGGCGGCCGCGGCCGCGCGACGGCAACCAGGACCACAGCTATGCGCCGGACCGCGTGCTCGCCGACGGCGACCGCCTGTCGCTCGACGGCTTCAGCCTGCGCGCGATCCACACGCCGGGCCATGCCTCCAACCACCTGTGCTACCTGCTCGAAGAAACGAAGATGCTGTTCACGGGCGACCACGTGATGCAGGGCTCTACGGTGGTGATCAATCCGCCCGACGGCGACATGCGCGTCTACCTCGCGTCGCTCGAGCGGCTGCTCGCGCTCGAGGTCGCGATCTTCGCGCCCGGGCACGGCTACCTGATCGGCGCGCCGCACAAGGAAATCAGGCGCCTGGTCGCGCACCGGCTCGCGCGCGAGGCGAAGGTCGCCGCCGCGCTGCGGCGCCAGGGCCCGGCGACGCTGGAAGAGCTCGTAGTCGAGGTTTATGACGAAGTTTCACCGCGGCTGCACCCGGTGGCGATGCGCTCGCTCGCCGCGCATCTGGATAAACTGGTCGCCGAGGGACGCGCCCGGCAGGCCGCCGGACGCTATATACTTAACTGAGAGGAGCGCGCCATGAGCGACGAGCCGACCATGAAGCTGGTGACCAACCTCGACCGCGCGGCGATCGAGGCCAAGCTGCGCGAGGCAGCGGCCGACGCGCAGGCCGCGGGGCTGGGCGACCTTGCCAAGATGTTCGTCGGCATCGAGGGCGCGCCCAAGGCGCAGATCGAGCAGCGCGTCAACAACGCGAGCAAGTGGCTGGCCGACAAGCCGCAGCACGTGAAGCTCGCCGCGACGCTCGACCTGGTGGGGATGAACCTGAAGAACCTCAAGTAGTTCCGGCGTTGCACCGCAGTCGTCCCCACAGTTGTCCGGCACGTTCGATTTCGACCTTTTCACGATAGGCGGCGGCTCGGGCGGCGTGCGCGCGAGCCGCGTGTCTGCGAACCTCGGCGCGCGCGTCGCCGTGGCCGAGTCCGGCCGCTTCGGCGGCACCTGTGTCAACGTCGGCTGCATCCCGAAGAAGCTCTTCTCGTACGCCGCGCACGTGCGCGGCGAGCTGAAGGACGCCGCCGACTTCGGCTGGCACATCGACGAGCCGACTTTCGACTGGACGCGCCTGCTCGCCAACAAGGACCGCGAGATTGCGCGCCTGAACGGCGTCTACGAGCGGATCCTGGTCAATGCCGGGGTCACGATTCTCCGGGGAAAGGCTCTTGTCAGAGGAAAAAACGAAGTGGCGATCAACGGCAGAACCGTCACTGCAAGGCACATTCTCGTGGCAACGGGCTCCTGGCCGCAGAAGCCGGCAATCCCGGGCGCGGACCTCGCCATTACCTCGAACGAGGCGTTCTTCCTCGAGAAGCTGCCGAAGCGCGTGCTGGTGGTGGGCGGCGGCTACATCGCGGTCGAGTTCGCGTCGATCTTCCACGGCCTCGGCGTGCAGACGACGCTCGCTTACCGCGGCGCACAAATCCTGCGCGGCTTCGACGCGGACCTCGGCACGCGGCTTGCCGAGGAGATGCGCAAGAAGGGGATATTGATCCAACTCAAGTCCAACCCTGCCAAACTGGCGCAGGGTGGCAAAGTCGGTTTCGAGGACGGGAGCGAAGCGACTTTCGATCTGGTCATGTTCGCGACGGGCCGCAAACCGAACACGGCAGGCCTCGGCCTGGAAGCAGCCGGCGTGAAGCTCGCGGCCGACGGCGCGATCGTGGTCGACGCCTGGTCGAAGAGCTCGGTGGACTCGATCCACGCCATCGGCGACGTCACCAACCGCCTCAACCTCACGCCGGTGGCGACTGCCGAGGGCATGGCGCTCGCGAAGACGCTGTTCGGCGGCACACCGACGCCGGTAGACCACGACGACGTGCCGACCGCGGTGTTCGCGCACCCGAACCTCGCTACCGTGGGGCTGTCGGAAGAGAAGGCGCGCGAGCGCCACGGCAAGGTGGACGTCTACAAGACCGCGTTCCGCTCGCTCAAGCACACCATGGGTTCGAGCGACGAGAAGATCTTCATGAAGCTGGTGGTGGACACCGCCAGCCAGCGCGTCGTCGGCGCGCACATGATCGGGCCCGACGCGGGCGAGATCATCCAGGGCATCGCCATCGCGGTGAAACTGGGCGCCACCAAGGCTCAGTTCGACGCGACCATCGGCATCCACCCGACCGCGGCGGAGGAGTTCGTCACCATGCGGGAGAAGTCGGTTTAGGGAGCGGGGCATGATCGTCCTCGGCTCGCGCATCGAGAAGCTGCTCGCCGACCTGCAATCCCGCGGCGAATTGCCGTTCGCCGTTGAGCTCTGGAACGGCCATCGCTACGCACCCGCGGGCTCGCCGCCCGTCGTGCTGCGCGTGCCGCGCAAGGCGGCGCTCAAGCGGCTCGCGCATCCCGATCTCGCCGCGCTCGGCGAGGCCTACGTCGAAGGCGACCTGGATCTCGAAGGCCCGATCGAGGAGGCGCTGCGCGCGGCCGAGGCCTTCGCGCGCCGCTGGGCGAGGAACGCGCGCGGCCGCGTGCCGCGCCTCTTCCGGCACACGCGCGACAGCGATTCCGAGGCGATCCGCTACCACTACGACGTCTCCAACGACTTCTACACGCTGTGGCTCGACCGGCAGATGGTCTATTCCTGCGCGTACTACAAGACCGGCGCCGACAGCCTGGAGCTCGCGCAGGAGCAGAAGCTCGACCTCATCTGCCGCAAGCTGCGGCTGCGCCCGCACGAGCGCTTCCTCGACATCGGCTGCGGCTGGGGCGCGCTGGTGCTGCACGCGGCGCGCGCCTACGGCGTGCAGGCGACCGGCATCACGCTCTCGGAGAACCAGCACGCACTCGCGCAGGCGCGCATCCGCGAAGGGGGCCTCACCGATCGTTGCCGGGTGCTGCTGCAGGACTACCGCGACGTGCCGGGCCTGGGCGTCTACGACAAGATCGCCTCGGTCGGCATGTTCGAGCACGTCGGCCTGGAGAACCTGCCGCGCTACTTCGGCACGATCCGCAACCTGCTCGCCGAGCGCGGCGTGGCCCTCAACCACGGCATCACCTCGGCGGACGTCGAAAGCCGCGAGGTCGGGCTGGGCGCGGGCGAATTCGTGGAGAAGTACGTCTTTCCGCACGGCGAGCTGCCGCATATCTCGCTGGTCGTGAGGGAGATGGCGGCCGCGGGCCTGGAGGTGATGGACGTGGAGACGCTGCGCCTGCACTACGCGCGCACGCTGCGCGAGTGGTCGCGGCGGCTCGAGGCGAACCTCGCCGCGGCGCGCGCCTACGCCGGCGAAAAGCGCACGCGCATCTGGCGGCTGTACCTCGCCGGCTGCGCGCACGCCTTCGAGCGCAACTGGGTGACCATCCACCAGGTGCTGGCGGTGAAGAACGGTGACCCGGCGCGCGCGGTGCTGCCCTGGACGCGCGCCGACCTGTACGGTTGAGCGCGCGCGCCTAGCAGTTTGTTGAAATTCGCCGCGAATTCATGGAATTCATCGCCTCATACGTTGTCGAATGATCGTCGAGAAGAATAAAGGGAAGCCGACGATGCGTGGTGCCGATGTGACCCAGGATGGC
>JBASCW010000032.1:0-2277 GCA_049651845.1 Burkholderiales bacterium | reverse complement strand
CCGCCGCGATCCGCAACCGGCCGATCGGCCAGGCACGCGCGACCGGCGGCGTGACGCTGCACGCGGCTCTGCGCACGCGCAACTTCTGGGTGCTCTACGCGAGCCTCGCTCTGACGGGATTCGGCGTCTTCGTGCCGCTGGTGCACATCGGCCCCTACGCGATGGACGCGGGCCACCCGGAGTCCTTCGCGGTGCTGCTGGTGAGCCTGATCGGCCTGGGCAGCCTGGTCGGGCGTTTCGCCGTCGGCAGCATCGCCGAGCGCTTCGGCCGCATGCGCTCGCTCGCGCTGATGTACGTCGGCATGGCGGCGATGCTGCTCCTGTGGTGGGGGTCGACCGGCGCGCTCGCGCTCTCGGTGATGGCGATCGGCTTCGGCATCGCCTACGGCGGCTTCGTCGCCACTTTCCCGACGGTGGTGATGGACCTGTTCGGCCCGCGCTCGGTCGCCGGCATCATCGGCTGCATCTATACGGCGGCGGGCATCGGCACGCTGCTCGGGCCGCCGGCAGCGGGTGCGGCATTCGACGCGAGCGGCAGCTACGCCGCGATCGTCGTCAGCGCGGCGCTGCTCAATCTGGTCGCGGCGGCGGCGAGCGCGGCACTGCTGCGACCGCACCGCTAGATGAAGCCGAACTTCATGCGCAAGGCACAGCGGCCGCCGCTGGTGGTGAGCGAGGAGCGCGGCGTGCGCCACCTGCACGTCGGCGGCGAAGCGATCCAGAGCGCGATGCGCCTGGAGGACCCGTACGCGCTCGAGCTCGACTACACGCGCTGCATGATGGCCTTCCTGCTGTTCCATCCGGCGCCGCGGCGCGCGCTGATGATCGGCCTGGGCGGCGGCTCGCTCGCGAAGTTCTTCCACCGCCGTCTCGAGGAGCTGCGCACGCGCGTGGTCGAATACGACGAGCGCGTAATCGCCGCCGCGCGCTCGCTGTTCCACGTGCCGGCCGACGACGCGCGCCTCAGCATCGAGCACGGCGACGGCGTCGCGGCGCTCGCGCCCGAATCCTGCGACCTGCTGGTCGTGGACGGCTTCGAGGACGAATCGGCCGCGCCCGCGCTGGTGCAGCAGGCGTTCTTCGACGCCGCGGCGCGCGCGCTCGAGGCGCCCGGCGCCTTCGTGATGAACCTCATGGACGACGACCGCGAGCTCGACCGGCACCTGCGCCGCATCGAGCGCGCCTTCGGCGGCGCGGTGCTCGCGTTCAAGGCGCTGCGCGATCCCAACGTCGTGGTGATCGCCTTGAAGGGTGCGCCGCGCGAGATTGCCTGGCGCGAGCTGCGGGCGCGCTCGGCCGCGCTCGAGAAGAAGTACGGGCTGCCGTTCGCGCGCATGGTGGAGCGGCTGCGCGCGATGAACCGCTGGAGCGCGCAGGCGCTGCGCATTGCGCCGGACGAGGCGGGCCGACATGGCGCTTGAGCCGGTAGAACTCGCTGCGCTCGTGGGCGCGGCCTTTGCGGGCTCGGTGATTTTCGGCATCACCGGTTTCGGCGCGGCGCTGGTCACGGTGCCCCTGGCCACCCACTTCGTGCCGCTGCCCTTCGCGCTGGCGCTGTACGTGCTCATGGACCTCGCCAACGCATTCCGCATCGGCTTCGAGAACCCGAAGAACGCGGTCAGGGCGGAATGGACGCGCATGATCCCGACGATCCTGGCCGGCACCGCGATCGGACTCACGCTGCTCGTCAACCTGCCGCGCGGCGCCGCCACCTTCGCGCTCGGCGCTTTCGTGTTCGCGTTCGCCGTGTACAGCCTTGCGCGCCACCCGGACGCCCAGCGCGTGGTGGCGCCGCGCTGGGCCTATGTCGCGGGCCTCGCGGGCGGCATCACCAGCACTCTTTTCGGCGCGGGCGGGCCGCCCTACGCGATGTACCTGTCGCACCGCGGCCTGTCGAAGGAGGCGTACCGTGCGACGCTCGGCCTCGCCACGCTCACCAGCATCTCGATCCGCACGGTGGCGTTCCTCGCGATGGGCTTCCTGCTCGAGCCGAAGGTGTGGGTCTACGCCGCGTTCGTGGTGCCCGCAGGGCTCGCGGGGATCTGGGCGGCCGGGCACTTGTTCCGGCGCCTGTCGAGGGAGGGCGTGATGCGCGCGGTCGCGCTGATGCTGCTCGCGAGCGGCGCCTCGCTCGTCCTGCGCTCGCTCGTCTAGCAGTTTGTTGAAGTTCGAATGTTTTTCGTGAGTTGAGCGATGCCGAATTGCCGAAATGGCGTGATCGGACACTGGAAACCGCTCTCCCTGCCCCTCGATCGGGGCCGTTTTCGTTCATTTGGT
>JBASCW010000031.1:0-11003 GCA_049651845.1 Burkholderiales bacterium | reverse complement strand
CCGCCGCGCACCGCATCGGCCACGGCGAGCGCACCGCCCTCGCCCGCCAGGACCATCTGCGGCCGGCCGGGCGCCAGCGCCGCGACTCGGGCGTAGCGGTCCGTCAGCTGCCAGGACGCGGTCAGTGCCGCAGCCGGGCCGATGCGCAGCGTGTAGCCGTCGAAGCTGTAGAGCGTCGGCCCCGAGCCGTCGCCCGCGTCGCGCACGCCCGCCGCGACGATCGTCCGGCCACCGCCGTCGCGCGCGGCGGACTCCGGCGCATAGGCAAGCGGCTCGGCGCCGGTGCGCCGCCAGTGCGCGACCGTGCCGTCGTGGTAGCCGGCGACGATCAGCCCGCCGTCGGGCGCCGCGCCCAGCGCACTGACGCCCGATGCGGCCGCCGCCGCGATCTCGGCGCGCAACGCCATGCTGCCCGTGTCGTAGATGCGCAGCGAGGCGGAGGCCCGCAGGACCGAGTCCTCGGCGACGACCAGCAGCGCCTCGTCGCGCGCGCCGCGCACGAACGCGAGCCGCGGCGCGAAGCGATGGCCCGCGGGCTCGAGGGCGCCGAGGAACTGGTCGCCGCCCGCGCTGAAGAGCTCGACGCGCGCGCGCCGGCTGTCCGCGCCGCGCACCGCGACGCCGCCGACCGCGAGCAGCGTGCCGTCGGGCGACACGGCGACGGCGCTCACCTCGGCCAGATCGCGCAGCGCGTACGCCGAGCGGCGCACGGCGCACTCGCCGCCCGCCTGGATGTAGTCGAAGCGATACGCGACCGGCGCGCGCGCCTGCAGCGCGGCCGCGTAGAAGCGGCGCCCGACGGGCGCGAACGCGAGGCGCGGCGCCGACACCGCGTCCCGGAACGGGCGATGCTCCCAGACCTCGAGCGCGCGCCGGCCGTCGGCGAAGTCCCAGAGCAGCAGCCGGCCGTCGTGCGCCGCGCCGAGCAGCAGGCGCGCGTCGGGCGAGAACTCGAGCGCCGTGAACGTCGCCGCCTGGCCGAGGTCCGGGTAGGCGCGCAGGTCGCCGCGCTCGACGCATTCGCCCGCCTGCGCGCACGCGGCGCCGCTGGCGGCCAGCAGCGCGGCTGCGGCGAGCGTCCTTAACCTGCGGTGATTGGCCATGCGCCTGCCCCTGTAGCGCTTTGGCAACAGATGCTACTCGCGGTCGCGCGCAAAGCAAGGCTTGCCCCGCGAAATCGGATTGGACGATAAGAAGCCAGATGCACGGAGCAGGCGCGGCGGGGCGCCAGGCGCGCACGCGTATCATGACGGCTTCGCACAACAAGAAAAAGGAATCAGATGAGCCGTTGCATTGCCGTCCTGCTCGCCTTCGCGCTCAGCCTGCCCGCGTTCGCCCAGGCGCAGAAGGATCCCGGCGCGACCGCTTTCGAGCCGAGCTCCGGCCAGGCCGGCAAGGACGTGGTCTGGGTGCCCACGCCGCAGGCGCTCGTGGACAAGATGCTCGACATGGCGAAGGTGACCAAGCGCGACTACGTGATGGACCTGGGCTCGGGCGACGGCCGCACCGTGATCACGGCGGCCAAGCGCGGCGCGCGCGCGCTCGGCATCGAGTACAACCCGGACATGGTCGAGCTCTCCAAGCGCGCCGCCGAGAAGGAAGGCGTCGCGGCGAAAGCGAAGTTCGTCAAGGCCGACCTGTTCGAGACCGACTTCTCGAAGGCCAGCGTGATCACGATGTTCCTGCTGCCCGCGCTCAACCTCAAGCTGCGCCCCAAGCTGCTCCAGCTCAAGCCCGGCACGCGCATCGTCTCCAACAGCTTCACCATGGACGACTGGGAAGCCGACGAGACGCAGACCGTCCCGGCCGAGGCCGGCTGCAGCGCCTCCTGGTGCACCGCCTACCTGTGGATCGTGCCCGCGCGGGTCGCCGGCACGCACGCCCTGCCGCAGGGCGAACTCGTGCTCAAGCAGAAGTTCCAGGTGCTCTCCGGGACGCTGGCGACCGAGGGCAAGACCTACGTCATCGAAGGCAAGGTGCGCGGCAGCGCCCTCACCCTCAAGGCCGGCGGCAAGACCTACCGCGGCAAGATGAACGGCAAGCGCCTCGAACTGGGCTGAATGGAGTAGTCTTTCGGCTTCACGACAGGGGAGGAAACATGAGCAAGCTCAGCCGCAGGGAGATCCTGAAGTTCGGCGCCGGCGCCGCAGCAGGACTCGGCTTTCCGGCCATCGTGCGCGCGCAGCAGAAGGAGATCGTGATCCTGGGCCTGTGGGACCAGACCGGCGCGTTCGCCGACGTGGGCCCGATCAACGACCGCGGCATGAAGATGGCGCTCGAAGAGCGCGGCATGAAGGTGCTCGGCCGCCCGATCAAGTACATCACGCGCGACGGCGCGACGCAGGCCGGCACCTCTACGCGGCGCGTAGAGGAGGCGGTGGACGGCGACGGCGCCAAGTTCGTCATCGGCCCCTGGTCCTCGGGCGTGGCGCTCGCCGTGTCGGAAGTCGCCAAGCGCAAGAAGGTGGTGCACCTGTTCAGCGGCGGCACCGAGGACATCTCGGGCAGCCGCTGCCATCGCTACTCCTTCCAGTGGGCGGCGAGCCCCTACACCGCGGCGAAGACCGTGGTGGACTCCTTCATGAAGGCGAACCCGAAGGCGAAGCGCTGGCACCTGCTGGTGGCCGACTACGCCTTCGGCTGGTCGGTGGAGAAATACATCAAGGAAGTCGGCAAGACGCACGGCCTGGAGTTCGTAGGCGCCGACCGGCACCCCCTGGGCGAGCGCGAGTTCTCCAACTACGTGCAGAAGGCCGCCGCCAACAAGCCCGACGCGGTGGCGATGATCAACTTCGGCCTGGACGCGGTGTCGGGCGCGCGCGAAATCTTCAATTTCGGCCTCACGCCCAAGGTACCGCTCATCATGTGCTGGTCCTCGGGCGTGGAGGAGCTGGTGCAGCTCTCGCCCGAGATCCGCGAGAACATCTGGGTCGGCTCCAACTTCTACTACACCGCCGACACGCCGGTGGCGAAGGCGTTCGTGAAAAGCTATGAGACCAAGTTCGGCAACCCGCCGGGCTACGCGCCTTCGGCCGCCTACTCGATGACGCGCCTGCTGCTCGCGGGCTTCGACAAGGCGAAGTCCGCCGAGGTGCAGGACGTGGTGAGGGCGCTGGAAGGCATCGAGGTCAACGACATCGTCGGGCGCATGCGCATGGACGCGGCCACGCACCAGAACATCCGGCCCTACTTCTTCATGCGCTGCAAGAGCAAGAGCGCGATGAAGCACCCCACCGACTTCGCCGACATCATCGCCACCGGCGACACGCCGCTGCCGAAGGAATACGGGGCCTGCAAGGACATCGGACAGTTCTGAGCGCCTTTCACAGCGGGATCTAGCGCGGGCATTCGCGTCTGAGCTTCGTAGCGGCACAGATCCTCAACGGGATCGCGACGGGCATGCTGTATGCCCTGATGGGGCTCGGCCTGTCGCTGATCACCGGGATCCTCAACATCCCGAACTTCGCGCACGGCGCGCTGTTCGCGGTGGGCGCCTACCTGCTCGCGACGGTGGCGACGACGATCGGCAACTTCTGGATCGCGCTGCTGGTGGCGCCGCTGGGCGTGGCGCTGCTCGGCCTCGCCATCGAGTACGCGGGCGTGCGCAGGCTCTACGCGGCGGGACACGACTACCAGCTGCTGTTCACCTTCGGCCTGGCGCTGATCCTCAGCGAATCCATCATCCTGATCTGGGGGCCGATCGGCTACAGCCACCTGCCGCCCGAGCTCCTGCGCGGCGGCATGGACCTCGGCTTCACCATGTACCCGAAGTACCGCCTGTTCGTGATGGTGGCGGCCGGCCTGTTGGTGGTCGCGACGTGGCTGTTCCTCGAGAAGACGCGCTACGGCGCGATCATGCGCGCGGGCATCGAGAACAAGGAGATGGTGTCGCTGCTCGGCATCGACATCCAGAGACTGTTCACCGTCGCCTTCGCGCTCGGCGCCTATCTCGCCGGGATCGCCGGCGCGCTCACCGCGCCGATCCGCGGCCTGAATCCCGGCATGGGCCCGGACATGCTCGGCATCGCCTTCGTCGTGGTGGCGCTCGGGGGCCTGGGCAACCTGCTCGGCGCGATCGCCGCGGGCCTGATCATCGGCGTGGCGCAGGCGCTCGTCGCCGCCTACTGGACCGAGGCCTCGACGGTGGTGATTTACGCCGTCATGGCCGCGATTCTTCTGGTACGGCCCCAGGGACTGTTCGGGATCCGATGAAGCGCCCCTTGATCCTGATCCTGGTGTCGATTCTGGTATTGCCGCTGGTCGTGCGCCCGGCCATCGCGGCCGAGATCTGGATCTTCGCCATCTTCGGCCTCGGCGCCAACCTGCTGCTCGGCTACACCGGACTGCTGTCCTTCGGCCAGTCCACGTTCTTCGGCTCGGCGGCCTACGTCGCGGGCTGGCTGATGAAAGTGCACGGCCTGAACGCCTTCATGGCGCTCGCCGCCGGCACGGGCGTGGGCGCGCTCTCGGCCGCGGTGGTCGGGTACCTGTGCGTGCAGCGCTCGGGCCTGTACTTCATCATGCTCACCTTCGCGCTGAATCAGCTCTTCTACTTCACCGCCTATCAGTGGACCAGCGTCACCGGCGGCGAGGACGGCATGCCCGGCGTGCCGCGGCCGGTGCTCGCCGGCATCGACTTCAAGGACCCGCTCGTCTACTACGCCTTTGTTTCGCTTTTATTCTTGGGATCCTTATATCTAATGCGAAAGATAACCGAGTCCCCGCTCGGCAAGATCCTGCAGGCGATCCGCGAGAACGAGGTGCGCGCCGAAGCCGTCGGCTACGCGGTGCCGCGCTTCAAGCTGCTCGCCTTCGTGATCGGCGGCGCGTTCTCGGGCCTGGCGGGCGTGCTCTACGCGATGCTGTTCGGCATCGTGCCGCTGGAGGCGATCAGCTTCGTGTTCTCCGGCAACGTGATCTTCGCGACGCTGATCGGCGGCTCGGGCTCGCTCTACGGGCCGGTGATCGGCTCCTTCGTGTTCATCTGGCTGTCGGAGTCGATGAGCACGGTATGGGCGCGCTGGCCGCTGCTGCTCGGTGTCGCGTTCGTGCTGGTGGTGCTGTTCCTGCGCGGGGGACTGGTCGAGGCCTGGCACAAGCTGTCCTTGAGATTCTCCAGATAAATGCTCTTAGAGACAAAAGCGCTCAGCAAATCGTTCGGCGCACTGGCCGCCGTCAATAACGTCACGCTCGGCATCGAGGCGGGCTCGCTGCATTCGGTCATCGGCCCCAACGGCGCGGGCAAGACCACGCTGTTCAATCTTCTGACGGGCACCTTTGCGCCCACCTCCGGGAAGATCCTGTTCGACGGCAAGGACATCACCGGCACGCCGGCCAACCGCATCGCGCACCTCGGCCTGGCGCGCTCCTACCAGCGCACCACGGTGTTCCCGGCGTTCAGCCTCCTCGACAATGTCTGGGTGGCGGCGTTTGCGACGGAGAAATCCTGGAACGGACTGATGTGGAAGCCCGCGAACGGCTTTCCCGAGGCAGCGGAGCGCGCCAGGCAGGCGTTGCGCGATGTAGGACTCGAAAGCAAGTCGAACCAGCTGGCGCGCGAAATCTCGCACGGCGAGCAGCGCCAGCTCGAGCTGGCGATCGCGCTCGCCGCGGCGCCGCGCGTGCTGCTGCTGGACGAGCCCGCCGCGGGCCTTTCGCCCGAGGAGACGCGGCGCATGGTGGCGCTCGTGCGCACCCTGAAAGGCCGCTACACCATCGTGCTGATCGAGCACAAGATGGACATCATCATGAGCGTCTCGGACCGGATATCCGTGATGCACTTCGGCAGCCTGATCGCCGAAGGCACGCCGGTCGAGATCCAGAGAAATGCCGACGTGCGCCGCGCCTACCTGGGAGGCGTCGCCGCGTGATCCTCGAAGTCAGGAACATCGACACCTTCTACGGCCTCGGGCACATCCTGCACGGGCTCTCGCTCGAGGTGGCCGAAGGCGAGGTGGTCGCGCTGCTCGGCCGCAACGGCGCGGGCAAGACCACCACGCTGCGCAGCATCACCGGCCTCACGCCGCCTAGGCGCGGCGCGATCCTCTACAAGGGAGCGGATATTTCCGGGTCCAGCTCTCACGTGATTTCCCGAAAAGGCATCGCGATGGTCCCCGAGACGCGCGACATCTTCAGCTACCTCACGGTCAAGGAGAATCTCGCCATCGCCGAGCGCCGCAGCTCGCGCTGGCAGATGGCGAGCGTGCTCGAGCGCTTCCCCGGCCTGAAGGAGCGGCTGCACCACAAGGGGCGCGAGCTCTCGGGTGGCGAGCAGGAGATGCTCGCCATCGCGCGCGCGCTCATGACCGGCCCGGACCTGCTGCTGCTGGACGAGCCCTCGCAGGGCCTCGCGCCGCTGGTGGTGAGCGCGGTCATGGAGACGGTGCGCGAGCTCAAGCGCCAGCGCGTGAGCATGCTGCTCGTGGAGCAGAACGCCGAGATGGCGCTGCAGCTCGCCGACCGGGTCTACGTCATCGACCACGGCACGGTCGTCTTCGAGGGCGCGCCCGCGAGCCTGCGCGCCGACGCCAACATCACCGCGACTTACCTGGGCGTGGGAGGAGAAGCCTGATGGCAAAGCTCAATGAACTCGGCGCCCGCGAAGCGGCGCGCCGCCTCGCTGCGCGCGACATCACCGTGGAGCAGCTCGCTCGCGCCTGCCTCGAGCGCGTGCAGGCGCGCGAGGCCGTGGTCGGCGCCTGGATCCACCTCGACCCGGAGGCGGTGCTCGCGCAGGCGAAGCGGCTCGACGCGGGCCCGGTGCGCGGGCCGCTGCACGGGCTGCCGATCGGCGTGAAGGACATCATCGACACCGCCGACATGCCAACCGGCTACGGCTCGAAGGTCTACGCGGACACGCGCACCGCGATGGACGCAGCCGGCGTCGCGCTGGCGCGCGCCGCGGGCGCGCTGATCTTCGGCAAAACCGTCTCTACGGAATTCGCCTGGTTCCATCCGGGCAAGACCGCCAACCCGCGTGTGCCGGAACATGCGCCGCCGCACACGCCCGGCGGCTCCTCGAGCGGCTCGGCCGCCGCGGTGGCGGACGACATGGTGCCGCTCGCCTTCGGCACCCAGACCGCCGGCTCCATCGTGCGGCCCGGGGGCTACTGCGGCATCGTCGGCTACAAACCCAGCTACGGCACGCTGCCGCGCATGGGCGTGAAGATGCTGGCCGAGAGCCTTGACACCCTGGGGGTCATGGCGCGCAGTCCCGGCGACGCGGGGCTGCTGGTGGGCGCGCTCTCAGGGCGCGACCTGCTGCCGCGGGATCTCGGGCGCGCACCGCGCATCGCGCTCTGCCGCACCTACGAATGGCCGGCCGCGCTGCCCGAAACCGCCGCGGCGCTCGATCGCGCGGCGAAAGCGGCCGCGAAGGCCGGCGCGCAGGTAAAGGAGCTCGCGCTGCCGAAGGACTTCGCCGGCCTGCTGCAGGCGCAAATCGACCTCATGAACTACGAGTCCTACCGCTCGCTCGCCAGCGACCGCCTGCACCACTGGGACGGCCTGAGCGAGACGCTCAAGAAACTGCTCGACGCGGCCAGCAGGGTCAGCGCCGCGCGCTACGACGAGGCGCGCGCGCTCGCGGCGAAGTGCCGCGCGATGCTGGGCGACGTGTTCGCCGACGCGGACGCGATTCTCGCCCCCACCGCGCCCGGCGAAGCGCCGAAGGGCCTGCAGGCGACCGGCGACCCGGTGTTCTGCCGCGTCTGGACGCTCCTCGGCACGCCCTCGATGAACGTGCCCTGCAGCCAGGGCCCGAACGGCCTGCCGGTCGGCGTGCAGATCATCGGCCGCATCGGCGACGATGCGCGCGCGATCTCGGTGGCGGAGTGGCTGCAGGAGAAACTCGCCTAGCCATGCTCAAGCGGCCCAAGGGCCCTTCGGGCACCGTCGTCTTCCTCGAGCACGACTCGAAGATCCTGCGCGGCAACCCGCTCGGCGACCCGCACGAGCGCAAGCTCGCCGTCTGGCTGCCGCCGGGGTACGACGGCTCGGGCAACAAGCGCTTCCCCGTCCTCTACGACCTCGTGGGCTTCACGGGCTCTGGCCTCTCGCACCTGGGCTGGAAGGCTTTCAGCGACAACGTGCCCGAGCGCGCCGCGCGCCGCGCGCCTGATCCATGAAAAGAAGATGGGCCCGGCGATCCTCGTCTTCCCCGACTGCTTCACCGCGCTGGGCGGCAACCAGTACATCAACTCCTCGGCGATCGGCGACTACGCCGACTACCTCACGCGCGAGCTCATCCCCTTCGTGGACCGCGAGTTCCGCACGCTCGCCAGCCGCGAGCACCGCGGCTGCTTCGGCAAGTCTTCCGGCGGCTACGGCGCCATCATCCACGGCATGAAGTACGCCAAGTACTGGGGTGCCATCGCCAACCACTCGGGCGACGCCTACTTCGACTTCGTCTACGGGCACGACTGGCCCAACACCCTGAACGAGCTCGCCAGGCATCGTCGCCCGAAGCGCAAGGCGGGCCGCCAGGTTTTTGTCCGGAACAGGCAACTCGAGAGCGGCCGCGATGACGGCCGGATCAGGCGCTTCCTGCACGCCGTCTGGAAGAAGGAAAAACTGTCGCAGGCGGAAGGCCACGCGATCATGAACCTGTGCATGGCCGCCACCTACGACCCCGACCCGCGCGCGCCGAACGGCTTCCGCGTGCCCTTCAACCTGGACACCGGCGAGCCGATCCCCGAGCGCTGGCGCGCCTGGAGGCGGCACGACCCGATCAACCTGGTTTCAAGATACCGCGCGAATCTGAAGACCCTGCGCGGGATCTACATCGACTGCGGCTGGAAGGACCAGTACCACATCCACTACGGCACGCGCCTGCTCTCGGCGCGCCTCGCCGCCGCGCGCATCCGCCACACCTACGAGGAATTCGACGACAACCACTCCGACATCGACTACCGGATGGACGTCAGCCTGCCCTTCCTCTACCGCGCGCTGAAGCCCTAGTTACGCTGCCACCGCGGCGATGCGGGGCGCGGCCGGCGCGCGCAACGCATCCATCGCCGCCACCACGCCGCCGCGCGCGTGCGGCATGCCGGCCTCCGCCAGCGCGAGCTCGATCGCGCCCAGCGCGCCGAGCAGCATCGCTTCGTTCAGGTCGCCCATGTGGCCGATGCGGAACACGCGTCCCTGCAGCGCGCCCAGGCCGCGGCCGAGGCCGACGCCGTAGCGTTCCGAGGCGACCGCGCGCACGCGGTCGGCGTCGTGCCCGGGCGGGCACAGCACCGCCGTGAGCGAATCCGAGGCGGCCTCGGCGTCCAGCGAATAGATTTCCGGCCCGCCGCCGTGCGGGGAAACTGCGGACCAGGCGCGCACGCAGGCGCGCGTCGCCTGCGCGAGGCGCCGGTGGCGCGCGAACACGTTCTCCAGCCCCTCCTCCTCGATCATGTCGAGCGCGGCCTCCAGGCCGTAGAAGAACGGGATCGGCGCCGTGCCGCAGAAGCGCAGCTGCCGGCCCTCTTCCACCATGGTGCGCCAGTCCCAGTAGCGGCGCGGGTTGCGCGCCTTTTGCGCGGCCTCCCAGGCGCGCGCGTTGATCGCGGTGAACGACATGCCCGGCGGCAGCATCAGGCCCTTCTGCGAGCCGCCGATCACCAGGTCCACGCCCCACTCGTCCATGCGGAAGTCGTACGAGGCGAGCGACGAGATCGTGTCCACCATGTAGAGCGCCGGATGGCGCACGCGGTTCATCGCCGCGCGCACCTCGGCCACCGGATGGCGCATGCCGGTCGCGGTCTCGTTCTGCACGATCATCACCGCCTTGATTTTTCCCTGCACATCTGCCGCCAGCCGCGCGGCCACCGCCTCCGGATCGATCGCGCGCCGCTCGGCCGCCTGCACGACCTCGACCTCGAGGCCGTACTGCCGCGCCGTGGTGGCCCAGTTCTCGGAAAAGTAGCCCGCCTGGCACACCAGCACCCTGTCGCCGGGCGAAAACAGATTCGCGATGCTCGCGTCCCACGCCCCGTGCCCCGAGGCCGCGTAAGCGATGACGAAGCCCTGGCGCGTCTTGAGGATTCCCTTCAGCCGCTCCAGCGACCGGTCGCGCAGCGCCACGAACTCCGGCCCGGTGAAATCCACGGCCGGGCGCGCCATCGCCTGCAGCACCCGCAGCGGGATGTTGGTGGGCCCCGGATGCATGAAGAACTGCCAGCCGCGCGCGACGCTCATCGCCATCTCCGTAAATGGACCCGTGATGATACCGGCCCTCGCGCGGACGAAGCTTGCATAGTGCGCATGGCTCCCTCGAGCCTTCGGAATGCGCGCCGGCCTCCGCCCACGCGCCGGGCCAGAGTATTGCAAGTTGTAAATCCGCCCCCGGCGCGCGCCGCCGGGACTATGCTGCGCGCATGACGCCGCGCCTGATCCCCGCGCTCATCCTCGCCCTCGCCGCCCTGCCCGCGCAGGCGGGGACCTACAAGTGGGTGGACGAGAAGGGCCAGGTCAATTGTCTAGCGCGTCCGCAACACAACCACCTTTCGCACATTTCATTCGTCCTCCTAAAAGATAGTCTTTCGCGCGAAATCACTCAAAGACATTGCCGCAAAGCATATTGCGCCGACTGCGAAGAAGAGCTGTGAAGCAAGGGCCCAGTCCCCTTTGGTGGTGATTACCTTCAACGTTCGCTCGTTCACTCTTAGCCAAGAAGCTACCTGATCTTGTTTATATCGAATGACGCGCTCCATCAGACCGACGCCGCCCTTGGCATATTCCTCAGTCTTGTATATGTCGCTGAGAAGTGTCGACTGCTTTGCACCACGAGGCGGAAAGGAAACATCCCTCATCTGTAGTGTAACGACTGCGCAAATGATGCTTGCCGCCAGCAATATCAACGCACCAGCCAATAAGTATTGCTCCAAAGGGACTAGCAGTTTGTTGAAGTTCGAATGTTTTTCGTGAGTTGAGCGATGCCGAATTGCCGAAATGGCGTGATCGGACACTGGAAACCGCTCTCCCTGCCCCTCGATCGGGGCCGTTTTCGTTCATTTGGT
>JBASCW010000030.1:0-24119 GCA_049651845.1 Burkholderiales bacterium | reverse complement strand
CGGTCGGCGCCACCGCGCCGAAGGCGACGCGCACGTCGCGCAGCACCTTGCCGTCGCGCCGCGCGCCGACGGCGATGGAGATGGTCGAGATGTCCAGTCCGGGGCGCGTGCCGTGCTTGTAGAACGCGCCGGCGAATCCGGCCGGCGGCAGCGGCACCTCGACACCGGTGAGCAGCTCTGCGCGCGCGCGGCTGGTGCGCCCCGGCCCGAGCAGGAACTGCGCGAGCGGCACGCGGCGGCGCTCGAGCGTCCCGTTCGGTTTGGCGGCGAGCTCGACGCTGGCATCCAGCGCCAGCAGCGGCACCAGCGTGTCGCCCGCCGGCGAGGCGTTGCACAGATTGCCGCCCACGGTGGCGGCGTTGCGGATCTGGTCGCTGGCGAAGTGGTCGCAGGCCTGCCAGAGGAGATTCAGGCGCTCCCGCACCAACGCGCTCTCCAGCAGCTCGGTGATGGTGACCAGCGCGCCGATGCGCACCGCGCTGCCCTGCACGGCGATGCCCTTCAGCTCCGGCAGGCGCTGCACGTTCATCAGCAGCGGCTGGAACTGCAGCCGCCCGGCCTGCGACTGCGGCATCACGTCGGTGCCGCCCGCAAGAACCGTGACGCTCCCGGCGCGCAGGA
This sequence comes from Burkholderiales bacterium, assembly GCA_049651845.1. Taxonomy (GTDB): domain Bacteria; phylum Pseudomonadota; class Gammaproteobacteria; order Burkholderiales; family SG8-39; genus RBG-16-66-20. The sequence goes on along the minus strand of JBASCW010000030.1, from coordinate 23,498 downwards.
TTTCCGCCGCTTCGTCGAGTGACCGCGGTGCCGCGTAGCGTTCGATTCCGGACACTAGAACCTCACCGGTTCGCGAAAGCGGCCGAACACGCCGACCAGCTCGCCGGTGATCTCCCCCACGCTCGCGTAGGCCTTGACCGCCCCCACGATCGCGGGCATCAGGTTCGCGCCCGAGCGCGCATCCGCCCGCACGCGCGCGAGCGCCGAGCGCACGCGCGCCGCGTCGCGCTCGGCGCGCACGCGTTGGAGCGCGGCGACCTGCGCGCGCGCGTCGTCGTCCTTGTAGGGATGGAATTCCATCTCCGGGGTCTTGTCCTCGGTGCGGTAGCAGTTCACCCCCACCTTGCGGAAAGTTCCGGCGTCGATGTCGCGCTGGCGCTTGTAGGCCTGCGCCGAGACCTTGGCCTGGATCGCGCCTTCGGCGACCATCTTGACGATGCCGCCCTGGGCGTCCACCTCGGCCATGACGGCCTCCATGCGGGCGCGCATCTGGTTGGTGAGCGTCTCGACGTAGTAGGAGCCGCCCAGCGGATCCACGGTGTCGGTGAGGCCCATCTCCTCGATCAGCATCTGCATGGTGCGCAGCGAGATGCGCTGCGCGTATTCCGACGGGATGGTATAGGCCTCGTCATAGCAGCACAGCGCCATGGTCTGCGTGCCCGAGAGCGCGCAGATCAGCGCGTAGTAGGCGCCGCGCACGATGTTCAGCTCCGGCTGCTCGAAGGTGAGGCCGCCGCCGCCCCCGCCGGCGATCATGCGCAGCCACATCGAGCCGGGCTTCACCGCGCCGTACTGCTCCTTCATGATCTTCGCCCACAGGCTGCGGCCGGCGCGGAATTTCGCCACCTGCTCGAACAGGTTGCCGAAGCAGTTGAAGTTGAACGAAAGCCTTCCCGCGAACTCGTCTACCGGCAGGCCGCGGCGGATGACGTCGTCGGCGTAGGCCTTGGCGATGCAGAAGGCGTAGGCCATCTCCTGCGCGGGATCCGCGCCCGATTCGCGGATGTGGTAGCCGCACACCGACACCGGGCTGTATTTCGGCGCGTGCTTCGCGCAGTACTCGATGGTGTCGCCAACGAGGCGTATCGAGGGCTCGACCGGGTAGACCCAGGTGCCGCGGCCGACGAACTCCTTGAGGATGTCGTTCTGCGCGGTGCCGCGCAGTTTCGCAAGGTCGTAGCCGCGCTTCTCCGCCATGGCGAGGTACATGGCGATCAGGATCGCCGCCGCGCCGTTGATGGTGAGGGAAACCGTGATGCGCTCGAGGTCCACGCCGTCGAAGGCAATCTCGAAATCGCGCAGCGTGTCCACCGCCATGCCGACGCGCCCCACCTCGCCCTCGGCCTGCGCGTCGTCGGAATCCATGCCGCACTGCGTGGGCAGGTCGAAGGCCACGTTCAAGCCCGTCTGGCCGTTGGCGATCAGGTAGTGGAAGCGCCGGTTGGTGTCGGCCGCGTTGCCGAAGCCGGTGTACTGGCGCATGGTCCACGGCTGCTTGCGGTACATCGTCGGATGGATGCCGCGCGTGAACGGGTATTCCCCCGGCAGGCCGATCATCGCGCCGCCGCCGCTCGCCTCGAGGTCCGCCGCGGTGTAGAGCGGCTTGATTTCGATTCCCGACTCGTTGACGACGGGCCGCAGTGCTTTCTCGGGCAGGTCCTTGGGTTTCATGGCGCGTGGGTCCGGATGTAGTTGATGATGTCGTCGAGCTTGGAGCTCGAGGGGAAGATGCCCTTGAAGCCGAGCGCACGCAGCGAGGCGTGGTCCTGCGCCGGCAGGTTGCCGCCAATGACCCAGAGCTTGTCGGCGAGGCCCGCCTGCTCCAGCAGGGGCTTCAGCTTCCTGCAGATCGGCAGGTGCGAGCCGGCCATGGACGAGAGCGCGATCACATCCGCGTCCTCATCGAGCGCGATGCGCGCGATCGCCTCCGGGGTCTGCCGCAGCCCGGTGTAGATGACCTCGAACCCCGCGTCCATCAGCGCGCGCGCCACCACTTTCGCCCCCTGGTCGTGGCCGTCCAGGCCCGGCTTGGCGAGGACAATTTTCGTCTTCTTCATCTGGAAAGCTCTTTGGCGATGATGAGCTTGAGGATCTCGCTGGTGCCACCGCCGATCAGGGTGAAGCGCACGTCGCGCAGGTAGCGCTGCACCGGGTATTCCATCGCAAACCCGTAGGAGGCATATACCCGCGCCGCCTGGTCGGCGATGCGCGCAGCACTCTCGCTCGCGAACAGCTTCGCCATCGCCGCCTCCTTGTGGTGCGGCTTGCCGGCATCGCGCAGCCAGGCCGCGCGGTAGACCAGCTGCGTGGCGGCCTCCAGTTCGGTGGCCATCTCCGCGAGCTTCATCTGGATCGCCTGGTAGCGGTTGATCGGCTTGCCGAACTGCTTGCGCTCGCCCGCGTAGCCGAGCGCCGCATCGAGCGCCGCGCGCGCGAGGCCCACCGCCATCGCCCCGGTGATGATGCGGATCTCGGCCAGCGTCTTTCTCAGGTGCCCCTCGCCGTCGCCTTCTTCCTTAGATAGCCGATGGCTGTCCGGCACGAAACAGTCGTCGAATGCAAGTTCCGAGGTAGGCAGCGCCCACACGCCCATCTTCTCGATCGCACGGCCGAACTGCAGGCCCTTGAAGCCGCGCTCGACGAGAAAGATGGTGAGCTTTTTTTCCGCGCCCGCCTTGGCAAACACGGTGAAGAAGTCCGCCACCGGCGCCGCGGTGACCCAGGTCTTTTGCCCGTTGAGCAGGTAGCCGCCCTCGACCTTGCGCGCGTGCGTGGCGATGCCCTCGAGGTCGCTGCCGGCGTTGGGCTCGGTCATGCAGATGGCGCCGATCTTCTCGCCGCGCAGCGCCGGCTTGAACAACCGTTCCAGGATGTCGGCGTTGCCGAGCATGTGCAGGAACTTGGTGCCCATCAGCGACTGCATCGCCGCGCAACCTGCGAGCGACATCGAGCCGCGCGCGATTTCCTCAAGGGCCAGGCAGAATTCCGTCAGCTGCATGCCGCTGCCGCCGACATCCTCCGGGTAGCGCATGCCGTAGAGGCCCATCCCGGCCAGCTTCCCGAAGAGCTCGCGCGGATAGGCGTGCGCCTCGTCCATGGCCGCCGCCTGCGGCGCGATGCGCTCGTCGCAGAAGCGCGCGAACGTGTCGCGTACTTGTTGCTGTTCAGGGTTTAGATCGGAGTTCATTCCATTTGTAGTCGATAAGTTCGAGCAGCACCCCATTCACCGCCTTCGGTGGAATAAAGGCGAACTCGCAGTCGCGGAACTTCCGCGCCCCGCCGATGAACGGATAGTCCTTCGCCTTGAGTTCCGCCATCGCCGCGCGCGTGTTGTCCACGTTGAGCGAAACGAGCATGACCCCCTCGCCGCGCTTTTCGATGAACCTGGCCACCTCGCCATCCGGCGTGAGCGACTCCATCAGCTCGAAGCCGACCCCGCCCACCCAGTAGCGCGCCACGCGGATCTTCTCGGGCTCGTCCACGTAGGCGTCGTCGGGCTTGTCCTTGCCGAGGATCGGCTCCCAGATCTTCTTCGCCGCCTCGAGGTTCCTGACCGCGATGCAGATGTGATCCAGCTTGTTGACTTTCATCGGCTCTCCGCTCAATTGCGCTGCATCACGGCTGCGCGCACCGCGTCCTTCTGCACCTTGCCGAGCGCGCTGCGCGGCAGGCGTTCGAGGAAGCGCACTTCGCGCGGATGCTTGTAGCGGGCGATGCGCCCCTCGAAGAGCGCCATCGCCTCGGCTTCCGTCATGCGGCGGCCGGGCTTGAGCACCACCGCGGCGACCACCGTCTCGCCCCAGCGCGCATCCGCCCTGCCGACCACGCACGCGTCCTCGATCGCGGGGCAATCGAGCAGCACGCTCTCCACCTCGGCCGGATAGACGTTCTCGCCGCCGGAGATGATCATGTCCTTCTTGCGCGAAACGACGTACAGGTGCCCTTCGCCGTCGAAGTGCCCCAGGTCGCCCGAGCGGTACCAGCCGTTCACGAATGCCTGCGCCGTCTCCGCGCCCGCGTTCCAGTATCCCGCCGCCACGTTCGGCCCGCGCACCAGGATCTCGCCGTCGCGCCCCGGCGGCAGCGCGGAGCCGTCCTCGCCGACGATTTTCATTTCGCAGTGAAGCGCCGTCACTCCGGCCGAGCCCGCCTTGCGCAGCGCATCCTCAACACGCACGTAGGCCGCGATCGGGCAGGTCTCGGTCGAACCGTAGACCTGGACCACCGGCACGCCCCGTTCGCTCACCTGGCGCACGAAGGCTTCCGACACGATCGTCGAGCCGGTGGTGATCATGCGCAGGCTGGAGAGGTCCACGCTCTGCCAGCGCGCCAGCGCCATCAGCGCGCTCAACTGCGCCGGGACCAGCACCGCGAGCGTGATGCGCTCGCGCTCGATCGCCTCGAGCGTCGCCGCCGGGTCGAACTTCGCGTGCAGCGTCACGCTCGCGCCGGCGTGCAGCGCGGGCGTGGTCTGGATATTCATCCCGCCCACATGGAACATCGGCAGCGTGGTCAGCACCCGGTCGGCGCTGGTCAGGTCGTGCATGTGCGTGCTGTTGACCGCGTTCCAGAGAACCGCGCGCTGCGTCAGCACCACGCCCTTGGGCGCACCGGTCGAGCCGGAGGTGTAGCAAAGGAGCAGCGGCGAGTCCTCGCTGCCCTCCGGCTCCGGAATGGAACCGGTCTGCGCCTCGAGTACGTCCAGGCCAAACCCCTGGAGAATGCCGGAAAAACCATGCTCGACCAGCACGACCTTGGGCGCACAGTCGGCCGCCACGCGCGCGATCTCCGGCGGCGCGAGGCGCCAGTTGAGCGGTACCAGCATCGCGCCCAGGCGCGCGCAGGCGAACAGCAGCACCAGCACCGCGGGATGATTCATGCCGAGCCAGGCCACCGCATCGCCGCGCCGGACCCCGCGCGCCGCGAGCACGGCCGCCGCGCACCCGATCCGCTGCGCAAGCTCGGCGTAGCTGATTGCCGCGCCTTCGAACCGGACCGCAACGGCGCCGGGCGTAAAGCGCGCGTGCCGTTCGATCCAGTGCGAAAGGTCCATGCGATCCGCCCCTTCCTATCGGCCCGATACCTCAAGCACCACGGCCATCGCGGTGTCGCCGGCGGCGCAGCCGGTAAAGAGGCCGCAGCCGCCGCCGCGCAACACCAGCTCCTCGATCAGCTCGATGATCGCGCGGGTGCCCATCGGCGCCTGGGGATGGCCCCAGACGAGCGAGCAGCCGTAATTGTTCATGCGCGCGATATCCACGCCGGTGGTGCGCGAAAACAGAATGTCGTTGAGAGCGAAAGGGTTGTGCGTCTTGATCGCGTCCATCCTGCCGATGGCGAGGCCGGCCTGCGCCAGGGCGCCCTCGGCCGCCGGGATCGGCGCTTCGGGCATGTAGGCGAGCGCGGCGCGCGACTGGCCGAAACCGCGCAGCCGGATGCGGATTTTCGGGTCGCGCGACAGTTCCTGCGCGCGTTGCGGGCTCGCGAGCACGATCGCCGCGTTGCCGTCCGCCGGGTGCGTCTGGGCGCCATAGGTGACCGTGCCGCCCTGCACCACGGGCTTCAGCTTCGCCAGCCCCTCGGCGGTGGAATAGTTGATGCCCTCGTCGCCCGCGATCGTCACCGCGGTCTTGCGGTAGGCGGGGTCCGGCACGTCGAAGGGCAGCGTCATGAACCGCTTGTGGAATGCCGAGTCATTGGCGAGCGCTTCGCGGTACTGCGCTTCGCGGCGCAGCACGACGTCGTGCTGCTCGGGCGTGCCGATGCCGTGCTTCTTCGCTACGTTTTCCGCCGTGGCCACCATCGCGTGTGGCCCGAGCGGGTCGCAACCGAAGTTGTCCATCACCCAGTCTTCGTGGCCGCCGGTGCCGCCCGGTGCGCGCGGGTTCGGGTAATAGAGGTGCGGCCCGTTCGAGGTGCGGTCGCAGGTCACGGTCAGCGAGACCTTCGACAGGCCCGTCTCGATCTCCTGCGCGCCGCCGAGCAGCACGCGCACGCCGGTGGCGCAGGCCTGCATCAGCGTCGGGCCGCCGATCTGGCCGATGCCCGCCATGCCGGCGAGCCACGGCAGGCCGTAGAACGAGTGCTTCTGCGGCACGCTGAAACCGAGCACGCCGTGGTCGAACGCCTGCGCCGGGAGGCCGCGCCTGGCGAGTTCCTTTTTCACCACGTGCGCCGCGAACTCGACCGCGTTCAGGTTCGCAAACGCGCCCTGCCAGCGCGCGAACGGCGTGCTCCAGTAGCAGCCGTAGGGAATTTCCGCCTTGTAGTCCATCGCTCAACGCTCCCGAATCTTGTCGAGCAGTATCCGCTTTGCATTGCCGAGGTGCGCGCGCATCGCCTTGGCCGCGGCCTCGCCGTCGCCCGCCGCAAGCGCCGCGGCGAGCTGCTTCAGCCCTTTCAGCACCAGCGCGCGCACCGCGGCATCGTCGAGCGTGAAGGCGCGCAGGTAGCGCACGTGCTCGGCGTAGAGCTGGATGCCGCGCACCAGGCGCTGGTTCGGCACCAGCGCGGTCCACGCATCTCGATAGCGGTAGTTGGCGTCCATGAAGGCCGAGCCGTTGCCCGCCTCGTGCGCCGCCGCCATGTCCTCCAGCGCCTTGCGCAGCGGCGCCAGCTGCTTGCGCTCGGGCCTGGCCGCGGCGACCAGGCGCAGCGCCTCGGGCTCGAGCAGGAACCTGAGCGCATAGATGTCCTCGATGTCGCCCTCGTCCAGCGCCGGCACCGTGAAGCTGCGGCCCTCGGCCACCACCAGCCCTTCGCTCGCCAGCCGCGCCAGCGCCTCGCGCACCGGCGTGCGCGACACGCCCAGCTGCGCCGCGATCACCGCCTCCTGCAGCGGCTGCCCGGTGGCAATGCGGCCCGCGCGCAGGTAACCGCGCAGCGTCGCGTAAACGCGGTCGCCGAGCGGCTCGTGCCGCTCGAGCGCTTGCAGCCTGGCGATCATGTGCGGTCCCTGGACGCGCCCGAAGTCTTGGTGTACGGTATACCGTATACCTCGACTCCGGGAGTGTCAAGCACCCCATGCGCATCGGCATCGACGTCGGCGGCACCTTCACCGACTTCGTCCTCCTGGACGATGCGAGCGGGCGCGCCAGCACCTACAAGTGCCTGACCACGCCGCGCGATCCGTCGGACGCCATCGAGGCGGGCCTGCGCGCCCTCGCCGGCCGGTCGCCGGGCTGCATCGAGGGGCTGCAGGAGGTGATCCACGGCACCACGCTGGTCATCAACGCGATCATCGAGAGGAAGGGCGCGCGCACCGGCCTCATCACCACGCGCGGCTTTCGCGACGTGCTGGAACTCGGGCGCGAGATCCGCTACGCCGCCTACGACGCCTTCGCCCAGATGCCCGAGCCGCTGGTGCCGCGCGATCGGCGCCTCGAAGTGGACGAACGCCTGCGTGCCGATGGCAGCGTGCTCAGGCCGCTGGATGAGGCGCAGGCGCGCGCAACGGTGCGCGAGATGGCGCAGCTCGGGGTCGAGTCGGTGGCCGTGTGCCTGCTCAATTCCTTCGAGAATCCGGCGCACGAGCTGGCGTTGAAGCGCCTGCTCGCCGAGGAGTTGCCGCAGGCCTCGGTGTCCATTTCCTACGAGGTGCTGCCGCAGATCCGGGAATACGAGCGCAGCAGCACCACGGTGACCAACGCCTACGTGAAGCCGCTCACCGAGACCTACCTGCGGCGCATGCGCGAGCGCCTGGCAGGGCTCGGTTTCCGCGGGCGCCTTTTCATCATGCTTTCCTCCGGCGGCGTCACCTCGGCGGAGACCGCCGCCGAGTTTCCGGTGCGCATCATCGAATCGGGCCCGACCGCGGCGGTGATCGCCGCGCAGCACTACAGCCGCCTGTTCGACTGCCCGGAGATGTTCTGCTTCGACATGGGCGGCACCACCGCGAAATCCTGCCTGATCCAGGGCGGCGTCGCCCCGGCGGTGCAGAGTTTCGAAGTCGGCCGCGTGCAGCGCTTCCAGAAAGGCAGCGGCCTCACCATCCAGGTGCCGGTGGTGGACCTGATGGAAATCGGCGCCGGCGGCGGCAGCATCGCGCGCGCGAGCCGCCTGGGCACCCTGCAGGTGGGCCCGCAGAGCGCCGGCGCCGAGCCGGGGCCGATCTGCTATGGGCGCGGCGGCACCGAGCCTACGGTGACCGACGCCGATTTGCTGCTTGGCTACCTCGACGCGGCCTATTTCCTCGGCGGTACGATGCCGCTGGATATCGCCGCGGCGCGGCGCGGCATCGAGGAGCGCGTGGCGAAACCGCTCGGCGTGTCGTTCATCGATGCGCTGTGGGGCATTCATGACCTCATCAACGAAACCATGGCGGCGGCGGCAAAGACCCACATCGCCGAGCGCGGCGGCAACCCGCAACTGGTGACCGTGGCGGCGTTCGGCGGCGCGGGCCCGGTGCACGCCTACGGCCTCGCGCACAAGCTCGGCGCGCCGCGCCTGATGGTGCCGCCGAACGCCGGGGTCGGCTCGGCGCTGGGGTTTTTCACCGCGCCACGCGCCTTCGACCTGGTGCGCAGCCACAAAGTGCCGTTCGCGAGCGCCGATTTCGCCAAGCTGGAAGCGCTGTTCCGCGAGCTCGAAGCCGACGGCGAGCGCACCCTTCGCCGCGCGGGCGCCGAGGGACCGATCGGCTTCGCGCGCTCGGTGCAGGCGCGCTTCATCGGCCAGGGATCGGAGACGAGCCTGCCGGTGCCCGAAGGCGATTTCGGCGCGCTCGATGCGGCCGAACTGCGCCGCAGGTTCGACGAGGCCTACGCGCGGCTCTACGGCCGCACCTATCTCCAGTCGCCGCTGGAGTTCGTCAATTTTTGCGTGCGCGCGAGCCTGCCGGTGAAACCGCTCGTCCTGCCCAGGATCGCCCGCCACGGGCGCGCGCAGGACGCCGTCAAGGGCGAACGCAAGGCATACTCCGGAACGGCGCGGGACTTCATTGCCCACACCGTCTACGACCGCTACCGGCTCGCCGCGGGCGCCGAGGTCGAGGGCCCCGGCATATTCGAGGAGCGCGAGTCCACGGTGATCGTCGGCGAAGGCGCGCGTTGCCGCGTGGACGAGTTCGGCTTCCTGTGGATCGATCTGCCGAAGGAGAGACCATGAGCACGCGCATCGACCCGCGCTTCGATCCGATTGCGCTCGAGATCCTCTGGCGGCGGCTGATCTCGATCGTCGACGAATCGGACGCCGCGGTCGCGCGCACCGCGTTCTCGAGCCTGCTGCGCGACGCGCACGACTACACCTGCATGTTCACCGATTCGCGCGGCCGCGAGCTCGCGCAGGGCACGCTCGCCACGCCGGGACAGTCGGGCGCGATGGCCCTCGGCATCAAGAAACTGGTGCAGGGCCTGCCGGCGGGCTCCTTCCGGCCGGGCGACGTCTACATCACCAACGACCCCTGGGCGCTCGCCGGGCACCTGAACGACGTCTGCGTGCTCTCGCCGATCTTCCACCGCGGGCGCCTTGCCGCCTTCACCGCCTGCATCCTGCACCACTCGGACATCGGCGGGCGCGTCGCCTCGGACAACCGCGAAGTGTTCGAGGAAGGCCTGTTCATCCCGCTCGTCAAGCTCTACGACGCGGGGCAGCTCAACCAGGGCGTGCTCGACATGATCGGCGCCAACGTGCGCACGCCCGAGCAGGTGAACGGCGACATCCGCTCGCAGATCGCTGCCAACCACGTCTGCGCGGCGCAGGTGGTGCGCATGCTGGACGAATACGGGCTCGACGACCTCGACGAGCTTGCCGATGAAGTCATCGGCCGGAGCGAGAAAAGCATCCGCGCCGCGATCGCGAAAGCGCCTGCGGGCGTCTACCGCGCCGAGGGCGCGATCGAACAGACCGAAGGGGCTCCCGAGGTGCGGATCCGCTGTGCGGTGACGATCGCTGGCAGCGACATCACGGTGGACCTCACCGGCTCCTCGCCGCAGGTGGATTGGGGCGGCAACGTGGTCTACAACTTCACCTACGCCTACGTGCACATGGCGGTGAAGAGCATCTTCGACCCGGAGATCCCGAACAACGACGGCATCGCGGCGCCGATCCGCCTCATCGCGCCCGAGGGCACGGTGGTCAACTGCCGGCACCCGGCAGCGGTGGCGGCGCGCATGCAGATCGGCCACTTCATCACCGAGGTGATCTACCGCGCGCTCGCCAAGGCGCTGCCCGAGCGCGTGGTGGCCGCGGGCGGCGGCACCCCGGCGACGATGCAGATGTTCTACGGGCGGCACGGCGACGGCCGCCCGTTTCACACCGTGCTGATCCGCGGCGGCGGCCTGGGCGCAAGCGCGGCGCGCGACGGCGAGGGCAGTTTCATCTTTCCGGCCAACGGCGCCAACACCCCGGTCGAGATTCTCGAGAGCGACTCGCCCCTCATCGTCGAGCGGCGCGAACTGCTGCCCGATTCAGGCGGCCCCGGCAAGCAACGCGGCGCGCTCGGCCGGCGCGAGGTGTTCCGCGTGCCGAACGATGCCTATGCGCCGCAGGCGGCGGTGAGCCTTGCGATCCAGTCGGGGCGCTTCCGCCTGCCGCCCGAAGGGCTCTTCGGCGGCAGGCCCGGCGCGCGCGCGCAGTTCCTCGTCAACGGCAAGCCTGGCGATCCTTACGGCCTCACGCAGCTCAAGCCCGGCGACACCGTAGTCATGGATGCCGCGGGCGGCGGCGGCTACGGCCGTCCCGCCGATCGCGACCCCGAGCTGATCGCGCGCGACCTGCGCGAAGGCAAGGTGAGCGCGCAAAGCGCCGGGCGCGACTACGGCGAGGCGTGGCGCAAGTAGAACTGGCGGCCGACCATCGACAGCACCACGACGAGTGCCACGTGCTGCCCTGCGCAAAGGGCAGTGATTCCACCGGATCGCGCCCGCATGGCCCTGCGGCGGCGTCCGGACGCTTCCTTGCAGATCAACGCTCTGCCGCGCATGCACGTTTGATCTGCGTCAATGGCACTCGGGCGGGGGGCGGTAGGCTGAAATCCTGCCCCCGCTTCGAGGTCAATTCTCGATGAACGCCCCCCAGCTGCCCGCACCCGTCGCCGCCGAAGGCGCCGGCATCGGCGCGCAATTCGCGCTGCCCGCCAAGCAGGCCAGCGCCCTGCGCCAGTCCATCGAAAGCGCGTACGACCCCTTCGGCATCGTCGCGCCCATCGTGCACGCGCAAACCGCGTGGTGCGCGCACCCGCTGGAGTTCTCCGAGCTGTGCACGCGCGCGGCGGCCGACCTCGTCGCGCTGCAGATCCACACCGCGGCGCGTCTCGCAGGCAAGGAAACGGCCGACGTGGTGCACCCGCAGCCCGACGACACGCGCTTCGCCGACCCGGCCTGGACCAAGGAGCTCGGCTGGGACCTGCTCAAGCAGTGGTACCTGTTCGGCACGCGCATGCTGCAGGACGCGCTCTACCAGACGCCCGGCCTATCGCCCAAGGAGCGGCGCCGCGCGGCGTTCTGGTGGCGGCAATGGCTGAACGCCGCCGCGCCGACCAACTTCCTTTTCACCAACCCGGTGGCGATCCGCAAGGCCATCGAGTCGCGCGGCGACAGCCTGCGCCGCGGCTTCGAGGTGTTCGTGAAGGACCTCGAGGCGCGCACCATCCGCATGACCGGCCAGGAGGACTTCGCCGTCGGCAAGAACCTCGCCACCACGGCGGGCGCGGTGGTGTTCCGCAACCGCCTGCTCGAGGTGATCCACTACGCGCCCACCGCGGCGCAGGTGCGTCCGGTGCCGATCGTCATCGTCACCCCCTGCATCAACAAGTTCTACGTGCTCGACCTGCAGCCGAAGAAGAGCATGATCAAGTACCTGCTCGACCGCGGCTTCGACGTCTACATCACGAGCTGGAAGAACCCCGGCCCCGAGATGCGCAACACCAGCTACGAGGAATACATCGTCGAGGGCGTGGGCGAGGCGGTGCGCGTGGCCTGCGAGCTCTCGGGCTCCGAGAAGGTGCACGCCGCGGGCTATTGCATCGGCGGCACCCTGCTCACCTCCTACATGGCGTGGAAGAGCAAGCAGCTGCCGCGCGAGCAGGTGCCGGTCGCGCACTGGACGCTGCTGTGCACGCTCGTGGACTTCCAGTCGCCGGGCGACATCGAGGTGTTCATCGACGAGGCGAGCGTCACCTGGCTGATCGACAGCATGCGCACGCGCGGCTACCTCGACGGCGCCGACATGGCCACCACGTTCCGCCTGCTGCGCTCCAACAACCTGATCTGGCACTACATGGTGCACGGTTGGCTGTACGGCGAGCCGCTGGCGCCGAGCGACATCCTCTACTGGAACATGGACTGCACGCGCATGGCTTCGCGCATGCACGAGTTCTACCTGCGCGAGCTGTACCTGAACAACAACCTGATCAAGCCCAACGCGCTCAGCATCGCCGGCGTGCCGCTCGATCTGGCCTCGATCCACGTGCCGCTCTACCAGGTGAGCGCCGAGGACGACCACATCACGCCCTGGCGCCAGACCTTCCGCATCAACGGTTTCGTCACCGGCGAGAAGCGCTTCGTGCTGAGCAGCTCAGGGCACATCCTGGGCATCGTCAACCCGCCGGTCACCCCGCCCAAGCGCCATTTCCAGGTCGGCCGCGCGCACCGCGGCCAGGCCGCGGACGCCTGGCAGTCCGGCGCCGAGCGCCAGGAAGGCAGCTGGTGGGAGGACTGGAGCGCCTGGCTTGGCGAGCGCTGCGGCGAGCCGCGCAAGCCGCCGCCGCTCGCGCGCGGCGCCTTCGAGAAGCTCGCCGACGCGCCCGGCACCTACGTCCTCGAGCGCTGAGCCGATGAAGGGCCTCACGGCGCAGCAGCAGAAGGACCTCGACGAACGGCGCCGGCACGACGGGCCGCGCGCGCACGTCCTGGTGGTGGACGACGACCCGATGTCGCGCAAGCTGCTCGGCATGAACCTGCGGGACGCTGGCTACAGCGTGACGACCGCCGAGGACGCGGTCGCGGCCGGCCATGCCGTGGTCGCGCAGCTGCCGGACCTCGTGATCGCCGACTTCAAGATGCCGTACATGAGCGGTGTCGATTTCGTGGCGGCCCTGCGCGCGGACTCTTCCATCCCCGACCTGCCGGTGATCTTCATCACCAGCATCGAGAACCGCCCGCAGATCGCCGGCAAGACCTTCGGCTTCCCGCTGCTCACCAAGCCGCTGCAGGCCGACGAGCTGCTCGCCACCGTCGCCGCGCAGCTGCGCGAAGCCCCGTTCTAGGCCGCCAGTTCGCTCGCCGCCGCAGGCGCCGATTTACGCGCCCGCAGAAAGGCCGCGCACTCGTCCGCGCTCAATGCTTTCGACAGCAGGTAGCCCTGCTCCTGGTCGCAGTTCCAGGCCGAGAGGAAGGCGCGCTGCGCTTCGGTTTCCACGCCCTCGGCGATCACCTTGAGGCTCAGGCTGTGCGCCATGCCGATGATGGCGCGCGCGATCGAGACGTCGTCCGGGTTGTCCGGCAGCCCGGTGACGAACGAGCGGTCGAGCTTGAGGGCGTCCACCGGCAGGCGCTTTAGGTAGGCGAGGCTCGAGTAGCCGGTGCCGAAATCGTCGATCGCCACCGCGATGCCGCGCGTCTTGATCTTGTGCAGCATGGCGACGACCTCTTCGGGCCGCTGCATGACGTCGCTCTCGGTGATCTCGAGCGCCAGCAGCGCGGGATCGATGCCTATTTCGAGCGCCTGCTCGATGGTCCCGATCAGGTCGTGGTGCAGGAACTGCTTGGCCGCGAGGTTGACCGCGACCGGCGCGACGGGCACGCCGGCGGCCTGCCAGTCGGCGATCTGGCGGCAGGCGGCGCGCACCACCCAGTCGCCGACCTTGACGATCAGACCGGAATCCTCCAGCAGCGGCACGAACTGCGCCGGCGAAATCAGGCCGCGCGCCGGGTGGCGCCAGCGCAGCAGCGCTTCCACGCCGGCGATGCGCCCGCTCTTCAGCTCCTGCTTGGGCTGGTAGCAGAGCTCGAACTCGTCGCGGTCGAGCGCGCGGCGCAGGTCGTTCTCCAGCATCATCTTCTCCATCGCGCGCTCGTTCATCGCCGCGGTATAGAACTGGTAGGAGGCGCGGCCGGCCTCCTTTGCCTTGAGCATCGCCGCATCGGCGTTCTTGAGCAGCGTCTCGGCGTCGCCGCCGTCGGCCGGGAACGCGGCGATGCCGACGCTGGCGCTCAGGAACACCTCATGCCCCTCGAGGTCCATCGGCGGCATCATGGTGTCGATGATCTTCTGCGCCACCGCGCCGGCGTCCTCCGGGTGCGCGATCTCGGCGAGCACCACCGCGAACTCGTCGCCGCCGATGCGCGCCACCGTGTCGCCCGAGCGCACGCAATGCGTGAGCCGCTGGCCGGCCTGGCGCAGCGCGGCGTCGCCGATGGCGTGGCCGAGCATGTCGTTGACCATCTTGAAGCGGTCCAGATCGATGAACAGCACCGCCATGCCCCAGCTCTTGCGCTGCGCCTGCGCCAGCGCGCGCCCGAGCCGGTCCTGGCAGACCAGCCGGTTGGGCAGTTCGGTGAGGGCGTCGAACTGCGCGTCGTAGAGCAGCTTTTCCTCGCGCTTGCGGCGCTCGGTCACGTCCTCGAGCGTGCCGGCGATGCGGTACGGCGCGCCGCTCGCGTCGAGCACCGGGAAGGAGCCGACGCGCACCCAGCGCAGCTCGCCGTCCGGGCGCACGATGCGGTGCTCGACCTCCGGGCAGCTGGTCCCCGGCCCGGCGTAGGCGTCGAGCGCAAGGGCGCGGTCGCTCGGATGGATCAGGTCCTTCCAGGCCTCCCAGTCGCGCTCGGTGCTCTGCGGTGCGAGGCCGGAGATGGCGTAGAAGGCCGGGCTCAGGTAGCGCGCGCGGCCGCGCCCGAGCTCGCTCATCCAGAAGGCCTCCGGGATGTGCGCGGCGAGCTGGCGGAACTGCTCGTCGCTGCGGTCGAGGATCACCCAGGCGCTGATCAGGCTCGCCGCGAACAGCAGGATCGCGCCGGTCGCGAGCCAGGCGTTGCGCACGTAGCCGCGCTCGCGCACGCGGAACTGCGCGAGCGTCTCTTCCACCCCCGTGCCGACCGCCACCAGCAGCGGGTACGCCTCGAGAACGCGGTAGCTCAGGTAGCGGGAGACGCCGTCGGCGTCCGTGCCCACCAGGCTGCCGGCGCGCTTCTCGCGCGCCGCCGAGAGCAGCGCGCTGTCGCGCAGCGTCTGCCCGGCCGTGAAATCGCCGCCCGAGAGCCTGGCCCGCACGCGTCCGTCCAGGCCGGCCAGTTGCACCACGCTCGTCGCGCCGAGCTCGATGCCCGGCGCGAAGGACAGGAAGTATTCCGGCGCCACGGTCGCGAGCACGACGCCGGCGAACGCGCCGTCGCCGCGCACGACCGAGCGGCTCAGCAGGATCCGGTTGGCGCCGTCCGGCCCGAAGGCCGCGGTGCCGACCGCGAGGCCGCCGCCAGGATGGGCGCGATGCTGGGCGAGCCAGCCGCCGCCGCCCGGCTCGAGCGGCGGCTCGCGGCCCGCGCTCAGCAGCACGTAGCCCTGCCCGTCCACGACCGCCAGCGTGCCGAACAGGCCAGCGTCCAGCGCGCCGGCCGCGGCGAAGCCCGGCCCGCGCGCGCCGCGCTCGTG
The DNA here is from genome assembly GCA_049651845.1 of Burkholderiales bacterium. Classification (GTDB taxonomy): domain Bacteria; phylum Pseudomonadota; class Gammaproteobacteria; order Burkholderiales; family SG8-39; genus RBG-16-66-20. Next base: position 7,910 of record JBASCW010000030.1, on the reverse strand, counting down.
CTCGCGCTTGATGACCTCCAGGGCGAGGTCCGCGGCGCGCAGGCTGCGCAGCACGTGGGTTTCGAACGCCGCGGCGAGGTTCGAGTTGAGCCGCGTCGCCTCGCGCACGGCGTCGCCGCGCTCGTAGCTGATGCGCTCCTGCGTGAGCGCCGCGACGCCCGCGATCAGCAGCGCGCAGAAGACCGCGATGCCGATCACCGGCCCGAGCGAGCGCGCGGCGGCGCGCTTGCGCGTGTCGGCCCGCTCGGCCATGGCTTGCGCCTCGACCTAGGTCGCTGCGGTCTTCGCTTTCGCGGCGAGCAGCAGCGCCAGCGCGCAGGAAGCAACGCGCACCGGCGCCGCGTCCGCGCGGCTCGTGAGCACGATCGGCACGCGCGCGCCGACCACGATGCCGGCCCCGGCCGCGTCGGCGAGGTACTCGAGCTGCTTGGCGAGGATGTTGCCGGATTCCAGGTCCGGCACCATCAGGATGTCGGCCTGGCCGGCCACCGAGGAGACGATGCCCTTGGTCTTGGCCGCCGTGAGCGACACGGCGTTGTCGAGCGCGAGCGGCCCGTCGAGCAGACCGCCGGTGATCTGGCCGCGGTCGGCCATCTTGCACAGCGACGCGGCATCGACCGTGGCGCGCATCTTCGGGTCCACGGTCTCCACCGCGGCGAGAATCGCCACTCTCGGCGTCTGGATGCCGAGCGCGTGCGCGACGTCGATGGCGTTCTGCGCGATGTCGCGCTTGGCCTGCAGATCGGGATCGATGTTGATCGCCGCATCGGTGATCAGCAGCGGCTTGCTGTACGCCGGCACGTCCATGAAGAACACGTGCGAGACGCGCCGGTCGGTGCGCATTCCGGAGTCGCTCGCCACCACCGCGCCCATCAGCGCGTCGGTGTGCAGGCTGCCCTTCATGAGCGCCTGGACCTTGCCCGCGCGCGCCATCTCCACAGCCTTCTGCGCCGCGGCGCGGCCGTTGTCGGCCTCGACCAGCGGGTAAGGCGAGATGTCGGCACCGAGCTCGCGCGCCGCCGCCTCGATCTTGTCTTTCGGCCCGACCAGCACCGGGCGGATCAGGCCGGCTTCGGCGGCCGACAGCGCGCCGCCCAGCGACTCGACGTGGCAGGGGTACACCACCGCCATGTCGATGGCCGGCATGCCCTTGCTGAGCTCGATCAGGTGCCGGTAGCGCTGCGCGGTGTCGTGCAGGCGCACCTCGGGCAGCTGCGCCCGGTGCCGCCGGATCTTCTCGCTCGGGGCAAGCACCTCGGCCTGGCCGCGGATCACGGTGCGGCCGTCCTGGTTGGTGCACTGGCAGTCGAACACGACGTGCTTGGTGCGATCGAACTTTTCCTTCACCGTCACGCTCACGGTGAGCGTGTCGCCGAGCGTCACCGGGCGCGAGAAATGCAGCGACTGGTCGATGTACACCGTGCCCGGCCCCGGGTAGAGCGTGCCCAGCACGGTCGAGATGAGCGCGCCGCCCCACAGGCCGTGCGCGATGACCTCGTGGAACATGCTGTTCTTGGCGTACTCGGGATCGACGTGCGCCGGGTTGACGTCGCCCGACATCACCGCGAACAGCTGGATGTCGCGCTCGGTCAGCGTGCGCTGCAGGCTCGCGCTGTCGCCGACGCGGATCTCGTCGTAGGTCTTGTTCTCGATGTATTCCAGGCCAGGTTCCGATGCGACGCCCATGATGTTTCCCCTATCTTTCGCCCGTTACGGGGCTTCGAGAATGGTAGCCATGGGGCCACTGTATGCAGCCCCTGCCGGGGGGGCTTGACCTGCGTCAAAGCCCTTGCGCTTCAGAGGGATATTGTTTCTGAGCGTGAATCAAAACGGGTTGGTCGGGCGCGAACCCAACTATCGCGCCAGCATCCTTGCGATGGACAACGACGCGGATTTGCGCGAACTGCTGCGCCTTCATCTGAGCGCAGCGGGCTACGAAGTCAGGCTCGCGGAAGACCCGGTCGACGCCAGTCGCCAGGTGCTCGAGCGCCCTCCCGATCTGCTGATCGCCGACATCAGCGTGCCCTACATGAGCGCCCTGGAGTTCGTAGGCGCCCTGCGCTCGGACACGACGCTGCCGCGATTCCCGGTGATCCTGCTCGCCGACGCGGAGGAAAACCCCGAGCACGCCAGACGCTCCGGCGGACTGCCGATGCTCACCAAGCCGATGGTGGTGGACCAGCTCCTTGCCTGCGTCGCGCACGAGCTGCGCGGCAACGTCAAGGCCGCGCCCGGTCGCTGAGTTCGTGGGCTCCTCTACTTCTTCGCCGCTTCCTTGCGCACCATCTCCATGCGCTTCCTGGCGAACGGCACGTCCTGCTCGATCGCCTTCTCGAGCCAGGCCATCGACTGCTCGTAGTCTCGCTTGACGCCGATGCCCTCCTGGTACCAGATCCCGACCTGCATCTGCGACTGGCCGTCGCCCAGCTTGGCCGCGGCGAGCAGGTCCGGGAAGGCGCGCTCGTACTGGCTCATTTCCTGGTAGGCCCAGGCGCGCTGGCTGTACGCCGCGGCGAGCAGCGGATCATGCTTGAGCACCGCGTCCATGACGCCCAGTACTTCCTTGGGATCGCTGACGGCGAGGCTGGCGTGGAGCGCCCGGTCGAGGCAGTAGAGGCTGGGACGCCCGGCCGCGAGCGCTCGCTTCACGTCCGCGAAGGCCTCGGCATCGCGCTTGAGCATGCTGAGCGCATGCGAGCGGTCGCAAAGCACGCTCGGGCTCTCGTGCAGCTTGATCGATGCGTCGAAGTGCGGCAGCGCGCCGGTCCAGTCGCTCGCGCGCGTGCGCTCCCAGGCACGGTACGCCGGCGGGCGCGCCGACACCATGGCCGCGCTGCGCGGGTCGTTCAGCCCGGCGCGCGATTCGGCGGCGAACTCGTCCATCTCCTTGAGACTCCCGCCCCAGCGCGGCTCGATGTTGCCCATGTGCAGGAGCCGAAGGTACGGATCCTGCGGGGCGACCTTGATCGCGGCGTCGTACCAGTCGCGCGCGTGGCGCGCCTCGCCGGTGTTCCTCACCATCGCCAGCAGCCCCACCCAGCTCGCGTAGGGCTTCGGGGTCATCTTGAGCGATGCGTCGAGGTCGGCCCGCGCCCTGGCGAGGTATTCGCCCATCGCCTTGAAATTCTCCTTCGGCGTCTCGTAGGCGGCTTTGTCGCCGCGCGCCTCGAATCCGCGCGAGATCAGGAACCGGCCGCGCGCGGTGCGCGCCGCATAGGAGCCCGGTCGGGCTCCAACCCACTCGTCAAGCACAACGGCCGTCGAGTCCGGCAGCTCCGCAAATGCAGAGTAGGCGTGGTCGAGCGCCCGGCTTTCGGCGGGATCCTTCTCGAACGCGGATTGCAGGCCGCCCAGGACGCGCTCGAGGCCGTCGAAGTCCTCCTTCCCGAGCAGTTCCCCGATCTCTTTTTCAACCCCTTGCAGCGCGAGCCGGCGCGGCTCGGTGCGCGGCGCGGCCTTCGCGGGCTTTTCCGGCGGCAGCGGCTGATCCGCGTTCGGCGCGCCGGCAGCGGCCATGGCCTTGCGCTCCTCGGTCGCCGGATGCGAGGACAGGAAGGTCGGAATCCCCGGGCCGCCCTTTGCGCCTGCCTCCATGCGCGCGAGGATCGCCCCAAGGTAGCGCGGATCGATCCTGCCCTTCTTCATCAAGTCGATGGCGAAGGCATCCGCTTCGCGCTCGTTGTCGCGCGAATACTTGGTCTGCAGCAGCAGCACCGGCGCGGCCGAGGCGAGCGCGGCGGCCGAGGACACGTCGCCGGTGATGCCCGCGATCACGAGCGCGGTGGCCGAGCCCTCCAGCAGCCTGCGCATGCTGGGGCGGTGGCGCACATGGCCCAGCTCGTGCGCGAGCACGCCGATGACCTCGTCGTCGCGCTTCGCAAGGTCCACCAGCTGGTCGGTGACGACGATGATCCCCGAGGGCAGGGCGAAGGCGTTCGGCCCGATGATGCGGCTGTGGCGGAATTCGAGCTGGTAGGGCGTCTCCTCGTTCGCCTCGCGCACCAGCCGGTTGAATTTCGCGCGCAATGCGGTCTGGCGCGCCGTGCCGAGGGCGCTGGGCTGCATGAAGCGCTCATCCAACCCGCGGAGGGCTTCGCGCCCGAGCGTCCGCTCGGTTTCGACCGGGATGAACTCGGCGATCTGGCTGGCGGCCGCCGGCAACCCGCGATCGAGAAGAAACCACGCGCTCGCCGCCACGAGCAGCACGGCGAGCGCGGCGTAGAGCGGGCGCGATTCCCAGCGGTGCAGCAGCCGCTCGTAGCGGCGCGTGCGCGTGATGCGGTCCACCTCGTCGTTGTCGGCGGTCACGCAGGCGCCGCCTCCGGGCAGGTAGAACCAGCGCGGGGTGTCTGCCACGCGCAGCGAGCGGCGCACGCGGCGCGAATTCACCTCCAGGTTCACCTCGGCGCCGACGATCTTCATGCGCCCCCTGGCGACCACGATCGTCACCGCGTGCTTGCGCGAGGTCTTGCCGTCGAAGTAGTCGGCGCGCAGGATGCTCACAGGCCGAGGTCCAGGTTGAAGATCTCGCCCAGTTCCTGCCCGGTGGCGCCCACCGGCGGCAGCGCCGGGTTCGCCTCGGCCACCGGCTTGCCCGCCACCAGCATGGCGAAATTCTCCAGCCGGTAACGCAACGTGCGCACCACCGCCCAGGGGATCAGCAGCCCCGCCGTGCACGCGATGGCGACGATGTTGCCGACGTACAGCTTCGCGAGCTTGAGCGCCGAGAGCGTGCTGCGGAACCGCAGGTCCTGCGCGGAGACGCCGTTCCAGAACATGTTCGCCGTGCGCGCCTGCACGTAGGCGAGCGACACCGCGTACCCGCCGTAGAAGGCGATCGAGCCGGCGACGTACGCCGCCCACCCCCAGCCCTCGGGCAGCAGGCGCCTGTAACCGATGAAGATCATCGCCGCGACCGCCGGCACCGCGAACGCGAGCAGGATCAGCCCGCCGCGGAAATAGATGCCGAAGAACTTCGCGCCCGAGAGCTCGCAGCCGAAGCCGCTGGTGCCGAAGCGGTGGTTCGAGGCGACGAACGCGCGGTGCCGCGCCATGAACCACGGATACGCGAGCCCGCCCGTGAGCGCGACCAGCAGCGGCATGCCGAGATACAAGCCGACCGTTTCCCTCGTCTTCGCCGCGAAATCGAAGCGCAGCCCGCGGAACGCCGAATTGCGCGCGTTGAACGCGAGCGCGCGCATCACCAGCCAGGGCGTGAGCACCAGCGCGAGCCCCCAGAACGCGTACTCCGACACCGGGAACAGCTGGCTCGTGAACGCGTACGCCACGAACACCACGAACGCGATCGCGCGGCCGCGCAGGATCGCCTTGGGGCTGCCGAAGTAGTCGAAGCTGTCGCCGTCGAAGCGCGTGCTGCCGTAGAAGTACCGCTTCTTGCGCACCTTCGCCCACGCCGAATAGATCCCGAGCGTGATCAGCGTAAAAAACAGATTGACGATCCAGATGCGGAAATATTCCCGCGCCGAGCCCGTGAACTCGGGCCGAACCTCGCGCTCTCCTAGCGTAGTGGGTTCCACAGAATCAGATCTTACCCGCGGCGGAACCTCCCTTCGCGAAGGTGCACGCACAGCGCGACCGATATCCGGCGCCGGCTGAACTGCCCCCTTTCGGCGTTCTGCGATCGGACGCGCGCGGCAACGCTCGGGTCCAGGGCTGGCAACCCAATCTGGAGATCCAGTGCGCTCCCTCACGCCCCGCGGGCGCCGCTGCGCCCGCTTTCCCTGCCGGAACCATCACCCCCTTCTTCCTTTGTGACATCGGTGCCCTCCCTACAGTAGTTCCACGAAGGGAGGTGTCTCACCTTACATTGGCACAAACGGTATTTGTCCCACCAGCTAGTCCTATCGGATCGCTCTGCGGGTACCGTCCAATAGCCGGGTCATAGTCTCTGAAGTAGTTTTGGCTGAGATTCGTCTCCTTGTCCGCATACTGACCTGGGAACCGCAACGGCAGTTCGAACGTCCCGAGCGCCGCCGGATTCTCATCCGGCGTCGTGACGCCAAAGGGCTCCGCCTGTTCCCATTTCCAGCGTAGCTGCTGCTAGCCGTCGTAGACCTGGCGTGGCGTGTTCAGATGATCGGGTGGATGTAGTAGAGAGCCAGGGTCGGTTGCAGGTTCACGGGCACGAGCCGAATGGCGTCCGCGATCACGTAGCCGTTCGCCTGATCCGTGAGTGCGACCTTGTGGGTGGTGCCGGGTGCGAGCTGGAAGGTGCCAAGGGAGTTCCAGACCCCTCCGTTCGCCTGCTGGTTGACGGGGACGTTGGTCGTACCCTGCCCGTGGGTCACGGTGTAGGTGGCGTTGGTCGCTCGGTTGGCGTGTTGCGTCCAGCGTGCGTACACCTCATAGGTGCCCGCCTGCGCGACGTTCGGGGTCCAGGTCGCGGTGTTGGGCGCGGCGCCGGGCGGGGCGAGCATGACGGCGTCTGCGATGACGTAGCCATTGGCCTGGTCCGTCAGGGTCACGGTCGCGTTGCCCGCGTTGAAGCTGTAGGTGCCAAGGAGGTTCCACACGCCGCTGTTCACCTCCTGGTTGGCGGTGACGGTGGTGGCCCCGCTCGCGTGGTTCACCGTGTACTTGGCATCGGTCGCCCGGTTCGGGTGCGCGGTCCAGCGCGCGTACACGTTGTAGCTGCCGGCGGTGGCGACATTCAGCGTCCAGGTCGCGGTGTTGGGCGCAGCCCCCGGCGGGACGAGCATCACCGCATCGGCGATCACGTAGTCGTTCGCCTCATCCGATAGGGTGATCGTCGTGCCGCCTGCGTTGAAGCTGTAGGTGCCCAAGAGCACCCAAGTGCCGCTTTGCTGCTCCTGGTTGACCGTGGCCACGCTGCTTCCTGAGGCGTGATTCACCGTGTATTTGGCGTTGGTCGCCCGGTTCGGATGCGCGGTCCAGCGCGCGTAGACCTCGTAGGTGCCCGCGTTGGCGACGTTCAGGCTCCAGGTGAAGACGTTGGCCCCCGTGCCCGCCGCATGCGTCTGGTAGTTCGCTCCGTAGTAGCCCCCGACCGAGGTGCTATTGGGCCACGTTCCCGAGAAGCTCCCGGCGGGGTTGTCGGCGACGATAGCCGTGGGCGGCTCGCCGTTGGCGTAGTGGTGCTGGTAGTTCGCGCCCAGGTACCCGGAGATAGCAGTCGACGCCGTCCAGGTCCCGGTCGCCGAGAACCCCGGATCGGTGTTGTCCACGACTACGCCTGAGGGCGGTGCGCCGTTCGCCTCGTGCGTCTGGTAGTTCGAGCCCACGTACCCGGTCACCGCGGTGGAGGTGGGCCAGGTGCCCGTGGTCGTGAACGCGGGCGCGACGTTGTCCAGGATGATCTCGGTCTGGGCGAGCGCCCCGGTGGCGGCGAGAAGAAGTGCGGCGGCGAGAGAGATGAGTTTGGTCATGGTCATCTCCCTTATTGCAGTACGCCCACCGGCACGTCGCCAAGGTAGATGTACTCCCGTTTGGGAGTCCCTCCCGGGTCGCTCTCACTGATGAGCTTGCCCCAGGTGTCGTAGGTGAAGACGCGATCATCTGTGCTATTGGTCTTGCGGATCCTCTGCCCCAGCGCGTTCACCTGGTAGCTGGTGACCGTGGAAGCCGCGTTGGTCGAGCTCACCATGCGCCCGCGCGTGTCGTAGGCGAAGCTGTTCACCGCATCGGAGGTGGTCGAGCCGTTGGCGTCGAACACGAAGCTGCGCACCGGCCCTGAGGCCGGCGTCAGGCTCGCGATGCGGTTGCTCGTTGCGCCGTAGGCGTAGTTGTCGGTCGCGGCACCCGTGGTCTTGGTGAGCCGGTTCCCGACCGCGTCGTAGCTGTAGGCGAAGTTGCTGGAGGGCAGGATCGCCGAGCTCAGGCGATCCAGCGTGTCGTAGCCGTAGGTGTTCGCGTTCGCCGGGTTCCCGACC
>JBASCW010000029.1:0-62206 GCA_049651845.1 Burkholderiales bacterium | reverse complement strand
GCGCAGCGTCTCGGCGGCGCGCGCGCGATCGGCGACGCGGATGCGCAGCGCCGTCACCGCCGCCACCGGCGCCTGCAGGAACTCGACCGGAAGCCTGCCGAACAGCGCGCCGTAGCGCTCCGGATCGGGCGCGGACACCGATACGGAATCGATGGACTGCGCGCCGAGCGCGTGCTGCTGGTATTGCGCGCGCCAGACGATGTCGCGCGTGTGATGCTGGCAAAGGAAGCTGCGAAACCCCGGCGTCTGCCCGGGCGGCAGCTGCACCAGCGTGAAGCGCGCCTCGCCGAGGTTCTCGACCGGGCGCGACAGCGCGAGCGGCGCCTCGGCGGCGATGCCCGCGCCCGCGAGCTCCGCATGCGCGGCGACCGCATCATCGGTCGCGAGCGCGAGCGCGCCGACGCCTTCGCCGCGCCGCAGGAACTCGGCGAAGTACTGGAATGCGGGCGGCGGCACGGCCGGCAGCGCCATCAGCTCGAGGTAGTCGCGCCCGAACATGATGCAGTGGTTGCGCGAGCCGAGCGAGTGGTGGCCGCGCGGGGTGAGCGTGAAGCCGAGCCGCTCGTAGGTATCGCGCGCGCGGTCCAGGTCGCGCACCAGGATCACCGCGTGGTCCAGCCCGACGATATGCCGGAACGTCACGGCACGTCGGCGAGGTTCAGCGTCTTCAGGAAGCGCTCGGCGTTCTGGTAGCCGATCACGCGCAGCCCCTCGAGTTCCCGGCCCTGCGCGTCGAAAAAGACGATGCCCGGCGGTCCGAACAGGTGGAAGCGCTTGAGCAGCGCCTTGTGCTCGGCCGTGTTGGCGGTGACGTCGACCTGCAGCAGCAGCATGCGCTCGAAACGCGCCTTGACGCGCGCGTCGCTGAAGGTGAACGCCTCCATCTCCTTGCAGGACACGCACCAGTCGGCGTAGAAGTCGAGCATCACCGGCCGGCCCGGCGCCTGTAGTTTCTGCTCGAGCTCGGCGATCGATTGCACGCGCACGAAAGCCGTGCTGCCGCCCGTGGGCTGCAGCACCGGCCAGACGATCCAGACCGCGACCGCGAGCAGCAGCACGCCAAAGACTTGCTTGACGCGCAGCATCCACGGCCCGGCGCGCGGCAGCAGCGCGCCCTCGGAGACGCCGATCACCATCAGCGGGATGCCCATGCCGAGCGCCATCGCGAACAGCGCCGAGCCGCCGAGCGCGACATCGCGCGTCTGGCCGATGTACAGCAGCGCACCGGCAAGCGGCGCCGCCACGCAGGGGCTGACGATGACCGCCGACAGCGCGCCCATCGCCGCCACCGAAGCGACGCGGCCGCCGCGCAGCTTGCCGTGCGTCGCGTGCAGGCGGTGATGCAGGAAGCCGGGCAGCTGGAGCTCGTACAGCCCGAACATCGACAGCGCGAGCGCGACGAACACCAGCGCGAAGGCGCTCAGCACCCAGGCGTTCTGCAACGCCGCGGCGAGCATCGATCCGGACCAGGCCGCGGCGACACCGGCCACGGCGTAGGCCACCGCCATGCCGAGCACGTAGGCGAGCGAGAGCAGCAGCGCGCGCAGCTTGCCGAGCTGGCGGCCCTCGCCGACGATGATCCCGGAAAGGATCGGGATCATCGGCAGCACACAGGGGGTGAACGCGAGCAAGAGGCCGAAGCCGAGGAAGCTCGCGAGCACGAGCAGCGGGCCGCCCGACTGGAACAGCCGCGCGACTTCGAAGTCGCTCACCTGCAGCGTGAACTCGCTCGCCGGCGCCGCGGGCGCGCCGGCCGGCGGCGGCGCGAACGCGGCGAGCTGCAGCGTCGCCTTGCTGTCCATCGGCACGTAGCACACGCCGATGTCGGCACAGCCCTGCGAGGTGACCGTGAGCTCGAGCGGCCCTGCGGCGCCTTCCACCGGCAGCCGGATCGAAACCTGCCGGCGGTAGACCTCCACGTCGCCGAAGAACTCGTCCTTCTTGCGCGTGCCGGCGGGAAACTGCGGCGCGCCGAGCTTGGCGCCGGTGCCCGGCGCGAGCGCGAACTTGAAGCGTTCGCGGTACATGTAGTAGCCCTCGGCGATGTCGAAGCGCACTTCCACGCTGCTCGCGTCGAGCGTGCGCGTCGACATCTTGAAGGCCTTTTCCGGCTCGAGCAGGTCGTCCGGGTTCACCGCGTGCGCGGCACCCGCCAGGCCGAGCAGGAGCAATAGGACGCGGATCATGGGCCGGGAGCGGTTTCCGCGGCCACCCAGTCGAGGTAGGCCGGCAGGCCGCGCTCGATCGGCACCGCGACGATCTCGGGAAGCTCGTACGGATGCCCGGCGCGGATCGCCGCCTCGAGCGCCGCGTAGCGCGCCTCGGTCGTCTTGATCAGCATCGGGTGCTCCTCATCCCGCTGTAGGTCGTTCTTCCACCGGTAAACTGACCGGCAGGGTGCGAGAATGTTCACGCAGGCGGCGACGCGCTTCTCGACGAGCGCCTCGGCGAGCCGCTCCGCGGCCGCGCGGTCAGGCAGGTTGGTGAATACCAGTAGCGTGCGCATGCTCCAGTCCTTCCCGCACCGTCGGATACCGCAGTCGAACCCCGAGCGCCCGCTTCAGGCGCGTGTTGTCCAGGCGCCGCGATTCGCGCATGAATGACAGCAGCGCGGATGGCAGGCGCGCTTCGGCCTCGGCGCGCGCGACGCGCGGCGGGCGCGGCAGGCCGGCCCAGTCGGCGAGCAGATCGAACCAGTCGCCCATCTTCAGCTCGGAGTCGTCCGACGCGTTTTAGGCGCCGGCCGGCGCCTCCGCCTCGAGCGCGCGCGCGCAGATCGCCGCGAGATCGTCGGCGTGGACGTGATTGGTGTAGACGTCGTCCTCGGGGCGCAGCACCGGCGTACCGGCCCGCAGGCGTTCCAGCGGCAGGCGCTCGGCGGCGTAGATGCCCGGCGCACGCAGCACGACGAGCGCGATGCCGTGCGAGTTGCACCATAGTGCAAGCCGCGCCTCGGCGTCGGCGCGCCGGAGCGCCCGCTCGCTCTGCGGATTCGGCGCCCGTGCCTCGTCCACGCGCGCGCCGCCGCAGTCGCCGTAGACCCCGCTCGTGCTGATGTAGGCAATCCGCGTTGGTAGAATCCGCCTGCTTTCGAGCGCAGCAATCAGGTTCGCGGTGCGGGTATCGGCCGCGCCGGACGCGGGCGGCGGCGCGCAATGCAGCACGGCGTCGGCGGGCTCGAGCGCGGCGAGGCTCCCGGGCAGGTCGAGATCCAGCCCCTGCGCGCGCGCAAGCACGCGAATCTCGAAGCGGGATTCGAGCAAAGGCCGGGCGCGGCGCGCGATGTCGCCGTAGCCTGCGATCAACAGGCGTTTCATTGCCATCATTGTAGCGAGATGCATACCGTCACCCTGCAGCCGAGCGGTCACCAGTTCCAGGTCGAGGCCGGCGAAACCGTGCTCGCCGCGGCGCTGCGCCAGGGCTTCGTGCTGCCCTACGGCTGCCAGAACGGCGCCTGCGGCACCTGCAAATGCAGGATCCTCGCGGGCAGCGTGGATTACGGCGTGTACCAGGCGAAGACGCTCACCGATGCCGAGAGGGCACAGGGCAAGGTCCTCGTCTGCCAGGCGAAGCCACAGGGCGACCTGGTGCTGGAAGCGCGCACCATCGGCGCGGCCAAGGATATCCAGGTCAAGAAGCTGCCCTGCCGCGTGCAGAAGATGGAGCGCCTTTCGGATGACGCGATGCTGCTGCAGCTCAAGCTGCCGGCGAACGAGAAGCTCGTGTTCCTCGCCGGCCAGTACCTCGACTTCCTGCTCAAGGACGGCAGCCGGCGCAGCTTCTCGATCGCCACGCCGCCGCATGCCGCCGAGCTGATCGAGCTGCACGTGCGCCACGTCGCCGGCGGGCAGTTCACCGACCACGTGTTCGGCAAGATGAAGGAGCGCGACATCCTGCGTTGCGAGGGCCCGCTCGGCACGTTCTTCCTGCGCGAGGATTCAGGCAAGCCGATCGTGTTCGTCGCCTCCGGCACCGGTTTCGCGCCGATCAAGGCGGTGATCGAGCACATGTTCCACAAGGGCATCGCGCGGCCGGCGACCCTCTACTGGGGCGGGCGGCGGCCGAAGGACCTCTACATGAACGCGCTCGCCGAGCGCTGGGCCGCCGAGCACCCGGGCTTCAAGTACGTGCCGGTGATCTCGGACGCGCTGCCCGAGGACGGCTGGCGCGGCCGCACGGGCTTCGTGCACCGCGCGGTGATGCAGGACTTCCCCGACCTGTCGGGCTACCAGGTCTATGCCTGCGGCGTGCCGGTGATGGTGGATGCGGCGCGCAAGGACTTCACCGCCCAATGCCGGCTGCCGGAAGACGAGTTCTACGCCGACAGCTTCACCACCCAGGCGGACCTGGCTTCAGGCTAGGCCGCTTCACCCAGGTAGGCTTCGCGCACGCGCGGGTTCTCGAGCAGCGCCCTGGCCGCGTCCGCGAGCCCGATGGTTCCGGACTCCATGACGTAGCCGCGGTTGGCGACCTCGAGCGCAAGCCGCGCGTTCTGCTCGACCAGCAGGATCGTCACGCCGCAGCCGGCGATCTCGCGCACGATCTCGAAAATCTTCGCCACCAGGCGCGGCGCGAGGCCCATCGAGGGCTCGTCGAGCAGCAGCAGCTTCGGCCGCGCCATCAGCGCGCGTGCGATCGCGAGCATCTGCTGCTCGCCGCCCGAGAGCGTGCCCGCGACCTGCGTGTGGCGCTCCTTCAGGCGCGGGAAGGACTGGAACTGGCGTTCGACATCTTGGGCAACCTCCCCGTCGGTGCGCGTGTACGCGCCCATGGCGAGGTTCTCAGTCACGGTGAGCTGCGGAAAAATGCCGCGACCCTCGGGCACCATCACCAGGCCCCGGCGCGGCAGATCGTGCGTCTGCATGCGCGCGACGTCCTCGCCGGCATAGCGCACCTCCCCCGCGCGCGCGGGCAGCAGGCCGCAGATCGCGCGCAGCGTGCTGCTCTTGCCCGCGCCGTTGGCGCCGATGAGGCACACCAGCTCGCCTTCGCCGACCGCGAGGTCGATGCCCTTTACGGCGCGGATGCCGCCGTAGTTGACTTCGAGGCCCCGCACCTCAAGCAGCACTGGAGTCTCCGCTGAGCACCGGCTCGCCCGGTGCGACCCCCAGATAGGCCTCGATCACGCGCGCATCGCGCTGCATCGCGGCCGGCGGCCCCTCGGCGATTTTCTCGCCGTAGTCGAGCACCAGCACCCGGTCGCAGACGTTCATCACCAGGCGCATGTCGTGCTCTATGAGCAGCAGCGTCACGCCGTCGGCGCGGATGCGCTCGAGCAGGCCGCGCAGCGCGATTGTCTCCGCGGCGTTCATGCCCGCCGCCGGCTCGTCCAGCGCGAGCAGCACGGGATCGGTCGCGAGCGCGCGCGCGATCTCCAGGCGCCGCTGGTCGCCGTAAGGCAGGCTGCCCGCGGCATCGTTCGCGCGCGCGCGCATGCCCACGTAGTCGAGCAGCTCGAGCGCGCGCCGCTCGGTCGCGCGCTCTTCGTCAACGGTGGCGCGGTTGCGCAGCACCGCGCCGAGCACGCCCGCGCGCGTGCGAACGTGCCGGCCGATCATGACGTTCTCGAGCGCCGACAGGCTTGCGAACAGGCGGATGTTCTGGAACGTGCGCGCGATGCCGGCGAAAGCGACTTGGTCGGGCTTCAGGCCGGTGATGTTCTTCCCATTCAAATCGAAAGACCCGCGGTCCGGCGAGTAGATGCCGGTCAGCAGGTTGAACAGCGTCGTCTTGCCGGCGCCGTTCGGCCCGATCAGGCCGTAAATCTCGCCCCTGGCGATCGCGAACGAGACGTTCGCGAGCGCGAGCACGCCGCCGAAGCGCTTGCCGACGCCGCTCGCCTTGAGCAGCTCACTCATGGCCGGTCAGCTCGCGCTTGCGCACCGCGGAGGGCAGCAGGCCCGCGGGCCGGAACAGCATCACCAGCACCAGCGCCAGGCCGAAGATCAGCATGCGGATCACTTCGGGCTCGACGAGCATGCGGCCGAAAAGCGCCTGCTGCGCCGGCTCCACGGTCCAGCGCAGCAGCTCGGGCACGAAGGCGAGCAGCACCGCGCCGAGGATCACGCCGGCGATGTTGCCCATGCCGCCCAGCACCACCATCGAGACCACCATCACCGACTCCACGAGCACGAAGCTCTCGGGCGAGATGAAGCCCTGGATCGCGGCGAACATGCCACCCGCGACGCCGCCGAAGGAGGCGCCCAGCGCGAAGGCGAGCAGCTTGATCGAGGTGGTGTCGATGCCCATCGCGCGTGCGGCGACCTCGTCCTCGCGGATCGCCTCCCAGGCGCGGCCGATGCGCGAGTTCTGCAGGCGCACGTTCACGAGCACGATCCCGAGCATCACCGCGAGCAGCAGGTAGTAGTACTTCATCGGCCCGCTCACGACGACCCCCAGCAGACTGTCGGTGCGCGAGAAGTCCACGCTGCCGATGCGCACCGGGTCGATGCCGGCAATGCCCTGCGGCCCGCGCGTGATGTTCACTGGCTGCGACAAGTTGTTCAGAAATATCCGTACGATTTCGCCGAAACCGAGCGTGACGATCGCCAGGTAGTCGCCGCGCAGCTTCAGCGTGGGCGCGCCCAGCACTACGCCGAATAACGCCGCGACCGCGGCGCCGATGGGCAGGATCGCCCAGAACGGCAGGTGCAGGCCGAAGTGCGGGCTCGCGAGCAGCGCGTAGACGTAAGCGCCGACCGCGTAGAAGGCGATGTAGCCGAGGTCGAGCAACCCCGCGAAGCCCACCACGATGTTGAGGCCAAGCGCGAGCAGCACGTAGAGCAGCGCGAGGTTGGCGATGCGCACCCACGCGGTGCCCGCCTGCTGCAGCGCGAACGGCAACACGAGCAGCGTGAAGGCGATGAGCGCCAAGCCGGCCCAGAGCCGGCGGCGCTGATTCACGCGCGGTCTCCCACACGCTCACCGAGCAACCCGGAGGGGCGGAACACCAGCACCAGGATCAGCACCACGAACGCGAACACATCCTGGTAGTTGGAGCCGAACAGTACGTAGTGGCCGCCGTCGGCGCAGTTTACCGCGGGGCCGAGGCCGTAGCGGCAGAGGTCCGTGAGCTCGCCGATGTAGCCCGCGCCCAGGGCCTCGACCACGCCGAGCACGAGGCCGCCGGCCATCGCGCCCGGGATGTTGCCGATGCCGCCCAGCACCGCGGCGGCGAAAGCCTTCAGTCCGAGCACCGAACCCATCGTGTACTGGGCAACACCGTAGTAGGTGCCGACCATCACGCCCGCGACCGCGGCGAGCGACGCGCCGATCACGAAGGTCGCCGCGATCACGCGGTTCACGTCCACGCCCATCAGCCGCGCGACCTGCGGGTTCTGCGCGGTGGCGCGCATCGCGGTGCCCAGGCGCGTGCGGTACACCAGCAGCGCGAGCCCGGCCATCATCGCGAAGCACAGCCCGAGGATCGCCAGCTGCACGCCGGTGACGCTCGCGCCGAGGAAGCTGTAGGTGGTGAGCGGGATGATCTGCGGAAACGCCATCACGTTGCGGCTCCAGACCAGCATCGCGACGTGTTGCAGGATGATCGAGACGCCGATCGCGGTGATCAGCGGCGCCAGGCGCGGCGCGCCGCGCAGCGGCCGGTAGGCGAGCCGCTCCATGCCGTAGCCCGCGAGCATGCACACCGGAATCGCGCAAGCGGTGCCGATCAGCACCACCACGAGCGGCGGCATGCCGCCCGCGGCCAGCGTGTTGATCACGGTGAAGGCGACCATGGCGCCGATCATCACCACTTCGCCGTGCGCGAAGTTGATGAGCTGGATGATGCCGTAGACCATGGTGTAGCCGAGCGCGACGATCGCGTACACGGCGCCGAGCGTCAGGCCGTTCACCAGCTGCTGAACGAAAATGTCCACGGCGGATCGAGACTAGCAAAAAAAACGGCACCCGAAGGTGCCGTCGTTTTGCGCGCCCAGAGGCGGGCTACTTCTTCGCTTCTTCCTTCTTGGCTTCGGCAGCAGGCGCCGCAGCGGGCGCAGCGGCCGGCGCCGGCGCCGAGGCCTTGAGGAAGTCCTCGTACGAGGTCGTCTGGCCGCCCTTGATGATGGCGATCGGCGCGAGCTTGCCGTCCTTCATGGTGAAGATCGTCATCTCGGCGTCCTTGCGGTCGCCCTTGTCGTCGAAGGCGATCTGGCCCGTGGCGCCCTTGAAGTTGCTCTTCGCCAGTTCCGGCAGGTACTTCGCCGGATCGGCGGAATTCGCCTTCTTCATCGCCTCGATCAGCAGGTTCGCGCCGTCGTAGGTGAAGGGCGCGTAGAGGATCGGGTCGACGTTGAACTTCTTCTTGTAGGCCTCGAGGAACTTTTTGTCGGCCGCCTGCGGCGGCAGGCCGGCCTGCGAGCACAACAGCCCGTCGGCAGCCGCGCCCGCGAGCTTGGTCATGTCGTCGGTGCAGGCGCCGTCGCCGAAGGAGAACACCGCCTTCATGCCGAGCTCGCGTCCCTGCTTGAGCAGCGGGCCGCCGGTCGCGTCCATGCCACCGTAGAAGACCGCGTCGGCGTTCTTACCCTTGACCTTGGTGAGCACCGCCTTCCAGTCGGTGGTCTTGTCGGTGCCCTTCTCGCGCGGCAGCACCTTGATGTTCGCCGCCTTGAGCGTCTTCTCGACCTCGTTGGCGATGCCTTCGCCATAGGCGGTGGCGTCGTCGATCACCGCCACGAGCTTGGGTTTTTTGTTGGCCGCGAGGTAGCTCGCGATCGCCGGGCCCTGCTGGTCGTCGCGGCCGACGGTGCGGAACGTGACCTTGAAGCCCTGCTCGGTGAGCTTCGGATTGGTGGCCGAGCCGGTAATCACCGGGATGCCCGCGCCGTTGTAGATGGCCGAAGCCGGGATGGTGGTGCCCGAGTTCAGGTGGCCGACCACGCCGGCCACTTTGGCGTCGACCAGCTTCTGCGCTACGGTGGTGCCGACTTTCGGATCGGCCTGGTCGTCCTCGGCGACGAGGACGAACTTCGCGTCTTTGCCGTCGATCTTGATTTTCGCTGCGTTCGCCTCGTCGATCGCCAGGTGCGCGCCGTTCTCGTTGTCCTTGCCCAGGTGGGCGATGCCGCCGGTAAGCGGTCCGACGTGGCCGATCTTGATCTCGATCGACGGCGGCGGCGGCGGCGCCTCGGTCTTGGCTTCCGGTTTCGGGGCGGGTTTCTTTTCCTCGCCGCAGCCGATCAGTCCGACGGCAACGGCAAGCGCGGTGAATGCGTATATCGACTTGTTCATGGGTTCTCCGGGGGAAAACGGCCCGCCAATCATACCCAAACCTGAACGCAAAAAAAGAGCCGGTTGCCCGGCCCTTCATTGCCGTTTGCGATGCAGCAAATCTACTTGGTCGATAGCACCCATTTCACGAGTACCTTGATGTCGGCATCCGGCACCGCCGCGTTCGGCGGCATCGGCACCTGGCCCCAGACGCCCTGCCCGCCCTTCTTGACCTTTTCGGCGAGCTTGGCCTCGGCGTCCTTCTGGCCGGCGTACTTCTTCGCCACGTCGGCATAGGTCGGTCCGATGGTCTTGGCGCCCTTGACCACGTGGCAGGTCGAGCACAGGTGCTTCTTCGCGAGGTCATCGCTGGCCTGCGCCGAAAGCGCGGCGCCCAGGGCGAGGGCGGCGGCCGGAAGGATCAGTGATTTCATGGAGTTCCCGTCAGTTAAGGGTATGCGGATGCTACCGCAGTCCGGCCTAGAACGCGCGGGCAAGGCGATCCGTTGACAGGCATGATTCCGCCATGCAGCCCGCCGAGGTTCTCGAATTCTGGTTCGGGCGCGAGCGCAAGGCCTGGTTCGCGAAGGACACGCAGTTCGACGCGGAGATCCGCTCGCGGTTCCTGCCGCTCTACGAGCAGGCCTCGGCTGGGGGGCTCTCGAGCTGGCACGAGGAGCCCAGGAGCTGCCTAGCCCTGGTCATCGTGCTCGACCAGTTTCCGCGCAACATGTTCCGCGGTACCGCGCGCGCCTTCGCCGCCGACCGGCTCGCGCTCGAGGCGGCGCGCACGATCGTGGCGCGCGGCTGGGACAAGGCGTTCACGCCCGATGAGCGCACGTTCGCCTACCTGCCGTTCGAGCACAGCGAGTCGCTCGAGGACCAGGAACGCGCCCTGCAGCTCTTCGAAGGCAGTGAAAACTACGAGTGGGCGCGCAAGCACTACGAGGTGGTGCGCCGCTTCGGGCGCTTTCCCCACCGCAACGCCGCCCTCGGGCGCGCCTCCACGCCCGAGGAACTCGAATTCCTCAGGCAGCCCGGCTCAGGTTTCTGAATCGGTGATCGCGCCCTTCGATGCCGCGCTCACGAGGCGCATGTACTTCGCCATCAGGCCGCGCGTGTAACGCGGCTTCGGCGCCCTCCATTTCTTGCGCCGCGCAGCGAGCTCCTTGGCCGGCACGTTGAGCTGGATCAGCTGCTTCTTCGCGTCAATGGTGATCGAGTCGCCGTTCTTCACCAGCGCGATGAGGCCGCCCACGTAGGCTTCGGGCGCGACGTGTCCGACCACCATGCCCCAGGTTCCACCCGAGAACCGGCCATCCGTCAGAAGTCCGACCGATTCTCCAAGACCCTGGCCGATCAAAGCAGAAGTAGGCGCTAGCATTTCCTGCATTCCCGGGCCGCCTTTCGGTCCCTCGTAGCGGATCACGATCACGTCGCCGGGCTTGATCCGCCTGGCCATGATCGCCTTCATGCAGGCATTCTCAGAGTCGAACACACGCGCCGGGCCCGTGATCACGGGATTCTTCAGGCCGGTGATCTTCGCCACGCAGCCTTCGGGCGCGAGGTTGCCCCGCAGGATCGCGAGGTGCCCCTGCTTGTAGACGGGCTTGGACCAGGGGCGGATCACGTCCTGGTCGCGGCGCGGCTCGGCGGGAATGTCCTTCAGCATCTCGGCCATGGTCTTGCCGTGGATGGTCATGCACTCGCCATGCAGGGCGCCGTTGGCGAGCAGGATCTTCAGCACCTGCGGCACGCCGCCGGCGCGGTGGAAATCCACGGCGACGTACTTCCCCGAGGGCTTGAGATCGCACAGCACGCGAACCTTGCGGCGCACGCGCTCGAAGTCGTCGATGGTCCATTTCACGCCCGCGGCCGAGGCGATCGCCAGGTAGTGCAGCACCGCATTGGTCGAGCCGCCGGTGGCCATCACCAGCGCTATGGCGTTCTCGATCGACTTCCTGGCGATGATGTCGCGCGGCTTGAGATTCTTCCGGATCGCTTCGACCAGCACCCGCGCGGATTCGGCCGCCGAGTCCGCCTTCTCGCGGTCGGGCGAGGCCATCTGCGAGGAGCCGAGCAGGCTCATGCCGAGCGCCTCGAACGAGGAGGACATGGTGTTCGCGGTGTACATGCCGCCGCAGGCGCCCACCGACGGGCAGGCGTTCTTCTCGATGCCGATGAAGTCCTCCTCGCTCATCTTGCCGGCGCTGTAGGCGCCCACCGCCTCGAAGGCCGACACGATGGTGAGGTCCACGCCCTTCCACTTGCCCGGCTTGATGGTGCCGGCATAGACGTAGATGCCCGGCACGTTCATGCGCGCGAGCGCCATCATGCCGCCGGGCATGTTCTTGTCGCAACCGCCCACCACCAGTGCTCCGTCCATCGCCTGCCCGTTGACCGAAGTCTCGATCGCGTCGGCGATGACTTCGCGCGACACCAGCGAGTACTTCATCGCCTCGGTGCCCATGCCGATGCCGTCGGTGACGGTCGGCACGCCGAACACCTGCGGCTTGGCGCCCGCCGCCTCGAGCGCCGCCATCGCGCTGTCGACCAGCGGCTGGATGCCGGCGTTGCACGGATTCATGGTCGAGTGGCCGTTCGCCACGCCGACGATCGGCTTGTCGAAGTCCCCGTCCTTGAAGCCTACGGCGCGCAGCATCGCGCGGTTCGGCGAGCGGGCCGGGCCCTGCGTGATCTGACGGCTGCGGCGGTTGTCTGCCATGCGCTTTCCCCACGAACGCTAAAATCGAAATTCTAACGTGCTCACGCATCCAAACTTCGATCCGGTGCTGTTTTCGGTCGGCCCGCTCGCCGTGCGCTGGTACGGCCTGATGTACCTGCTCGCTTTCGGCTCGTTCTGGTGGCTCGGCGCGCGGCGCATCGACACCGCCGATGCACGGGATCCTGCGCCGGTCACGCGCGCCCAGCTCGACGACCTGCTGTTCGGCGGCATCGTCGGCGTGATTCTCGGCGGGCGGCTGGGCTACGTGCTGTTCTACAAGCCGGGCTACTACCTCGCGCACCCGCTCGAGATCTTCGCCATCTGGCAGGGCGGCATGTCGTTCCACGGCGGCTTCCTCGGCGTGCTCGCCGCCATGGCTTTCGTCGCCTGGCGCCAGCGCGTGAACTGGTGGGACCTCA
The DNA here is from genome assembly GCA_049651845.1 of Burkholderiales bacterium. Taxonomy (GTDB): domain Bacteria; phylum Pseudomonadota; class Gammaproteobacteria; order Burkholderiales; family SG8-39; genus RBG-16-66-20. The sequence goes on along the minus strand of JBASCW010000029.1, from coordinate 49,849 downwards.
TGGATTTCGTAGCTCCACTGGTGCCGATCGGCCTCGCGGCCGGGCGCATCGGCAACTTCATCAACGGCGAGCTCTGGGGCCGCGTCACCGACCTGCCCTGGGGCATGGTGTTCCGCGGCGCGGGCGATGCGCCGCGCCATCCCTCGCAGCTCTACCAGATGGCGCTCGAGGGCTTTGCCCTGTTTGCGCTGCTGTGGTGGTTCTCCGCGCGGCCGCGGCCGCGCATGCAGGTCTCGGCGCTGTTCCTCGCCGGCTACGGCGCGGCGCGCTTCATCGGCGAGTTCGCGCGCGAGCCCGACGCCTTCCTCGGCTACCTCGCCTTCGGCATGACGATGGGCCAGTGGCTCAGCCTGCCGATGGTCGTCGCGGGAATCTTCCTCTGGATGCGATCGTCTCGGCGGTAATCCCGGTCTTCGGCCTGGTGCTGTGCGGCTGGATCGCCGGCCGCACGCGTCTGGTCGGCGTGGAGTCGAGCGACGCGCTCAACCAGTTCGTCTACTACTTCGCGCTGCCGGCGATGCTGTTCGCGGCGGTCGTGCGCGGGTCGCTGGAGCAGATCTTCGACCTCGCCTTCCTCGGCGGCGTGGTGGTCGCGACGCTCGGCTGCGCCGCGGCGGGTTTCGCGCTGTCGGCCTGGCTGCAGGGCGGCACGCCGCAGGAGCACAGCCAGCGCGCGCTAAACGCCTCCTTCAGCAACACCGGCTACCTCGGCATCCCGCTCGTGACGGTCGCCTACGGCGCCGAAGCGGCGCTGCCCGCGACGATGGCCACGGTGGCCACCAACGTGATGCTGTTCGCCACCGGCCTCACGCTGATCGAGCTGTTCGACCGCAGGCAGGCCGAGCACGGCAAGGGAATCGCGCTCGCGCTGCTCGGCACCGCGCGCAGCCCGCTGATCTGGCCGATCGCGCTGGCGATCCTGCTGGTGGCCGTGAACGTCACGCTGCCTGCCCCTGTGATGCGCTTCACCGACCTGCTCGCCGCCGCCGCCGGGCCCGGCGCCTTGTTCGCGCTCGGCCTGTTCGTCTCGCGCCAGTCGATGCGCGAAGGCATGGCGGCCGCCTGGCCGGGCGTCGCGCTCAAGCTCGCGCTGCATCCGCTCATTGCCGCCGCGATCTTCTACGGCCTCCTCGCCGTCGATCCGCTCTGGGCCAAGGTCGCCGTGGTCGGCGCGAGCCTGCCGCTCGGTGCCACCGCCTTCGTGCTGGCGCAGCGCTACAGGTTGCTGGAGGTGGAAACGTCGTGCAGCGCCGTCCTTTCCACGGGGCTGTCGGTGCTCACTGTCTCGATCGTGATGTCGGCGCTCGCGGGACGCTAAGCAAGCGCCTGCTCCAGCACGCGCGCCACATGCAGCGCTTGGCGTTGCGCGCCGTGCTCGATCTGATGCCGGCAGCTGGTGCCGTCGGCGACCAGCAGCGTCTCGGGTGCCGCGGCACGCACCGCGGGCAACAGGCTCGCTTCGGCCATCTTCATCGACACGTCGTAGTGCTCGGCTTCGTAGCCGAAGCTGCCCGCCATGCCGCAGCAGCTGGACTCGACCGTGCGAACCTGGAGGTCCGGCACGAGCCCGAGGGTTTTCTCCACCGCACTCATCACGCCGAAGGCTTTCTGGTGGCAATGGCCGTGCAACAGCGCCTGCTTGCCGACGGGCTTCAGCTTCAGTTCGAGCCGCCCGGCCTCGGCCTCGGCAGCGAGGAATTCCTCGAACAGCACCGCGTGGCTCGCGAGCGTCCCGGTATCGGGCAGCAGCACGCTGTACTCGTCGCGCAACATGGTGTGACAGGAAGGCTCCAGGCCGATGATCGGGATGCCGTACGCGACCCACGGCGCGAGCGCATCCCGCAGGCGCCGCGCTTCGTACCTGGCCTCGTCGATGAGGCCTGCGGTGAGGAACGTGCGCCCGCAGCACAGCGGCCGGCCGCCACCGCGCGGATGCGCGGCGTGCACGCGGTAGCCTGCCGCCTGCAGCACGCGGATCGCCGCGCGCGCATTGTCCGGCTCGAAGTAGCGGTTGAAGGAATCGACGAGCAGCACCACCTCGCGCTCGCCGCTCTTCGGCCAGGGCCGGTCGATGAAGCGGTTGCGCTGCCACTCGGGCAGCGCGCGCCGGTCGGTGAACCCCACGAAGCGCGCAAGGCTGCGCGTAGCCAGGTTGGCGAGCGGCGCCGCCGCCGCTGCGAGCGGCGCGTAACGCGGCAGCCAGGCGATGGCGCGCTCGCGCAGCGTGAGCGCATGGCGGCGCCGGTAGTGCGCCGTGAATTCGATCTTCATGCGCGCCATGTCGACGCCGGTCGGGCATTCGCGCTTACAGCCCTTGCAGGACACGCACAGGTCGAGCGCTGCCTTCACCTGCTCGTCCGGATCGCCGCCGAGCTGCCCTGACAAGGCCAGGCGCAGCGTGTTGGCGCGGCCGCGCGTGAGGTGCGCCTCGTCGCGCGTCGCGCGGAACGACGGGCACATGGTGCCCGCGTCGAACTTGCGGCAGTGGCCGTTGTTGTTGCACATCTCGACGGCCTTGTCGAAGCCGCCCCACTCCGACCAGTCGAGCGCCGCGGGCGCGGGCGGCCGCGTCGCGTAGCCGGGCTTGAAGCGGAACAGGGCCTTGTCGTCCATCTTCGTCGGCGCAACGATCTTGCCCGGGTTCATGAGGCCGCGCGGGTCGAGCCAGGACTTGATCTCGCCGAGCGCGGCCGTGAGGCGCGGCCCGAAGAACGGCGCGATCCACTCCGAGCGCACCAGGCCGTCGCCGTGCTCGCCCGAGTAGGCACCCTTGTACTGTTTCACCATCGCGCAGGCTTCCTCGGCGATGGCGCGCATCTTCTCGGCGCCGTCGCGCCGCATGTCGAGCACCGGGCGCACGTGCAGCGTGCCGACCGAGGCGTGCGCGTACCAGGTGCCGCGCGTGCCGTGCTTCTCGAACACGCGCGTGAGCCGGTCGGTATACTCGGCGAGGTGCTCGAGCGGCACCGCGCAGTCCTCGATGAAGGACACCGGCTTGCCGTCGCCCTTCATCGACATCATGATGTTGAGGCCCGCCTTGCGCACCTCCCAGATCGCCTTCTGCGCCTGCGCGTCGGTGACTTCGACCACGCTGCCGGGCAGGCCCAGGTCCGCCATCAGCTGGACCAGCTGCTTGAGTTTCGACTTCTGCAGCGCAAGATCGTCGCCTGAAAACTCGATCAGCAGGATCGCATCCGGCTCGCCCTTGATGAACGCGTCCACCGTCTTGCGGAACGCCGCGATGTCGCGCGCAAGCCCGATCATGCTGCGGTCCACGAGCTCCACCGCCGAGGGCCCGAGCTTGACGATGTGCTGCGTCAGTTCCATCGCAGTGTAGAACTTCGGGAAATGCACGACGCCGAGCGCGCGCGCCGCGGGCAGCGGCGAGAGCTTCAGCTGCAGCTGCTCGAACCAGGCGAGCGTGCCCTCGGAGCCGACCAGCAGGTGCGCGGCGTTGGCGTGCGGCGGCCCGAGGTGGTCGAGGTTGTAGCCCGCGACCTTGCGCAGGACTTTCGGGAAGCGTGCTTCGATTTCGTCGCGTTCCCGTTCGTACAGCGAGCGAAGTTTTCCCTTCAGTTCCTCGTATTGCCTGTCTGAAGATTTTTCGTTCAAAGGCCCAAAACGCCAGCGTTTGCCTTCGGCGGTCACCGCGTCGATGGCGAGCACGTTGTGGACCATGTTGCCGTAGGCGATCGAACGCGAGCCGCAGGAGTTGTTGCCTGCCATGCCGCCGAGCGTCGCCTGCGCGCTGGTCGACACGTCCACCGGGAACCACAGGCCGTGCGGGCGCAGCTGCGCATTGAGCGCGTCGAGCACGATGCCCGGCTGCACGAGCGCGGTCTGCGCGTGCGCGTCCACATCGACCAGGCGATCGAGGTATTTGGTCGCGTCGATCACCAGCGCCGCGCCCACCGCCTGCCCGCACTGCGAGCTGCCCGCGCCGCGCGGCAGGATCGACACGCCCTGTTCCGCGGCGATGGCGATGGCGGTGCGCGCCGCCTCCGGCGTGCGCGGCACCACGATGCCGATCGGCTCGATCTGGTAGATCGACGCGTCGGTCGAGTAGCGGCCGCGCGAGGCGGCATCGAAATGGACTTCGCCGTCGAGCTCGCGGCGCAGCCGCGCCGCGAGCGCCGGGTCGCCAGCGCGCGCAGCGGCGAAGCGCAGCGGCGATGCTGGCGCGTTCACGCGGCTTGGGGGCTCGACAGCGCCGCCGGCAGCGCGCCGAGCACGCTGGCCAGCTTGTGCGCGAGGTGGTCCGAGAGCAGCGCCTTGATGCGCTTCACGTCGCGCGCGCCGAGCGCAGCGAGGATCTCGTCGTGCTCGCGCACCGCGGCGTCCCAGCGCTCCTTCGACAGGTTCGCCATGTAGCGCGCGCGCCGCACGTTGCCGTTGAGCTGCCGGTAGATGTTGTACAGCGTGGTGTTGCCGGAATACTTCACAAGCTTCAAGTGAATCGCCTGGTTGAACTTGAAGTAGCCGGCGAGATCGCCGCGCGCATGGTAGGCGAGCATCTCATAGTGCAGCGCGCGGATTTCGTTGATCTGCGCGTCGGTCGCGCTCGTGCAGGCCAGCTCGCCCGCGAGCGCCTCGAGCGCACCCATCACCGCGAGCGACTCGGACAGGCGCACCGGGTCCATCTGCGAGACGATGGCCCCCCGGTTGGGCAGCAACTCGACCAGGCCTTCGGTCGCGAGTACCTTGAACGCCTCGCGCAGGGGCGTGCGCGAGACGCCGAGCTGGCCCGTGAGCAGGCGCTCGTTCAGCCGGACGCCGGCGGCGAGGCGCCCTTGGACGATCAGGTCGCGCAGGCGGTCAGCCGCCTCTTCATGGAGGGGCCGGCGAGTGATGGGGATAGGCTCTTGCGAATCGTCCATTTTGTATGCAGAATACAAAAATAGAGATGACTTGGCAAGTACTAGCCCCTATGTTGCGCACAATAGTACAGTTTGCATGCAATTCCAGAAGGACGACATGACCAGAGCTGCCGGACGCCATTTCCTTCAGATCCCGGGGCCGACCAATGTGCCCGACCGGGTACTGCGCGCCATCGACCTTCCGACCATGGACCATCGGGGCCCGGAGTTCGGCCGGCTCGGGCGGGAAGTGCTGGAGGGCATGAAGCGCGTGTTCCAGACGCAGGGCCATGTGGTCATCTACCCGGCCTCGGGCACCGGCGCCTGGGAGGCGGCGCTCGCCAACACGCTGTCGCCCGGCGACAAGGTGCTGATGTACGAGACCGGCCATTTCGCCACGCTCTGGCAGAAGATGGCCAGGCGCCTGGGTCTGGAGCCCGAGTTCATCGCCGGCGACTGGCGCAGCGGCGCCGACCCGCAGGCGATCGAGGCGCGGCTGAAGGAAGATGCAAAGCAGGACAAGGCGCAGCAGATCAAGGCCGTCTGCGTGGTGCACAACGAGACCGCCACGGGCGTCACCTCGCGCATCCCCGATGTGCGCAAGGCAATCGACGCCGCGAAGCACCCGGCGCTGTTCCTCGTGGACACGATCTCCTCGCTCGCCTCGATCGACTACCGCCATGACGAGTGGGGCGTCGACGTCACCGTGGGCGGCTCGCAGAAGGGTCTCATGCTGCCTCCCGGCCTTTCCTTCAACGCCGTCTCGGCGAAGGCGCTCGCGGCGTCCGGGACCGCGAAGCTGCCGCGCAGCTTCTGGGACTGGGGCGAGATGATCGCCAGCAACAAGGACGGCTATTTCCCCTATACGCCGGCGACCAACCTGCTGTACGGCTTGCGCGAAGCGCTGAAGATGCTGCTCGACGAAGAGGGCCTCGACAACGTGTTTGCGCGCCACCGGCGCCACGCCGAGGCCACGCGGCGCGCGGTGCGCGCCTGGGGCCTGGAGGTGCTGGCGAAGAATCCCGCGGAGTACTCGAGCTCGCTCACCGCGGTGCTGATGCCCGCCGGCCACGACGCCGACCGCGTGCGCAAGACGATCCTGGAGAATTTCGACATGTCGCTTGGCACGGGCCTGGGCAAGCTTGCGGGCAAGGTGTTCCGCATCGGCCACCTGGGCGATTTCAACGATCTCACGCTGATGGGCACCCTGGCCGGCTGCGAGATGGGACTGGAGCTCGCCGGCACGCCGATCAAGCGCGCGGGCGTGCAGGCGGCGATGGACTACCTGGCCGAGTGCCGCCGCTCGCCGGCGCGCGCCGCGGCCTGAACACGAGAACGAGAGAGGAGATCACGATGTTGAAGCGTATCTTGCTGGTGGCCGCTTACGCACTTCTTCCCATGGGCGGCGCGCTCGCCCAGACCTACCCCGCTAAGCCGGTGCGGATGATCGTCGGCTTTCCGCCGGGCGGCGGCACCGACGTGGTCGCGCGTGTCATCTCGCAGAAGCTTACCGAGTGGTGGGGCCAGGCGGTGACGGTGGAGAACCGCGCCGGCGCCACCGGCACCATCGGCGCGGACGCGGTGGCGAAGAGCGCGCCCGACGGCTACACGCTCATCATGGGCCACGTGAACTCGCATGCCATCGCGCCCAATCTCTTCGCCAAGCTGCCCTACGATCCGCTCAAGGACTTCGCCGCGGTCGCCTACGTCGGCTACGTGCCGAACGTGCTCGCGGTGCATCCGTCGGTGAACGTGAAGAACGTCAAGGAGCTGGTCGCGCTGCTGAAGGCGAATGCGGGCAAGTACAACTACGCCTCCTCCGGCAACGGCAGCACGCAGCACCTGGCTGGCGAGATGTTCAAGCAGCTCACCGGCACGAGCATCATTCACGTGCCCTACAAGGGCAGCGGCGACGCGATCAAGGACCTGCTCGCGGGCGTGGTGGCCATGAATTTCGACACCATGCCGCCGGTGATGCCGCACATCCAGGCGGGCAAGCTGCGCGGCCTGGCGATCTCGACGCCGAAGCGCCTGGCGCAGTTGCCGGACGTGCCGACGTTCCTCGAGGAGGGCATCACCGGTTTCGACGTCGCCAACTGGTACGGCGTAATGGCGCCGGGCGGGACGCCGCGCGACATCGTGGCCAGGCTCAACGCCGAAATCAACAAGGCGATGCTGGTGCCCGAGGTGCGCGCGCGCCTGGAGGGCGTGGGCACCCAGCTCAAGGAGCAGAGCGCGGCGGAATTCGAGGCCTACATGAAGTCCGAGGTCGCCAAGTACGCCAAGCTGATCAAGGATACCGGCGTCAAGGTCGAGTGATGGCCGGCGGCTCGGTACGGGTCGAGCGCGGCGGCGCGATCGCCACCGTCACGCTGTCCAGCCCCGGGCGCATGAACGCGCTCGACAAGGCGATGTGGTCGCAACTGGGCGCGGCGATGCAGGAGCTCGGCGTCGATGAGACCGTGCGCTGCATCGTGATCCGCGGCGACGGCGATAAGGCGTTTGCGGCCGGGGCGGACATCGCCGAGTTCAAGAACGAGCGCGCCAACGCCGCGCAGGCGAAGGCCTACAGCCGCGGCGGCATCGGCTGGATGCACGCGGTCGCCGAGTGCCGGCATCCCACCGTGGCGCTGATCCAGGGGGCCTGCGTGGGCGGCGGCCTGCTGATCGCCTCGCAGTGCGACCTGCGCATCTGCAACGAGTCGGCGCGCTTCGGCGTGCCGGTGAAGAACCTCGGCCTCACCGAGTCCTACGACGAGCTGCAGGCGATGATGCGCGTGATCGGCCCGGCGGCCTCCCTCGAACTCCTGCTGGAAGGCAGAATCTGGGGCGCGCGCGAAGCCTATGAGAAGGGCCTCGTCAGCCGCATCGTGCCCGATACCGGCGTAGCCGAGGAGGCTTATGCCGCTGCGCGGCGCATCGCCGACGGCGCGCCGCTGGTGGCGCGCTGGCACAAGAAGTTCGTGCGGCGCCTCCTCGATCCGCGCCCGCTCACGCCCGAGGAGCGCGACGAGGGCTACGCGTGCTTCGACACCGAGGACTTCCGCACCGGGGTCGCCGCGTTCCTCGCCAAAGACAAGCCCCGATTCGCCGGCCGCTGAGCGGCCGATGCTATGATTTGCGGCAAGGAGCAGTACGACAGAAAACCGAGAGGAGAGAACATGCGCAAAGTGCTCATTACGGCGTTGATCGCGGCGTTCGCCGCCGGCGCGCAGGCACAGTCCTGGCCCAGCAAGCCGATCACGTTCCTGAATCCGTTCCCAGCGGGCGGCGGCACCGACACCTTCGCGCGGCCGATTGCGGCGCGCCTGTCCGAGACCATCGGCCAGCAGGTGATCGTCGAGAACCAGGGCGGTGCGGGCGGCACGGTCGGTGCGACCAACGTTTCCAAGCGCGCACCGGACGGCTACAACTGGTTCTTCGGGGCGGTGCACCACACCATCGCGGAGAGCCTCTATACGCGCCTCTCCTACGGCCTGGAGCGCGACTTCGAGCCGATCACGGTGGCAGCCTTCGTCCCAAACGTCGTCGTCGTGCATCCCAAGTATGCCGACCAGATCAAGTCGCTCTCGGACCTGATCGCCTACGCCAAGGCGAATCCCGGCAAGCTCAACTACGGGTCTGCAGGCAACGGCACCACGCACCACCTTTCCGTGGAGCTGTTCAAGACCATGACCAAGACGTTCATCGTCCACATTCCGTTCCAGGGCGCGGGCCCGCTGATCCCCGCGCTTCTGTCCGGGACGGTGGACCTGGCATTCGACGGCATGGGAACCTCTTCGGTGCAGATCAGGGCGGGCAAGCTCATCCCGCTCGCGGTCACCAGCCCCACGCGCAGCCCGGTGCTGCCAAATGTGCCGACCATGTCCGAGGCCGGCCTGCCGGGCTACGAGGTGCGCACTTGGTACGGCCTGTGGGCGCTCAAGGGCACGCCGCAGCCGATCAAGGACCGGATGTGGAAGGAATTCGTCGCCGCGCTCGACACGCCGCTCAACAAGAAGATCTGGGCGGAGCAGGGCGCCACCGCGGGCGGCATGTCGCAGGCGGACATGGCCAAGCTCGTGCGCAGCGAGATCGAGAAGTGGGCCAAGGTCGTGAAGGACGCGGGCGCAAAGATCGACAACTGATCGGCTAGATCGCGCCCTCGGCGCGCAGCGCCGCGATCTCCGCGTCGCTCTTGCCGAGCAGCCCGCGCAGCACCTCGTCGGTGTGCTCGCCCAGCAGCGGCGGCGGCAGCCGGTATTCGAGCGGCGTGCCCGAGAAGCGCATCGGGTTCGCCACCAGCGGCAGCTTGCCGGCCGCCTTGTGCTCGAGCTCGATCCTCACGCCGCGCGCCTTGACCTGCGGCTCCTCGAAGACCTGCGCGAGGTCGTTGATCGGCCCGTTCGGCACGCCGGCGGCCTCGAGCCGCTCGAGCCACTCGGCGGTGCTGCGCTGGCCGAAGAATTCCTGGATCACGCGCGTCATCTCGGCGCGGTTCTCCACGCGCTTGCCGTTGGTGGCAAAGCGCGGATCCTGCGCGAGCTCGGGCCTGCCGGCCGCCTCGCAGAACTTGCGGAACAGGTTGTCGTTGCCGCAGGCGACGATGACCTCGCCGTCGCTCGACTTGAACGGCTGGTAGGGCACGATGTTCGGATGCAGGTTGCCGATGCGCGCCGGCGGCTTGCCAGTCGAGAAGTAGTTGGTGTTCTGGTAGGCGAGCAGCGCGATCTGCGAGTCGAGCAGCGCGAGGTCGAGGTGCTGCCCCTTGCCGGTCTCGGCGCGGCTCGCGAGCGCCGCGCAGATGGCGATCGAGGCGTACATGCCGGTGATGATGTCGGCGATCGGCACGCCGGCGCGCTGCGGTCCGCCGCCCGGCGCGCCGTCGGGCTCGCCGGTGACGCTCATCATGCCGCCCATGCCCTGGATCATGAAGTCGTAGCCCGGGCGCTCACGGTACGGGCCCGTCTGGCCGAAGCCGGTGACCGAGCAGTAGACGAGGCGCGGATTGACCGCCTGCAGGTCCTCGTAGCCCAGGCCGTAGCGCGCGAGGTCGCCGTGCTTGTAGTTCTCGATCAGCACGTCGCACTTCGCCGCGAGCGAGCGGATCAGCACCTGGCCCGCGGGCTTGGCGACGTTGACGGTGATCGACTTCTTGCCACGGTTGGCGGAGGTGAAATACGCCGAATCCCTGGTCGGCGCGCCCGCGCGGTCCTTCACCCAGGGCGGGCCGAAAGCGCGCGAATCGTCGCCGGAGCCGGGTCGCTCCACCTTGATGACCTCGGCGCCCAAGTCTGCGAGGTTCTGCCCGGCCCAGGGACCGGCGAGGACACGCGAGAGATCGAGGACGCGGACGTGTCCGAGCGGGCCCGCCATGCGGCTACTTCACCGCCAGCTTGTTTTCGACCAACTTCACGCCCGAGACGCCCGCTGCCACCTTGCCGGCCTTGTCCCTGATACCGGCATTGTCGACGAAGCCCGAGAGCTGCACGCGCGCTTCGTAGGTCTCGACCGAGATCGCGGTCGACGGAATGCCCTTCTCCAGCAGCAGCGCGGACTTCACCTTGGTGGTGATCGCGGTGTCGTTGGCGATGCGCGCGTCGTTGTCCTTGTGCGCCTTGATGTAGTCGTCGAGCGTCCAGCGCCCGTCCTTGTTGCCGTCGAACTTCGCGAAGCGCTTCTCCATCTCCTTGTCGCCGGCGAGCTCCTCCTTGCCGAGGTAGCCGTCGCGATTCTTGTCCAGGCCGTCGAAGCCGGCGTTGCCCGTGGGCGACTTCTGCGCCCAGGCCGCCGAGGCGAACGCTGCCGCCAACACGATCAACAGATGCTTGTTCATGGAATCTTCCTTTCGGACGAGGAGCGCCAATCTACCAGAGGTTCGCGAGCATGCGCAGCGCGAGCGCGAGCAGCAGCAACGCGAAGACGATGCGCAACTTTTTCACCGGCAGCCGGTGCGCGAACCTCGCGCCGAGCGGCGCCGTTGGCATGCTCGCGGCGACGATGATGGCGAGCGCCGGCAGGTAGACGAAGCCCAGGCTGCCGTCGGGCAGCCCCGACACGCGCAGGCCGTTCAGCACGTAGCCGGCAGTGCCCGCGACGGCGATCGGAAAGCCGTTGGCCGCCGCGGTGCCGATCGCGCGCTTGAGCGGCACGTTGCAGCGCGCGAGGAACGGGATCGAAAGGAACGCGCCGCCCGCGGCCAGCACGCTGGAGAGCGCGCCGATCCCCGCGCCCACGCCGAACAGGCCCGCGGCGCCCGGCAGCTGGCGCGCGGGCTTGGGCTTGACCTCGAAGAACATCTGCAGCGATGCGTACGTCATGAACAGCGCGAAGAACACCGCGAGCGGCCGCGTCGGCACGAAGCCCGCGATCAGCGTGGCGGCCAGCGCCCCCGCGACGATGCCCGGCGCCATGGCGCGCGCCACGCGCCAGTCCACCGCGCCGTGCAGGTGATGCGCGCGCACGCTCGAGAGCGACGTGAACAGGATGGTGGCCATCGAGGTCGCGAGCGAAAGGTGCATCATGTGCTCAGCAGGGAAGCCCTTCGCCGTGAACACGAACACCAGCATGGGCACCATGACCATGCCGCCGCCGATGCCGAGCAGCCCCGCGAGAAAGCCGACCGCGGCGCCGATCGCGAGGTAGGCCCACCACCACTCCATCAGCGGGCCCCGAGCAGATGCGCGGCCAGCTCGGCGAAGCCGCTGCCCGCGAAGCCGCGCGTGACGTACTTCGGCTCGGCCTCCAGCCGGCCCGCGAAGCGCGCCACGTTGGCAACGCCCACGGCATTCTCGAAGAACGCGAACATCGGCGCGTCGTTGGGCGAGTCGCCGGCAAAGGCGAGCTGCGCGTTCGCCGCATCCAGGTTCATCGCGAAGCGCTCGGCGAACAGTCGCCGCGTCATCGCCAGCTTGTCGTAGTCGCCGAACCAGCCGTTGACGTGGATCGAGCTCACCTTCGCGGTAAGCCCCGCCGCGCGCATCAGCGCCGCGATGCGCTGCGCGTCCTCGAGCGGCAGCGGCGGCACATCCTCGCAGTAGTCGATCGCGAGGTCGGTCTCCCGGTAGGGCTGGTCGGAGGCGAGGGCGCAGCCCGGAACCTGCGCCAGGATGCTTTCGCCGATCGCCTGCAGGCGGCCGCGGTTGGCTGCGCGCACGGCCTCGCCGTCCTGGAACGTCTTGTGCAGCTTTCCATCCGCGAAATGAAAATAGAACGCGCCGTTCTCCCCGACCACCGCGTCCACCGGCCACATGCGCGCGATGTGGTCGCACCAGCCGGCGGGCCGGCCGGTGATCGTCACCACCAGGCGGCCCGAGCGTTTCAGGTGCTCCATCGCGGCGAAGGCCCGCGCGGTGAGCCTGCCGTCGGTGGTGAGCGTCTCGTCGATGTCGAAGAGCAGCCCGCGGATGCGGCCCGCGTCGCGCAACTCCGCAAGCGGCTTCATCGGCCGCCGAGCACCTGCGCCACGCGCTCGCGCTGCAAGGCGCTCATGAGCAATCCGGCCTTGGTGCGTCGCCAGAGCACGTCCTCGGCCGTCTGCGCCCACTCGCGCTCGACGAAATAGCGCAGTTCGCGCTCGGTCAGCCCGCCGCCAAAGTCCTCGCCGAGGTCGCCGTCGCCGACCACCGCCTGCGCATGCGTGCCGTGGCGCCGGAAGATGGGCCGCAGCGTCGCCTCGGAAATGCCCGGATGGCTGCCAAAGAACGCGTCGCGCGCCTCGACGCGCGGCACGCCACCGAAATCGCTGCCCGAGAGCGGCATGTGTTGCGTCCAGGCCGGCTTCATGCCCGGAAAATAGGGCGCGAGCCTGTCGAGCGCGTGCTCGGCGAGCTTCCGGTAGGTGGTGATCTTGCCGCCGAACACCGACAGCGCCGGCGCGCCGCCCGCCTCGTCGTCCACGCGCAGCGTGTAGTCGCGCGTGACGGCGGACGGATCCGCCGTGCCGTCGTCGTAGAGCGGCCGCACGCCCGCGTAGCTCCAGACCACGTCCTCGGGCCGCGCCGGCCTCGCGAGGTAGCGGTTCACCGCGCGGCACAGGTAGGCGATCTCCTCGGTACTCGCCTGCGGCCGGGCATTCTCGTCCGCGACCGGCACGTCGGTGGTGCCCACCAGCGTATGCAGCTCGCCGTAGGGAATCATGAACACCACGCGCCGGTCGTCGTTCTGCAGGATGAAAGCATGCTCGCCCTCGTAGAGCTTCGGCAGCACGATGTGGCTGCCCTTTACGAGGCGCACCGCGTCGCGCGAGGGTTGCGCGAGGCGCGCGTTCAGCAGCGTCTTCACCCAGGGCCCGGCCGCGTTGACGACCGCCCTGGCGCGCAGTTGCTCGCCGTTGGAGAGCACGGCCGTCCATGCGCCGCCGCTGCGCTGCGCCGAGAGGCACTCGACGCGCGTGAGCACGCGCGCGCCGCGCTCGCGCGCGTCCATGGCGTTGGCGATCACCAGGCGCGCGTCGTCCACGCGGCAATCCGAGTACACGAAGCCGTGCTTCAGGCCCGGCTGCAGCCCGGCGCCGTAGGGCGGCGCGTCCAGGCGCACCGACTGCGAGCCCGGCAGGCTCGCGCGCCGCGCCAGATGGTCGTAGAGAAAGAGTCCCGCGCGGATCATCCAGCGCGGCCGGAGCTCCGGCACGTGCGGCATCACGAAGCGCGCCGGCCAAACCAGGTGCGCCGCGACCCTGAGCAGCACCTCGCGCTCGGCGAGCGCCTCGGCCACCAGCCGGAACTCGTACAGCTCGAGGTAGCGCAGTCCGCCGTGGATGAGCTTGGAGGACGAGGACGAGGTCGCGCTCGCGAGATCGTCCTTCTCGACCAGCAGCACCGACAGCCCGCGGCCGGCGGCATCGCGCGCGATGCCGGCGCCGTTGATGCCGCCGCCGACGACCAGCAGGTCGACGCTCGTTTGCGTAGGGGACGCTTGCAAGCGGCGAATTATAGAGCGCGGGCGACGCGCATATCAGGAGCGCGCCAGGCGCGCTGCGAAGGCAACGCCTGCCCCGCCCGGAAGATTCTCGGCCGTCAGGCGCCCGCCATGAAATTCCGCGATCAACCGCGCGATGTACAAGCCGAGCCCCAGGTGCGGCGCGCCGCCCGGGCGCGCGGCGCGCTGCGACACCATCGAGTCGAAGAGCGACTCGCGGATCGCATCGGGCAGCGGCGGACCCTGATTCTCGACGCGCAGCACCGCGTCACTGCCGAGCAGGATGCGGATCGGCGTGCCGCTGGCCGCAAAATCCACCGCGTTTTCTACGAGCTTGTCGAGCATCTGCGCGAGCAGGTCGGGCGCGCCCTGCACGTACACGGCTTCGCCTGGAACCGACAACTCGAAAGCATTTGCCTTATAGGCGAGCCGATAGCCGTCGACGCAACCGCGTACGACCGTGCCGGCATCGAAGCGCTCGCGCGCCGATGCCTGGAGCCCCTGCTCGAGCCGGCTCGCCTCGATCATACGCGCGAGGATCGTGCCCAGGCGCGCGAGCCCGTCCTCGGCGCGCGCGAGGTAGGTGCGCATCTCCTCGGGCGTGCGCGCCGCGTGCAGGTTCTCCAGCGACGAGCGCACCACGGCCACCGGCGTGCGCAGCTCGTGCGAGAGGCGCCCCGCGAGCGCCTCGAGGTAGGCGTTGTAGCGCGCCAGGCGCTCGAGCACGGTGGTGAAACTGCGCGACAGGTCGCCGATCTCGTCGTTCGCCTCCGACGCGGTGGTCAGGCGCGTGACGCGGCCGCGCGCGTCGATCGCGGCTTCGGCCTCGCCGGCCAGGCGCCGGATGCGGCTGGAGATCCGCGTCGCGAGCCAGAACAGCACCGCCGCCGCGAGCGCGAACGCCGCGAGCGTGGCGATGAGCAGCCGCTCGAGCGCCTGGCTGCGCAGCGAGGCGATGCGATTGGTGGTCTCCTCGACCACCACCGCGCCCTGCACCTCGTCGCCCACCCAGATCGGGTGCGCCGCCGAGACGACGATCGCGCGGCCGTCGCGCGTCGCGCGCGTGCGCGTGCTCGCCGCGCCCTGCAGCGCCGCGGCGACTTCGCGTCCGGCGGCGACCGCGTCCTCGGCGATCGCATCGTTGAAATCCTCGGTGGGCGGCGCGAGCAGCCAGTCGAGCGCGCGCTGCACGACGCCGGGCTCGGGCAGGTCGGCGCGCTTCAGGCTGCCCGCGAGCGCGAGCACGCGGTAGTCGCGGCTCACCACCCAGATGCGCGAGCTCGCGCGCTCCAGGCCCTTGAGGATCGCGGCGATCTCGCCGTCGGGCGCGCTCCCGGGGAGACGCGCCTCTTCCTCGGTGAGCCCGCCGGTCAGGCGCCGCAACTCGCGCTCGGCCTCGGCGCGCAGCTCCGATTCCCCGCGCGCGCGGTAGGCGAGCAGCCTGGGCCGCTCGTGCAGCGCGGTCGCCACGGCGCGCGCGGTGGCGGCGAGCGTCTCCTCCTGTGCGGAGAGCAGGAAGCGCTCCATCTCGCGCACATAGAGCCAGCCCGCCCAGGGCAGCACCAGCAGCACCAGCGCGACCAGCGCCAGCCGGGCACGCAACGGGAAGCGCGTCACAGCCTGCAGGGAAGGCGGCGCCCTTCCCCCATCTAGGCCTTCCAGCGGTAGCCGAGGCCGTAGGCGGTCTCGATGCCGTCGAAGGCCGGATCGGCGGCGAGGAACTTCGCGCGCACTCGCTTGACGTGCGAGGTGACAGTGGCGTCGTCCACCACCAGCTCGGCGTCGCGCATCAGCTGCTCGCGGCTCTTGACGTGGCCCGGGTGGCGCGCGAGCGAATGCACGATCCAGAACTCGGTCAGCGTGAGCTCAATGCGCTTGCCCTTCCATTGCGCGCTGAAGCGCTTGAGGTCGAGCTCGAGCTCGCCGCGCACGATGCGCTCCTCGACCGGCATCGCCTCGGCGAGCGCGTCGACGCGCCGGAACAGCGCGCCGATGCGCGCCATCAGGTGCGGCAGGCTGACGCCCTTGGTGAGGTAGTCGTCGGCGCCCAGGCGCAGCCCCGAGACCACGTCGAAATCGGATTCGCGCGCGGTGAGGAACACGATCGGCAATTGCGGCGACAGCGCGCGCAGGTCGCGGCACAGCGCGAAGCCGCCCTCGGCCTCCTCGCCCAGCCCGATGTCGATGACCGCGAGGTCCGGCAGGCGCGCGCGCAGCGCGTCCATCGCCTCGCGCCGGCCCGCGTAGGCGGCGACCTCGTAGCCGTGGCGCTTGAGCGCCTCCGCGTAGTTGGCGCGGATGGCGGCGTCGTCCTCGACAATCGCGATGCGGCGGGCCATGCGCCGACTATACCGGAAGGCTCCGCGCCACTATTTCGCCACATTTCATCATCGCCGAGCCAGAGCTTGCGCCCGCTCGCGGCTTGTTGCCGGTTCCTAATGGCGGCAACCGAAAAGGGGAAAAGCCATGCTCCGCACCACCGCCATCGCCGCAGAGCTCAGCGCCTCGATCGCGCTTGCCGCTGCCATCGGGCTGTTCGTCAGCATCGTGCTGGCGGCCGTCACCTTGCTGCTCGCGGCATGAACTACGGCGAGGTCGCGCTCGGCGTCGAGTGCGCGCTGCCGCGCCGGCTCGTCGCGCGGCGCCGCAGCCGCATGCGCCGCTTTCTCGAACGACTGGCCGCGATGCTGAAGCGCCGCGGCTGACCGAACCGTGGCGGCGGGCGCGCCGGACCCAGAAAGGAGGGTCGGGACACGGCGCCGGCGGCGCCCGCCCGCTTCGGCAATGACGGAGGAGATCGATGCAAAGAACCCTGCTGTGGAAGATCGCGCTGATCGGGCTGGTCGCGCTGTTGCTGCAGATTCCGGTGGAGATGATGCGCGGCCTGGTGCAGGAGCGCAAAGCGGCGCGTGACGGGGTGATCGTCGACATCGCGCGCGGCTCGAGCGAGGCGCAGCGCCTCGTGGGGCCGGTGCTCACCGTGCCCTGGACGCGGCGCAGCGTTGAGGCCACGACCACCACCGACGACAGCGGCCACAGCCGCACCGTCCGCAAGGAGAAGATCGAACGCGGCCAGGCGACCTTCCTGCCGGCGACGCTGGCGCTGGACGGCACGATCGACCTGCAGCGCAAGCACCGCGGAATCTACACCGCGCATCTGTACACGCTGAACGCGACCCTGCGCGGCAGCTTCGTACTGCCGCCGAGCCTCGGCGTGCACGAGGGCTCAGGCGTGCTCGAGTGGGGGCGAGCGTATCTCGTGCTCGGCATCCAGGACACGCGCGGCATCCGCGACCGGGTGCAGATCGACTGGGACGGCGCGCAGCCCGCGCTGTATCCGGGCGGCCTGGAGGCGGCCGGCACTCCGGCCGGCATTCACGCGGACCTGGGCGCCCTGCCAGTGAGCAAAGCGCCGATGACGCACGAGTTCAGGATCGCCTTGTCGCTGCTGGGCACCGAGCGGCTCGACGTCGTGCCCGTCGGCGCCACCACCACCGTCTCGCTCACCTCGCCCTGGCCGCACCCGAGCTTCGCGGGCCGGATCCTGCCCGATGCCGGCACCAAGGTGTCCGGCGAGGGCTTCGCCGCGCACTGGCGCACCTCGCACTTCGCCACCAACCTCGCGCAGCTGCATCAGCGCTGCGTGCAGTCCCGGCAGTGCGACCCGTTCCTGCAGCACAGCCTGGCGGTCTCGTTCATCCAGCCGGTGGACCTGTACCAGACCGTGGAGCGCTCCGTGAAGTACGGATTCCTGTTCATCGGCCTCACCTTCCTCGCCTTCTTCCTGTTCGAGATCCTCAAGCGGCTGGCGATTCATCCGGTCCAGTACGCGCTGGTCGGTTTCGCGCTGGCGGTGTTCTTCCTGCTGCTGATCTCGCTGTCCGAGCACCTGGGCTTTGCCGCTGCCTACGCCATCGCCGCCGCCTGCTGCGTCGCGCTGATCGCCTACTACGTCGGGCACGTGCTCAGGAGCGCGCGGCGCGGCGCGCTGTTCGCCGTCGCGCTGAGCTCGCTGTACGGGCTGCTCTACGTGATCCTGCGCATGGAAGACCACGCGCTGCTCATGGGCTCGGTACTGGTCTTCGCTTGCATCGCCTCGGCGATGGTCGCGACGCGCCGCGTGGACTGGTACGCGCTTGCGGGAGGTCCGTCGGCCGCCGGCGACCCGGTGGCGCGCAAATCTGCCTAGAATCCGGGCATGACCGCTCCTCGACTGACGCTCGTCATCGGCAACAAGAACTACTCCTCCTGGTCCATGCGTCCGTGGGTGCTGCTGCGCGGGCTCGGGATCGCATTCAGCGAACGGCAGTTGAAGTTCCACACGCAGGAGTGGAACGATCAGATCGGCCGCCTCTCGCCGTCGGGCCTGGTGCCGGTGCTCTGGGAGGGCGAGCCGGGCGAGGGGTTTGCCACCTGGGACACGCTTGCGATCGCCGAGCGCGTGCATGAGCTTTTCCCCGAGCGCGGTGCGTGGCCGCGCGATCCGCAGGCCCGCGCGCGGGCGCGCGCGCTGTGCGCCGAGTTTCACTCCGGGTTCCGGGCTTTCCGCGGCGCGATGCCGATGAACATCCGCAGCCGCTACCCGGGCAAGGGAATGAGCCCGGATGTGGCGAAGGAGATCGATCGCATTCAGGCGCTTTGGACCGAGGCGCGCAGGGCCTACGGCGGGACCGGCGCCTTTCTGTTCGGCGCGTTCGGCGCGGCCGATGCGTTTTATGCTCCCGTGGCCACCCGCTTCGTCACCTACGGCGTCGAGCTGAAAGGCGCGGCCCGCGACTACCAGCAGGCGCTGCTCGATTCTCCGGGCGTCCGGGATTGGAGCGCAGAGGCGGTGAAGGAGACCGAATTCGTCGCCGAGGACGAGCCGTACGCGGTCCCGCCACGCTGAGCGGCGACCGGTTGCCTTGAGGATCAGGGGGCGCCGTAGGTCGCCAGGTAATCGTGCATGGACACGCGTCGCACCGCGTATCCGAAAGACTTCAGCTTCGCGACCGTAGCGTCGATCTTTTGCCGCACGTCGGCGCTCGCCTTGTCGTAGTCGTTGCCCCCCTGGATCTCGACCAGGATCGTGGGATGCTGCGCGCGGATCGTCTGCGCGGCGCCAGCCAGCACATGATCCTCGTAGCCCTCGACGTCGATCTTGATGAATGAGACGTTGCGGAAACCGAAGCTGTCGAGCGTGCGCAGTTCGACCCTGTCTCCGCCCACGCCGATCGCCGTGCCGCCTTCGTTGTTCTTTGCGCTCCTGCTCATTTCCAGGATACTGGGCGCGTCCCCGAGCGCAAAGCGCAGGGCGACGACGTTGCCGAGCCCGTTCAGCTTGAGGTTGTGGACCAGCTCGCGATGCAGCTTCTTCTGCGGCTCGAAGGCATAGACCCGCCCCTTGCGCCCCGCCGCCCTTGCCAGCGTCACGGTATGGACGCCGATGTGCGCCCCGACGTCGATCGCCGTCGTCCCCGGCCTGACATGGCGGGGCATCAGGTTGACGAGGTACGGCTCCCACATCACGCCCTTGCGCAGCGGCCGCTTGATGACGTCGTCGAGATCGTCGACGTGGAAGCGGCCCTGCCCGTCTACTTCAGCGACCTTGTACGCGTCGACGGGAAAAGCCTTGAGGTACTCGGAAGTCTCCGCCGCATCGTGCAGCATGCGCGGCGCGATGGCCTGCGGGTCGACGTCGTTCGGATTGGCGGAGAATTCCTCGTACGCGCCCCAGGCCAGCAGCGCGACAATGCCCGGAATCGAGACAGCCAGGCCGGCACGCGCCCAGAGGCGCACGCCTACTTCCTGCGCATCTTCCGGATCGCCGCGAGCTGCGCGGCGAGCATCGCCACTTCGCTCTCGACGGCCGCGACTTCCTGCTTGTCCTTGGCGTTGCGCCGCGCGTCCTCGGCGCGCTGCAGGGCTTCGTTCGCCTTCGCTTCGTCCAGGTCGTGCGCGCGGATCGCGGTGTCGGCGAGCACGGTAATCACCTTGGGCTGCACTTCGAGGATGCCGCCCGCGACGAAGATGGTCTGCCTCTCGCCGCCGCCGGCGGGCGTGATCGTCACCACGCCCGGCTTGATGCGCGTGATGAGCGGCGTGTGGCGCGGATAGATGCCCAGCTCGCCTGCCTCGCCGGGCAGCACGACGAACTCCGCCTCGCCCGAGAAGATGGCCTGCTCGGCGCTGACGACGTCAACGTGGATGGTGGCCGCGGCCATTACAGGCTCTTCGCCTTCTCCTGGGCTTCCTCGATCGTGCCGACCATGTAGAAGGCCTGCTCGGGCAGCGCGTCGCACTCGCCGTTGATAATCATCTTGAAGCCCTTGATGGTGTCCTTGAGCGACACGTACTTGCCGGGCGTGCCGGTGAAGTTCTGCGCCACCGTGAACGGCTGCGACAGGAAGCGCTGGATCTTGCGCGCGCGCGCCACCGCGAGCTTGTCCTCGGGCGCGAGTTCGTCCATGCCGAGGATCGCGATGATGTCGCGCAGCTCCTTGTAGCGCTGCAGCGTGGCCTGCACCGCGCGCGTGGTGTTGTAGTGGTCCTCGCCGATGACGTTCGGGTCCACCTGCCGCGACGTGGAGTCCAGCGGATCCACCGCCGGGTAGATGCCCAGCGACGCGATATCGCGCGACAGCACGAGAGTCGCATCGAGGTGGCCGAAGGTCGTCGCGGGCGACGGGTCGGTCAGGTCGTCCGCCGGCACGTACACCGCCTGGATCGAGGTGATCGAGCCGGTCTTGGTCGAGGTGATGCGCTCCTGCAGGCGGCCCATTTCCTCGGCCAGCGTCGGCTGGTAGCCCACCGCGGAGGGCATGCGGCCCAGCAGCGCCGACACTTCGGTGCCCGCAAGCGTGAAACGGTAGATGTTGTCGACGAAGAACAGGATGTCCTTGCCCTCGTCGCGGAAGCTCTCGGCCATGGTGAGGCCGGTGAGCGCCACGCGCAGGCGGTTGCCCGGCGGCTCGTTCATCTGGCCGAACACCATCGCCACCTTGGACTCGGTGAGGTTATCGGGCTTCACGACCCCGGCCTCGATCATCTCGTGGTAGAAGTCGTTGCCCTCGCGCGTCCTCTCGCCGACGCCGGCGAACACCGACAGGCCCGAGTGCTGGGTGGCGATGTTATTGATGAGCTCCAGCATGTTCACGGTCTTGCCGACGCCGGCGCCGCCGAACAGGCCGATCTTGCCGCCCTTGGCGAACGGGCAGATCAGGTCGATCACCTTGATGCCGGTCTCCAGCAGCTCCATCGAGGGAGACAGCTCGTCGAACTTGGGCGCGGCCTGGTGGATCGAGCGCAGCTTGTCCGACTTGATCGGCCCGACCTCGTCGATCGGGCGGCCGAGCACATCCATGATGCGCCCGAGCGTCCCCAGCCCGACCGGCACCGAAATCGCCGCGCCGGTGGCGCGTACCTTCATGCCGCGGCGCAAGCCGTCGGAGGAGCCGAGCGCGATGCAGCGCACCACGCCGTCGCCCAGCTGCTGCTCGACCTCGAAGGTCAGGCCTTTCTCCGCGAGGCCGGCGTCGCCGGTGTCTTCGAGTATGAGCGCGTCATAGACCTTGGGCATCCCGTCGCGCGGGAATTCGATATCGGTGACCGCGCCGATGCACTGGACGATGGTGCCTTGCACTTGTGCCATGGTTTGTTCCTCAAACAGCGGCTGCGCCGCCCACGATTTCGGAAAGCTCTTTGGTGATGTTGGCCTGACGGTTCTTGTTGTAGATCAGCGTCAGCTCGTCGATGAGGTTGCGCGCGTTGTCGGAGGCCGCCTTCATCGCCACCATGCGCGCCGACTGCTCCGAGGCCATGTTCTCGGCGACCGCCTGGAAGATGATAGCCTCGATGTAGCGCATCAGCACCTGGTCGAGCACCGCCTTCGCCTCGGGCTCGTAGATGTAGTCCCACACCGTCTCCGGCGAGCCCATGCGCTCGCCCGACAGCGGCAGCAGCTGCTCGACGATCGGCTCCTGCTTCATGGTGTTGATGAAGCGCGTATAGGCGATCAGCACGCGGTCGAAGCGGTCGCGCGCGTAGCCGTCGAGCATCACCTTGACCGCGCCGATGAGCTTGTCCATCTGCGGCCGGTCGCCGATCTGCACCACATGCGAAACGATGTGCGCGCCCAGCCGCTGCATGAAGCCGAAGCCCTTGTTGCCGATGCAGCAGACATCGATCTCCTCGCCTTCGCTCTGCCAGGTCTTGTACTGGTTCAGCGCGAGCCGCAGCAGGTTGGTATTGAGCGCGCCGCACAGGCCCTTGTCGGTGGTGATGACGATCAGGCCGACGCGCTTCACGGTATCGCGCGGCACCAGGAACGCGTGCATGTACTCGGGATTGGCGTGGCTGATGTTTGCCGCGACGTTGCGGATCTTCTCCCCGTAGGGGCGCGCCGCGCGCATGCGGTCCTGGGCGCGCCGCATCTTCGAGGCGGAGACCATCTCCATCGCCTTGGTGATTTTCCGGGTGTTCTGCACACTCCGGATCTTCATGCGTATTTCTTTGGTGCCCGGCATGGTTGCTCAGCTCAGTAGGAGCCGCTCTTCTTCCAGTCGGCGACCGCGTCCTTGAGCGCCTTCTCATCGTCGCCGGCGAGCTCGTTCTTCTCCTCGATGCGCTTGATGAGCGCCGCGTAATTGCCCTTCAGGTAGTCGCGCATCGAGCGCTCGGCCGCCAGCGCCTTCTTGACGTCGATGTCGTTGAAGAAGCCGTTGTTGACCGCGAACAGCGTCACCGCCATCTCCCAGACCTGCAGCGGGTGGTACTGCGGCTGCTTCATGAGCTCGGTCACCATCTTGCCGAGCTCGAGCTGCTTGCGCGTGGCTTCGTCCAGGTCCGAGGCGAACTGCGCGAAGGCGGCGAGCTCGCGGTACTGCGCGAGCGCGAGGCGCACGCCGCCGCCCGTATCCTTGCGCTTCATGATCTTGGTCTGCGCGGCGCCGCCCACCCGCGACACCGAGATGCCGGCGTTGATCGCGGGCCGGATGCCGGCGTTGAACAGATCCGTCTCCAGGAAGATCTGGCCGTCGGTGATCGAGATCACGTTGGTCGGCACGAACGCGGTGACGTCGCCCGCCTGCGTCTCGATCACCGGCAGCGCGGTGAGCGAGCCGGTCTTGCCCTTGACCGCGCCCTTGGTGAACTTCTCCACATATTCCGGGTTCACGCGCGCGGCGCGCTCGAGCAGGCGCGAGTGCAGATAGAACACGTCGCCCGGATAGGCCTCGCGTCCCGGCGGGCGGCGCAGCAGCAGCGAGACCTGGCGGTAGGCCCAGGCCTGCTTGGTCAGGTCGTCGTAGATGATGAGCGCATCCTGGCCGCGGTCGCGGAAGTACTCGCCCATGGTGCAGCCGGAGTAGGGCGCGATGTACTGCATCGCCGCCGACTCCGAGGCCGAGGCGGCGACGACGATGGTGTAGGCCATCGCGCCGTGCTCTTCGAGCTTGCGCACCACGTTGGCGATCGTCGAGGCCTTCTGGCCGATCGCCACGTAGACGCAGAACAGGTCCTTGCCCTTCTGGTTGATGATGGTGTCCACCGCCACCGCGGTCTTGCCGGTCTGGCGGTCGCCGATGATGAGCTCGCGCTGGCCGCGGCCGATCGGCACCATCGAGTCGATGGCCTTGAGGCCGGTCTGCACCGGCTGCGACACCGACTGGCGCGCGATCACGCCGGGCGCCACCTTCTCGATCACGTCGGTCAGCTTGGCGTTGATCGGGCCCTTGCCGTCGATCGGCTGGCCGAGCGAGTTGACCACGCGGCCGAGCAGCTCCGGGCCGATGGGCACCGAAAGGATCCTGCCCGTGCACTTCACCGTATCGCCCTCGGTGATGTGCTCGTACTCACCCAGGATCACCGCGCCGACCGAGTCGCGCTCGAGGTTCAGCGCCAGGCCGAAGGTGTTCTTCGGGAATTCGAGCATCTCGCCCTGCATCACGTCGGACAGGCCGTGGATGCGGCAGATGCCGTCGGTCACCGAGACCACGGTGCCCTGCGTGCGCATCTGCACGCCCGCGTCCAGGTTCTGGATGCGGCTCTTGATGAGTTCCGAAATTTCGGACGGATTGAGTTGCATGACTACTCCTTGAGCGTCCCGCTTCTATGCCTTGAGTGCGTTCTCGAGCGCGCCCAGCTGGGCGCGCGCGGAACCGTCGATAACCTTGTCTCCCAGGACCACCTTGACGCCGGCGATGAGGGACTTGTCCACGCTCACCTTCGCGCGCACCTTGCGTCCGGTTCTCTTCTCCAGGCGCGCCACCAGGTCCGCGGTCTGCGCCTCGTCCATCTCGAACGCGCTGTAGACCTCGGCCTCCACCACGCCCTCGCGCTCGTTCCTGAGCGCCTCGAACTGGCTGCGGATCTCGCCCAGGACGTCCAGGCGCCCGTTGTCCGCGAGCACGCGCACGAAATTCTCGGCTTCGCCCGAAAGCTTGCCCGCGAGGATCGCGACGAACATGCCGGCGATCTTTGGCGCCGACAGGTTCGGGTCGCCGATCGCCACGCGCACGCGCTCATCGGCCGCGACCGCGGCGAGATTGGCGAGCACGGCCGACCATTCGGCGAGCTTGCCGTGCGCATCGGCGAGCTTGAACGCCGCTTCGGCGTAGGGTCGCGCGATGGTGCTAGGTTCGGCCACGGGCGTTCCGGTTAGAGCTGCTTCTTGATGCCGTCGAGCAGCTCGGCGTGCGCCTTGGCGTCCACCTCGCGGCGCAGGATCTTCTCGGCGCCCGCGACCGCGAGCGCGGCGACCTGCTCGCGCAGATGCTCGCGCGCACGCTGCGCTTCCTGCTGGATGTCGGCCTTGGCGGCGGCCTTCTCGCGGTCGCCCTCGGCCTTGGCCGCGACCTTCGCCTCTTCGATCATCTCCGCGCCGCGCTTCTCGGCCTGCGCGAGGATGTCGGTGGCGCGCCCGCGCGCGTCGTGGATCGCCTGCTCGGCCTGCTTGCTGGACGTCTCGAGCGACTTCTTGCCCTGCTCGGCGGCGGCCAGCCCGTCGGCGATCTGCTTCTGGCGCGTCTCGATCGCGCGCAGCAGCGGCGGCCAGACGAACTTGACCGTGAACCAAATGAACGCGGCGAAGACCGCAGCCTGGGCGAACAGCGTGATGTTGATGTTCATGCGTGCCCTCCGGCGCGAAGCCGACCGCTCAGCCCAGCCTGGCGAGCAGCGGGTTGCCGGTGGCGAACCAGAGCGCGAGGCCCACGCCGATGATGAACGAGGCGTCGATCAGGCCGAGCAGCAGGAACACCTTGCCCTGCAGCGAGTCGGTGAGCTCGGGCTGGCGCGCCGCCGCTTCCAGGAAGCGCGAGCACATGATGCCCACGCCGACGCAGGCGCCGAGCGCCCCCAGGCCGATCATCAGGCCGATGCCGACCCCGGTATACGCCTGGACCATGGCGATGAGTTGCAGTTTTTCCATTGGTGACTTCCTTTCTGAGCGAGAAGACGGTTAGTGGTGCTCGTGCGCCATCGCGAAGTAGACGATGGTGAGCATCATGAAAATGTAGGCCTGCAGCGCGACGATCAGGATGTGGAAGATCGCCCAGCCCCAGGCGAGGAAGAAAGCCAGTCCCGCCCAGCCGAGGCCGGCCGCGGCGAGCAGCCAGAGCAGCAGGAAGATGAGCTCGCCCGCGTACATGTTGCCGTACAGCCGCAGCGAGTGCGACAGCGGCTTGGAGATGTACTCAATGAGGTTGAACAGGAAGTTCGCCGGCATCAGCCACTTGCCGAACGGCGAGAAAAAGAGTTCGTGCAGCCAGCCGCCCAGGCCCTTGGCCTGCACCGAAAACACGATCATCAGCACCCAGACCGAGAGCGCGAGCGCGAACGTGGTGTTCACGTCGGCGGTGGGCACGATGCGAAAGCCATGTTCCGAAATCAGGCTCGTGCCCTTGGCGATGATGTCGACCGGCAGGAAGTCCATGGAGTTCATGAGCAGCACCCAGACGAACACCGTGAGCGCCGCCGGCGTGACGAACTTGTTGCGGTCGCCGTGCTTGAAGATGCCCTTTGCCTGGTCGTCGACGAAGCCGAAAAGCAGCTCGACGAAGGCCTGGCGCTTGTTTGGCACGCCCGATGTCGCGCCGCGTACGACCCACCAGAAGAACCCCAGGCCGACGAAACCGAGCAGGATCGAGACCGAGAGCGAATCCACGTGCAGGGTCCAGAAGCCGCCGTCGCCGAGCAGCGGCTTCGCGTCATGGGTCAGGTGATGACCGATGTACTGGGTGGGATTCATCTCGCTGCCGGCGGCCATCGCGGTTCTGCTCTAGTGTTCGCGCACGAAAAAAGCCATCGAAAAAATCAGCGCCGTCGCCAGGAAGCTCCCGAGGAACGCCATGACGACCACTTCGCTGTACGTCGCAAGCACGGTCCCGAGCAGCACCACGATCAGGCCGATCTTCACGCCCTCGGCCTGCAACGCGCCCACCAGGACCTCCCCTGCGGACCTCGCCCTTCCCCTTGCCGCCACCGCGCCCGACGCCCAGCCCGCGCACAGACTGACCGCGCCGCCCAAGGCTGCCGACAGCGCACCGTGCGCGCCCGTTAGCAGCCCGGCCAACAGCGCCAGGGCTGCGGTGGCCAGCATCTGCCACCGGAGAACGGAGCGGATCGGTTTACTCAGCATGCAGGAACCCCGCAATGGCGCGTTCCCGCCCTCGACAAAGCCGCGAAATTATATTGGGTACGCGCACTTGGGGTCAACGTGTTGCAGCGCAAAATCCCCTCGTTGTCTGACTCACCGTAACTTCTTCAAAAGCTGCTCCAGATGATCCAGGTCCGAGTAGTGCAGCACGACGGTGCCGCGGCGGCCTTTGCGGCCCGGGCGGATCTGCACGGTGGTGCCGAGCCGCTCGGACACCTCCTGCTCCAGGCGCGCGAGGTCGCGGTCCGTGCGTGCCTTGCGGCGTGCCGCGGGATCGCGCAGCAGCCGCGCGGCGAGCGCTTCGCTCTCGCGCACCGACAGCCCGCGCGCGGCGACGCGGTTGGCGGCCTCGATCTGGCGCACGCCATCGAGCGGCAGCAACGCGCGCGCGTGCCCCATGTCGAGCGCGCCGTCCATCAGCATCGCCTGTACCGGTTTGGCGAGCTTGAGCAGGCGTAGCAGATTCGTGGTGGCGCTGCGCGAGCGCCCGATCGCATCGGCCGCCTGCTCGTGGGTCATGCGGAACTCGTCCAGCAGTCGCTGCAGGCCCGTCGCCTCCTCGATGGCGTTGAGGTCCTCGCGCTGGATGTTCTCGACCAGCGCCATCGCCAGGGCGGCGTTGTCGGGCACTTCGCGGATCAGCACCGGCACCTCGCTCATGCCCGCGATCTTCGCCGCGCGCCAGCGCCGCTCGCCGGCGATCAACTCGTAGCTGTCCTTGGCGATCGGCCGCACCAGCAGCGGCTGCATGAGGCCCTGCGCGCGGATGGAGGCCGCGAGCTCGTTCAGCGCCTGCTCGTTCATGCGCGTGCGCGGCTGATACTTGCCCGGGCGGATGGCCGTCACCGGCAGCGTGCCGGCGGCGTCCTTGTCGCGGCGCGGCGCTTCGTCGCTCGCGCCCAGCAGCGCATCCAGCCCGCGCCCCAGCCCCTTGGGTTTGTTCATGCGGTACCTTTCAGGATCTCTTCGGTGAGCGCGACGTAGGCCTGCGCGCCCTTGGAAGACTTGTCCCAGATCACCGCGGGCGCGCCGTAGCTGGGTGCCTCGGCGAGGCGCACGTTACGCGGCACCAGCGTGCGGTAGACCTTGTCGCCGAAGTGCTGCTCGAGCTGCTGCGAGACCTGGTTGGCGAGCGTATTGCGCGGATCGAACATGGTGCGCAGCAAGCCGGCGATCTCCAGGCGTGGATTGAGGTGCAGGCGCACGCGCTTGATGGTGTCGACCAGATCCGAGAGCCCCTCGAGCGCGTAGTACTCGCACTGCATCGGGATCAGCACCTGCTCGGCAGCCGCGAACGCGTTCACGGTGAGCAGGCTCAGCGAAGGCGGGCAGTCGATGAGGATGAACTCGTAGTCGCCGGCGATCTTCTCCAGTGCCGCGCGCAGGCGGCCTTCGCGATTCGGCAGGTCCACCAGCTCGATCTCGGCGCCCGCGAGCTCGCGGTTGGCAGGGATCAGGTCGTAGCCGCTCTCGACGCGCACGCGGATATTGGCGGCGTCGCCCAGGCCGAGCAGCACGTGATACACGGTGCGCTCGAGACGGCTCTTGTTGACGCCGCTACCCATGGTCGCGTTGCCCTGGGGATCGAGATCGACCAGCAGCACGCGCTTATCCGACTGCGCGAGGCCGGCGGCGAGATTGACGCTGGTGGTCGTTTTGCCGACGCCGCCCTTCTGGTTCGCGACCGCAAGGATGCGCGCCATCGTCAGGCAGCAGCCCGGCACAGCACGAGGTGGCGCTCGGCGTCGAGCAGCGGCACCTTGAGCCGGCGCACGTCGCCGCAATCGCAGTCCGCCGGAATCTGCGCGAGCTCGGCCTCGGGATAGGCGCCCTTCATTGCCGCGAGCACGCCGCCCGGCGCGGCGAGGTGGCGGCTGGTGGCGAGAAAATCCACCAGGCTCGCAAAGCCGCGCGTGATGACGACGGCGAAGCGCTGCGTAGGGTGCCACTGTTCGGCGCGGCCGATGTGCACATCCGCGTTGCGCAATCCCAGCTCGATCACCGCCTGGCGCAGGAACGCGCCCTTTTTTTCGCTTGCGTCGTTCAGCGTCACACGCCGCTCGGGTTCGGCGATCGCCAGCGGAATGCCGGGCAGCCCGCCGCCCGAGCCGACGTCCGCCAGCGCGCCGGGCCGGTCGGTGAGCTCGCGCAGCACCGCGAGCGAATCGAGCAGGTGCAGGCCCACCGCCTGCAGCGGATCGCGGATCGCCGTGAGGTTGTAGGTCTTGTTCCACTTGGCGAGCAGATCGAGGTACGCCAGCAGTTGCTCGCTTGCGCCCGGCGGCAGCGCCAGGGCGAGCTCGGCGAGCCCGCGCTGCAACGCCGCTTCCGGCGTCGTGCGCTCGGCCGCCTGCGTCATACGCGCTTCTGCTCGAACGGAGCCCGCTCGCGCAGCCGCCGCAGATGAACGAGCAGCAGCGAGATGGCGGCCGGCGTGATGCCGGTCATGCGTACAGCCTGGCCGATGGTCTCCGGCCGCTGGCGGGCGAGCGTCTGGCGCGCCTCGATGGAGAGGCCGCGTACCTCGGCATAGTCGAGGTCGGCGGGCAGAACGGCGCAAGCCTGCCCGCCATGGCGCTCGACTTCGTCCTGCTGGCGCGCGATGTACCCTTGATACTTGGCTTGGATCTCGACCTGCTCCGCCACAGATGTGTCCTCAATAGCCTTACCAGTAGACGAGATTAACGAAAGCGAGCGATAACTGACGTTTGGCCGCCGCAGCAGATCATAGAGCGTGTACTCGCGCTCGATCGGCTGTCCGAGCAGTCGCATCGCGGCCTCGGCCGGCAACGTCCGGGGATTCACCCATGTCGACCTCAGCCGTTCGGTCTCCCGGGCAATCGCATCGCGCTTGCGGCTGAAGGCGTCCCAGCGCGCGTCATCGACGAGTCCCAGCTTGCGGCCGATCTCCGTGAGCCGCAGATCGGCGTTGTCTTCGCGGAGCATCAGGCGGTATTCGGCGCGGCTGGTGAACATCCGATAGGGTTCCGCAACGCCGCGCGTGATGAGGTCGTCCACCAGCACGCCGAGGTAGGCCAGGTCGCGCGTGGGGCACCAGGCCTCGCGGCCCAGCGCCAGCAATCCGGCATTTAGGCCGGCGAGCAGGCCCTGTGCCGCGGCCTCCTCGTAGCCGGTCGTGCCGTTGATCTGCCCCGCGAAAAACAGCCTCTGGATCGACTTGGTCTCGAGCGAGGACTTCAGGTTGCGCGGATCGAAATAGTCGTACTCGATCGCATAGCCGGGGCGCAGCAGGTGCGCCTGTTCCAGTCCGCGGATCGAATGCACCAGCTCGAGCTGCACGTCGAACGGCAGGCTGGTGGAGATGCCGTTGGGGTAAATCTCGCTCGTGGTCAGGCCTTCGGGTTCGAGGAAGATCTGATGCGAGGACTTGCCCGCAAAGCGGTGGATCTTGTCCTCGATAGACGGGCAATAGCGCGGTCCCACGCCCTGGATGACGCCGGTATACATGGGCGAGCGGTCGAGTCCGCCGCGAACGATCTCGTGGGTGCGATCGTTGGTATGGGTCACCCAGCACGGCAGCTGGCGGGGATGCATGTCGCGCCGGCCGAGGAAGGAGAACACGGGCTCCGGCGTATCCCCAGGCTGCACCTCCATGACGGAGAAATCGATGGTGTTGCCATCCAGGCGCGGTGGTGTCCCGGTCTTCAGCCGGCCCACCGGAAGCCGCATCTCGCGCAGCCGGGCCGCGAGCGTGATGGCCGCAGGGTCGCCCGCGCGGCCGGCCGAGTAGCTCTGCAGGCCTACGTGTACCTGGCCAGCGAGAAAGGTGCCGGCCGTGAGCACGACCGTGCGGCCGCGAAAGCGCAGGCCGATCTGGGTTAGCACGCCGGTAACCCGGTCGCCTTCGAGCTGGATGTCGTCAACGGCCTGCTGAAAGAGCGTGAGGTTCGGTTGCTGCTCGAGCCGGCGCCGGATGGCCTGCTTGTAGAGCAGGCGGTCGGCCTGCGCGCGCGTGGCCCGGACCGCCGCCCCCTTGGAGGAATTGAGCGTGCGGAACTGGATCCCGGCCTCGTCGGTGGCGAGCGCCATGGCCCCGCCCAGGGCGTCGATTTCCTTGACCAAGTGACCCTTGCCGATGCCGCCGATCGAGGGGTTGCACGACATCTGGCCCAGGGTTTCGATGCTATGCGTGAGCAACAGCGTCCGGCAGCCGAGACGCGCGGCGGCGAGGGCGGCTTCGGTGCCGGCATGGCCGCCGCCGACTACGATCACGTCGAATTCGGTTGGAAATTGCATGGGGCGCGCAGGGGCGGGCCGAATGATACGTCAATGTTCCACGTGAAACTAGGCGCGCTTGGCGGAGCCGATGATGTTTCACGTGGAGCAGCCAGAACTTAGCGTATTGCTGCGATGCAGCAATACGCTCTGGCGTGCGACAATCCGCCGCCCCTCGTCCAGCCCCTGATGCCCGTCCCGTGATCTCCTTTGCGCGCTACTCCGCCCTGCTGGAGCGACCGGACTTGCGCTCGGCGATCGCCGCTTCGGTGCTGGGACGCCTGCCGATCGGCATCGCCGGCCTGGCGATCCTCATGCTCGCTCAGGACACGAGCGGCTCTTTCGGACGCGGCGGCGCGGTGGCGGCCTGCTACGTAGCGGGACTTGCCACGATAGCGCCGCTATTTGGCCGCCTGATCGACCGCTATGGTCCGCGCCCGATGCTGCTGTTCTGCGCGTTCGCCTTTCCCGCGGCGCTTGCGGCACTGGTGCTCGCGCTCACCGCCTCAGCGCCGCTCGGCGCCTCGTTCGCGCTCGCGGCCGCCGCCGGCGCCTGCTTTCCGCCGATCACAGTGTGCATGCGCACGTTCTTCAAGCAGAAGCTCAGGGACGATCAGCTGCTCGCCACGGCGTACTCGCTCGAGTCCGTGGTGATCGAACTGATCTTCATCCTGGGACCGGTAGTCGTTGCCGCATTCGTGGCGCTCGCCTCGCCCGCCGCAGCGGTGCTTTTCGCCGCCGCATGCGGCTGCGCCGGCACGCTGCTGTTCCAGCGTTCGCGCGCGCTCGGGCACTGGACAATAGTAGAGCGGTCGCCTGCAGGCTCCCTCAGCGAGCCGCACGGCAAGGCGAGCCTGTTCGGTCCGCTCGCCCAACCCGGCTTCGCGCCCCTGCTCGCGGTGATCGTTTGCTACGCCTCGGCCTTCGGCCTGGTCGAGATCGCCACTACCGCTTACGCGACCGAGGCGGGCCATCCCGCGCTCGCCGGCGTCCTGCTCGCCATCATGAGCATCGGCAGCGCGGCCGGTGGCCTGGTCTACGGCAGCCGCAGCTGGCGCCTGCCGCTCGCGCGCCAGTTTCCGCTGATGCTCGCGATCATGGGCCTGGGTGTCGCGCCGCTCGCGCTGCTCTCATCGGTGTGGCTGTTCGCCCTGTGGTGCATCGCTGCGGGCGTCGCGATGGCGCCCGCGCTCATCATGCAGTCGATGCTGGTGGCGAAGAACTCGCGGCCCGAGCATTCGACCGAGGCCTTCACGTGGTCGTCGACGGGGCTGCTTGCGGGCGTAGGGCTGGGATTGACGCTGGGCGGCGCGCTGCTCGAGCTCGCGGCGTCGCCCGTGGTGTTCGCGGCGGCAGCGGCGCTGTCGCTCGCCGCAGGCAGCCTTGCGTTGGTCGTGGTACGACTTAGAAGTTAGGCGGCGAGCTTCTGGTGCATGGTGCCGCGGCGCTTTTCCAGCGCCGCCGGCACGTGGCCGGCGAGCTTGCCGAACAGTTCATCGTGCGACTGGAGCTCCACGCCCCAGGCCTTTTCGTCGACGCGCGCGAGATCCTCGTAGCGCGCGCGCTCGAATCGCTCGAGCCCCGTCCAGTTCAGGTCCTCGTAGCGCGGGATCACGCCGAGCGCCGTCTCCACGCCCTGCGCGCGGCCCGCGCAGCGGTCGACGATCCACTTCAGCACGCGCATGTTCTCGGCAAAGCCCGGCCAGATGAACTTGCCCGCGGCGTCCTTGCGGAACCAGTTGACGCGGAAAATTTTCGGCGGCCGCGACACGGCCTTGCCCATCTTCAGCCAGTGCGCGAAGTAATCGCCCATGTTGTAGCCGCAGAACGCCAGCATCGCCATCGGATCGCGGCGCACCACGCCGATCTTGCCGGTGATCGCGGCCGTCGTTTCCGAACCGAGCGTGGCGCCCATGTAGACGCCCTCCTCCCAGTTCTGCGCCTCGACCACGAGCGGCACGGTCGAGGAGCGCCGGCCGCCGAAAATGAACGCCGAGATCGGCACGCCCTTCGGATCCTCCCAGTTCGGGTCCATCGACGGGCACTGGCTGGCGGCGACGGTGAAACGCGCGTTCGGGTGCGCCGCCGGCCGGCCGCAGCCCGGCGTCCACTCCTTGCCCTGCCAGTCGATGAGCTTCGCCGGCGGCTCATCGGTCATGTCCTCCCACCAGACGTCGCCCTCGGGCGTGAGCGCGACGTTGGTGAAGATCACGTTGGCGCGCAGCGTCTTCATCGCGTTCGGATTGGTTGCCTCCGAGGTGCCCGGCGCGACGCCGAACAGGCCCGCCTCCGGATTGATGGCATGGAAGCGCCCGTCGGCCCCGGGCTTGATCCAGGCGATGTCCTCGCCGATCATGGTCACCTTCCAGCCGGCGAACGCGGCGGGCGGGATCAGCATCGCGAAATTGGTCTTGCCGCAGGCGCTCGGGAACGCCGCCGACACGTAGTGCTTCTCGCCCTGCGGCGACTCCAGACCGAGGATCAGCATGTGCTCGGCGAGCCAGCCCTCGTCGCGCGCCATCACCGAGGCGATGCGCAGCGCCAGGCACTTCTTGCCGAGCAGCGCGTTGCCGCCGTAGCCCGAGCCGTAGGACCAGATCTCGCGCGTCTCGGGGAAGTGGACGATCCACTTCTCCTTCTCGTTGCAGGGCCAGGGCACGTCCTGCGCGCCCGGCGCGAGCGGCGCACCGACCGAGTGCACGCAGGGCACGAACGCGCCCTCCTCGCCGAGGTACTCGGCGACCGCGCGGCCCATGCGCGTCATGAGCTTCATGTTGACCGCCACGTAGGCCGAATCCGAGAGCTGCACGCCGATCTGCGCGATGTGCGAGCCGATCGGGCCCATCGAGAACGGCACCACGTACATGGTGCGGCCGCGCATGCAGCCGTCGAACAGCCGCCCGAGCGTGCTGCGCATCTCCGCCGGATCGATCCAGTTGTTGGTGGGCCCGGCATCCTCCGCGCTCGCCGAGCAGATGAAGGTGCGATCCTCCATGCGCGCGACGTCCGTCGGATTGGAGCGCGCGAGGTAGCTCCCGGGCCGCAGCTTCTCGTCGAGCTTGAGGAAGGTGCCCGAGGCGACCAGCTCGCCGCACAGGCGGTCGTACTCGGCCTGCGAGCCGTCGCACCAGACGATGCGCTCCGGTTGCGCGAGGCGCGCCATCTTGGCGACCCATGCGCGCAGCTTGCGGTGGCGCACCCACTCAGGGGCGGGAGATGAGTCGGCCGGGGAGTGACTGCGGTCGTTCATGAAGCAAGCTCCTGGAAAACAAAACGGCCCTGGGCTGCGCCGGGCCGGTAGAATCCTCTTGGTCGCAATTTTACCGCGCCCACCTGACGGTCGCGAGGCAGGCGGATTTCCCTTTTGTTACCAGAACGATAGTCGCGCCGCGGCGCTATTTCCCGACACAGAAGCGCGAGAAGATCTCGCCCAGCAGGTCGTCGGCGCTGACGCGCCCGGTGATCGCCCCGAGCGCCTCCTGCGCGAGGCGCAGCTCCTCGGCGAAAAACTCCCAGTGCGCCACCTGCGCCCCGGCCGCCTGCAGATGCTTGCGCGCCGCCTCGAGCGCGCGCAGGTGCCGCTCGCGCGCGAGGAACACCGATTCGCCGCGCGCGCTCCAGCCGGCCGCCTCGAGCAGCGCCAGGCGCAGCGCGTCCAAGCCGGCGCCGGTTTTCGCGGACACGTGGATCGCATCGCCATGCCGCCCGGGCGCGGCGCCGGCGACGAGGTCGATCTTGTTGACGACAGTGAGGCGGCTCGCGGCCGCGGGCAGCGGGCCGGCCGGCGCTTCCATCTTGCCCGCTTCGAGCACTTCGAGCACCACATCGGCACGCTCGATCTCGCTGCGCGCGCGCGCCATGCCGATGCGCTCGACTTCGTCAGCGGACTCGCGCAGCCCCGCGGTATCGACGATCACGATCGGCACGCCTTCGATCTGGATCGGCTCGCGCAGCGCATCGCGCGTGGTGCCGGGCACTGCCGTGACGATCGCGCGTTCCTCGCCCGCCAGGCGATTGAGCAGGCTCGACTTGCCGACGTTCGGGCGCCCGGCGAGCACGACGTGGATGCCGGCGCGCAGCAGGCTGCCCTGCCGGCTGCGCGCCAGCACGTCCCCGAGCGCGGCCTGCAGCCGCGCCAGGCGCGCCCGCGCATCGTCGCGATGCAGGCTGTCGATCTCCTCCTCGGGAAAATCCAGCATCGCCTCGGTGAGCGCGCGCAGTTCCGTGAGCCCGCCAACAAGCTTTGCCACCGCCGCCGAGAACTCGCCCGCGAGCGAGCGCAGCGCCGAGCGCGCCGCCTCGCGGCTGGCCGCATCGATCAGATCGGCGACCGCCTCGGCCTGCGCGAGGTCGAGCTTGCCGTCGAGGAACGCGCGGCGCGTGAATTCGCCCGGCTCGGCGAGGCGCGCGCCCGCATCGAGCACCGCACCAAGCACGGCGTGCATGACGACCGGCCCGCCGTGGCCCTGCAGTTCGAGCACGTCCTCGCCGGTATAGGAATGCGGCGCCGGGAAATACAGCGCGATGCCCTCGTCGACGCGCTCGCAGCGCGCATCGTGGAAGGCGCCGAAGCTTGCGCGCCGCGGCTGCGGCAGCCTGCCCAGCACTTTGGCCGCGATGCGCTGCACCTCCGGACCCGAGACGCGCACGATGCCGATGCCGCCGCGGCCGGGCGGGGTTGCTAGCGCGGCGATCGTGTCCCGGACGATGACTGGTTCGCGGCGGGGCCGCTCAGCGCTTGGCATGGGCAGGCTTGCCGCGCTCGAACATGCGCTGAATCTGCCATTGTTGGGCGATCGAAAGGATGTTGTTCACCAGCCAGTAGAGCACCAGCCCGGCCGGGAAGAAGAAAAAGAAGATGCTGAACACGAACGGCATGAACTGCATCACCTTCGCCTGCACCGGATCGGGCGGCACCGGGTTCATCTTGGTCTGCAGCACCATCGTCACGGTCATCAGGATCGGCAGCACGTAGTATGGATCGAGCGCCGAGAGGTCCTTGATCCAGAGCACGAACGGCGCGTGCCGCAGCTCGATCGCCGCGAGCAGCACCCAGTACAGCGCGATGAACACCGGGATCTGCACCAGGATCGGGAAGCAGCCGCCCAGCGGGTTGATCTTCTCGGTCTTGTACAGGTCCATCATCGCCTGGTTCATCTTCTGGCGGTCGTGCTCGTACATCTCGCGGATCTTCTGCATGCGCGGCGTGATCAGCTTCATCTTCGCCATCGACTTGTAGCTCGCCGCCGACAGCGGGAAGAAGATGATCTTGATGAGCACCGTGAGCAGGATGATCGCCACGCCCCAGTTGCCCGAGAGGTCGTGGAACTTCTCCAGCAGCCAGAACAGCGGCCAGGCGATGATCGTCAGCCAGCCGTAGTCGACCACCAGGTCGAAGCCCGGCGCTACCGCCGCAAGGCGCCGCTGCTCCTGCGGCCCCGCGTAGAGCGGCACCGTCACCGTGGCCGCTGCCCCCGGCGCGAGCGTGCCGGCCGGAAGCCGCACGTAGCCGGCGTAGAGGCCGTCGTCGCGCTTGAGCACCTCGTAGTTGCGCGTCGCCTTGTCTGGCGGAATCCAGCCGGCGACGAAGTAGTGCTGCACGTACGCCAGCCAGCCGTTGTTCGCCTGCTTCGCGAAATCGGCCTTGCCCTTGTCGACGTCGGCCAGGTGCACCTTCTCGAACTTCTTCTCGTCGGTGTAGACCGCGAAGCCGTTGAAGCTCTGCGCGCCGAAAGTCTGCGCCACGGTGTTCGCATCCGCAGAGGACTTGCCGTTGTGCGTGAACTGGAAGTAGGTCGCCGGCACGAGCGGCGCGCCGCCGGCGTTCTTCAGCTCGAGCGCGACCTCAATCTCGTAGCTGTCGCGCTTGAAGCGATAGATCTTGGTGGCTGCCAGGCCATCCTTGCCCTGCGCGCTGAAGCGAACCTCGAGCGCCTGCGCAGCCGCTGCCAGCGTGCGCTCGCCGGGCTCCACGCTCCAGAGCGTGCGGTGGTTCGGGCCGCCTTCGCCCGTGACGCCGCTTTGCGCCTCGTACTGGTGTTCCGCCCCGAGCAGCATCAGATTCTGTGACGCATCCTTGGCGTCCTTGTGCTTGAGCAACTCTACGCTCTTGAGCGTGGCGCCCAGCGTGTCGATCTGGGCGACCACCAGGTCGGTGCGTACCACGATGGTTTCGCCCTTGGCCGCTGCCGGCGCGCCGCCCGGCACGTTGGCAGGTGCAGGTTGCGCAGCGGGGGTCGGCGCGGGCAGCGCACCCGGCTTCACATCGGGAGCCGGTACCGCAGCGGGCGCGGTCGCTTGCGCCGCAGGTTTCGGGCGGTGCTCCTTCTCCCAGGCGTCCCAGAGCATGAGCACCGAGAAGCCAAAGATGAAGAGCAGGATGAGACGCTGAGTATCCATGGCAGCGCTCAGTGCTTGCCTGGCGATTTGCGCGCGGCCGGTACCGGATCCACGCCGCCGGGGTGCCAAGGCCCGCAGCGGCACAGCCGCGACGCGCACAACCAGCCGCCGCGCAGCACCCCGTGGGTGCGCAACGCTTCCTCGGCGTAGGCCGAGCAGCTCGGGAAGAACCGGCAGGCGGGCGGCAGCAAGGGCGCCAGGAAGTACCGGTAACCGCGGATCAGCGCTCGCAACAATGCGCTCATGCCATCCTCACTTGACCAATTCCATGAAAAGCTCGCGCAGCCTGCCGAGCATACGCGGGCCCGGTCGCACGCCCAGCGGCGGCCGCACCAGCACGTCCATGGCGCTCAGGCCCGCCTGCTCCAGACGGAACGCCTCGCGTATGTAGCGCTTGATCCGGTTGCGCACGGTCGCCTTCGCCGCGTGCCTGCGCGTCACGAGAATACCGAGCCGCGCCGGCCCTGCCGCGCGCACCGCAATGAAGAACGTGAAGCCCGACCGGCTTTGCCGCTTGCCTTCGCGCAGCAGGCGCTCGAACGCCTTCTTGTCCGCAAGCCGCCGCTCTGCGCCGAGCCCGTAGCGTGTTCCGATCGTCGACTGCCCTGGCCTGCGCGGCTCGCCGGGCACGGAGCCTACACTGCCAGGCGCTTGCGGCCTTTCGCCCGTCGCGCGCGCAGCACCGCGCGTCCCTTGGCGGTGCGGCTGCGCACCAGGAATCCGTGTGTGCGTGCGCGTCGCGTCTTGGAAGGCTGGTAGGTTCGCTTCTGCTTCATTTGACGTGCTCGATCCGAAAAAGGGCGGTATTAGAGCCCGCGCGCTGAAGCCTTGTCAAATCAAGGTTTTTTTATTGCGCGCACTGTGGATAACGCAATGGGGAAAGGGTAAAATCCAAGCTCTCCTCGGCCCTCAGAAAACGATGCAGAATCTCTGGCACGCTTGCCTGCGCCGACTGGAGCAGGAACTGCCCACGCAGCAGTTCAATACCTGGATTCGACCCCTCGCGCCAGAGGCCGGCCCGGCGGATTCGGCCACGCTGGTTCTCGCCGCACCCAACCGCTTCATTCTCGAGCACGTGCGCGACACTTTCGGCGCGCGCATTCGCCGCCTGGCGGCCGAGAACGGCGCGCGCGACATCGATGTCCGGCTCGTGCTGGCGCGCGCGGCGGCGGCCGATCCGGGCGCGCGCGCACCCGCGCCGGTTGCGATCCCGCAGAGCGCGACGCTGGTCGCCCCCGAGCGGGCGCGCCTGAACCGCAGCTTCACCTTCGACAATTTCGTCACCGGCAAGGCGAATCAGCTCGCGCGCGCGGCGGCGATGCAGGTCGCCGAGAACCCCGGCATCTCCTACAACCCGCTGTTCATCTACGGCGGTGTCGGACTGGGCAAGACGCACCTGCTGCAGGCGATCGGCAATCGCCTGGCCGCGGAGCGCCCGCAGGCCCGCATCCGTTACATCCACGCCGAGCAGTACGTGACCGACGTGGTACGGGCCTACCAGCAGAAGTCGTTCGAGGAATTCAAGCGCTACTACCACTCGCTCGACCTCTTGCTCATCGACGACATCCAGTTCTTCTCCAACAAGGACCGCACCCAGGAGGAGTTCTTCTACGCGTTCAACGCGCTGGTCGAGGCCCACAAGCAGATCGTGATCACCTGCGACACTTACCCCAAGGAGATCGCCGGCATGCAGGAGCGCCTGATCTCGCGCTTCGGCTGGGGCCTCACGGTGGCGATCGAGCCGCCGGAGCTCGAGATGCGCGTCGCGATCGTGCTGAAGAAGGCGGAAGCTGAAGCGCTTGCGCTCGCCGAGGACATCGCCTTCTTCATCGCCAAGCACATCCGCTCGAACGTGCGCGAGCTGGAAGGCGCGCTTAAGAAGGTACTCGCGTTCGCGCGCTTCACCGGCCGCGAGCTGTCGCTCGAGCTCGCGCGCGAGGCGCTGCGCGACATCCTGCACGTGGCCAACCGCCAAATCAACGTCGAGGGCATCCAGAAGACGGTCGCCGAGTACTTCAAGATCAAGGTCTCCGACATGCACTCCAAGCGGCGCAACCGCAACATCGCGCGGCCGCGCCAGGTGGCGATGGCGCTCGCCAAGGACCTCACGCAGATGAGCCTGCCGGAGATCGGCGAAGCCTTCGGCAATCGCGATCACACGACGGTGCTGCACGCCTGCCGCACGATTGCCAGCCTGCGCAAGAAGGACGTCTCCCTGAACCGCGACTACCACCTGCTCGAGCAGGTGCTGAAGGGATGAATGCGAGATGAAAGCTGTGCACAGCGCGGGGATACTTTGTGCATAAGGCCGCGCGGCGCCGCATTGCCCGGAACGACGCACAACGCTCCACAGCCTCCTCCACAGATTGCGCACGGCCAGGCGCTGCGCCAAGCCGCTGGATGCAAGCCGGTTTCGGGCTTATACAGAGAAACCCCGGCCTTTATTAGTTGTTACTAGATATAGACAAGGAAAAGAAGGAACAACGATGGTTCTGGTCAAAGCCAAGCGCGACGATCTGCTGGGACCTCTTTCCGCGGTCAGCGGCATCATCGAGCGCCGCCATACGCTGCCGATCCTGTCGAACGTCCTGATCGAGCGCAGCGGCGGGTCGCTGGCCTTCCTCGCCACCGACATCGAAATCCAGATCGCGTCGCGCGGCAGCGTCGAATCGGCCGGCGAGTCGCGCACCGTGACCGTGGGCGCGCGCAAGCTCGTGGACATCCTGCGCGCGCTTCCGGACGGTGCCGAGGTGACGCTGCAGATGCAGGACAAGCGGCTGCTCGTGAAGTCGGGCAAGAGCCGCTTCGTGCTGCAGACGCTGCCGGCGGAGGACTTTCCGCGCCTGGCCAAGCCCGCCGGAGAGGCGGCGCGATTCGCGCTGCCGCAGAAGGCGCTGCGCCGGGTGCTGGGCCTGGTGCAGTACGCGATGGCGCAGCAGGACATCCGCTACTACCTGAACGGCCTGCTGATGGTGGTCGAGGACAAGTCGCTCAAGCTGGTCGCCACCGATGGCCACCGGCTCGCCTACGCCGCGATGGCGCTCGAGGCCAAGCTGCCGCGCCAGGAAGTGATCGTGCCGCGCAAGACGGTGCTCGAGCTCGCGAAGCTGCTCTCGGACGGCGAGGGCGAGGTCCGGGTCGAGCTCTCGTCGACGCAGGCCGCGTTCGCGTTCGGCGGCGTCGAGCTCGTCTCCAAGCTGGTCGACGGCAAGTTTCCCGACTATACGCGCGTGATTCCGAGCGGCCACAAGAACAAGCTTTCGCTCGGCCGCGAGCTGCTGCGCCAGTCGCTGCTGCGCGCTGCCATCCTGTCGAACGAGAAGTTCCGCGGCGTGCGCTGGGTGCTCACCGACGGCAGCCTGAAGATCGTGTCCTCGAACACCGAGCAGGAAGAGGCCGAGGAAACGCTCGAAGTGGACTACAAGGGCGATGCGCTCGACATCGGCTTCAACGTCAACTACCTGCTCGACGTGCTGAACAACGTCGCCGGCAGCGACGTCGAATGCCTGTTCGGCGACGCGGCCTCGAGCGCGCTGATGAGCTTCCCGTCCGAGGCTGATTTCAAGTACGTCGTCATGCCGATGAGGATCTAGGGTGGGCGAGCCGGAAAAGCAGCAGCTCGAGGCGAACGACTACGACTCGGACAGCATCAAGGTCCTGAAGGGCTTGGAGGCGGTGCGCAAGCGCCCCGGGATGTACATCGGCGACACCTCGGACGGCACCGGACTGCACCACATGGTGTTCGAAGTCGTGGACAACGCCGTCGACGAGGCGCTCGCGGGCTTCTGCGACGAAATCGTCCTCACCATCCACACCGACAACTCGGTGTCGGTGCTGGACAACGGCCGCGGCATCCCGACCGGCGTCAAGGAGGACGACGAGCAGAAGCGCTCGGCGGCCGAGATCGTCATGACCGAGCTGCACGCGGGCGGCAAGTTCGACGCCAACAGCTACAAGGTATCCGGCGGCCTGCACGGCGTGGGCGTGTCGGTGGTGAACGCGCTCTCGGGCTGGCTGCGGCTGACCATCTGGCGCGACGGCAAGGTGCACCAGATCGAGTTTGCCGACGGCGCGGCCACCGGTCCTTTGCGCGTGACCGGAACCACCGAAAAGCGCGGTACGGAGGTGCACTTCCTCGCTTCGCGCAGTATCTTCGGCACGGTCGACTACCACTACGACATCCTAGCGCGCCGCCTGCGCGAGCTCTCGTTCCTCAACAACGGCGTGCGCATCGTGCTGGTCGACCAGCGCGCGGGCAAGCAGGAGGACTTCGCGTTCGCCGGCGGCGTGCAGGGCTTCGTCGAGTACATGAACCGCTCCAAGACCGTGCTGCACCCGACGGTGTTTTTCGGGCGCGGCGAGAAGGAGGGCATCACCGTCGACGTGGCGATGCAGTGGAACGATTCGTACCAGGAAAGCGTGCTGTGCTTCACCAACAACATCCCGCAGAAGGACGGCGGCACGCACCTCACGGGACTGCGCGCGGCGATGACGCGCGTGCTCAACAAGTACATCGAGGAGCACGAGCTCGCGAAGAAAGCCAAGGTCGAGACCACCGGCGACGACATGCGCGAGGGATTGGCCTGCGTACTGTCGGTCAAGGTACCCGAACCCAAGTTCTCATCGCAGACCAAGGAGAAGCTGGTGTCCTCCGAGGTGCGCCCGGTGGTCGAGGAGATCGTCGCCGAAAAGCTGCGTCAGTTCCTCGACGAGCGGCCCGCGGACGCGCGCGTGATCACCGCCAAGATCGTCGATGCGGCCCGCGCCCGGGAGGCTGCGCGCAAGGCGCGCGAGATGACCCGTCGCAAGGGCGTGCTCGACGGCCTCGGGCTGCCCGGCAAGCTGGCCGACTGCCAGGAGAAGGACCCGGCGCAGTGCGAGCTGTACCTGGTCGAGGGCGACTCGGCCGGCGGCTCCGCGAAGCAGGGCCGCGACCGGCGCTTCCAGGCGATCCTGCCGCTCAAGGGCAAGATCCTGAACGTCGAGAAGGCGCGCTTCGACAAGCTGCTGGGATCGGCCGAGATCGCCACGCTGATCACCGCGCTCGGCTGCGGCATCGGCAAGGAAGAGTACAACCCGGAGAAGCTGCGCTACCACCGCATCATCGTGATGACCGATGCCGACGTCGACGGCTCGCACATCCGCACGCTGCTGCTTACCTTCTTCTACCGCCAGATGCCCGAGCTCGTCGAGCGCGGCCACATCTATATCGCGCAGCCGCCGCTGTACAAGGCGAAGCTGGCCAAGGACGAGCGCTACCTCAAGGACGAGCACGAGTTGAACGAATTCATGCTGCGCCAGGCGCTCGTCGACGCGGCGCTGCATCCGGCCGCGCGGCGCGAGCCGATCACGGGCGAGACGCTCGCCGAGCTCGCCAAGGCCTACCTGCTCGCCGAGGCGGTGATCGAGCGCGTGTCGCGCTGGATCGACCGCGACGTGCTGGTGGCGATGCTGCGCGGCGTGCAGATCGAGCTCGGCAGGCGCGATGTCGCGCAGACCTCGGCCGAGGCGCTCGCCGCGGCGCTGCCGGGCAACGGCGTGCGCGTCGCGGCGCACTTCGACCCCAAGACCGAGCGCTACCAGGTGCGCATCGAGCGCGCGCGACACGGCAACATGCGCTTCACCACCATCGACTCGGAGTTCGTGCACAGCGGCGATTACGCGCAGATCCGCCAGACCGCGGAGATGCTGCGCGGCCTGGTGGGCGTCGGCGCCTACGTGCAGCGCGGCGAGAAGAAATTCCCGGTCAAGGATTTCGGCGAAGCCATGCGCTGGCTGCTCGCCGAAGTGCAGAAGGCGATGAGCCTGCAGCGCTACAAGGGCCTGGGCGAGATGAACCCGTCGCAGCTCTGGGAGACCACCATGGACCCGAAGGTGCGGCGCCTGTTGCGCGTGCAGATCGACGACGGCATCGCCGCCGACGAGATCTTCACCAAGCTGATGGGCGACGAGGTGGAGCCGCGGCGCGCATTCATCGAGTCGAACGCGCTAGGGGTGCGAAATCTGGATGTCTAGGCTGCGCGCTTCTTGCGCGCGGGTTTTTCTGCCTTCGGGGTCTTTTCGGGCTTGGGGGCTCGAGCCTGAAATTCGAAGCCGACCTTTCCTTCGGGAGTCTTCACGAGGAAAGCCTTGAACTTACGGCCCTTCCTGGAGACAAAGTTCACCAGCAGGTCGGTGCGTCCGGTGGCCAGCAGCTTCTGCATCTGCTCGCGCTCCACCGGCTGCTGCAGGATCATGCGGCCGGAGCGGAAGTCGCAGCTGCGCTGCGGGCCGACCGATTTCTCGCAGACGTATGAGGAGCCGTGCTCGAACACGCGACTCGCGCACTTCGGGCAGGCGCCGAGCGGCGACTGGCCGCTGAAATCGACCGGCTCATCGCTGTCCGCTGCCTGGCCGAAGTCAAATTCGATCTTGAATTCGTCAGTGAGCTTCAGGCCCGCGGAGAACGGCCGGCCCTGCTTGCTGCGAAAGCCGTTCAGCGGGCCGATGAACTTCCTGGTGACGAGCTCGGCGACCTCCTCGGGCGACCAGTCGCGGCCGAGCAGCACCGGCCAGATGTAGAAGTCGCAGGACTGGCACTGGAACTTGCGGTAGGTCTCCTGGATCACGCCGCCGCACTTCGGGCAGGGCGCGGCAACCGTCGCGAACGCCTCCTCGGGGATGCTGCCCGCCTTGACGCGCTTGACGAGGTCGCGCGTCACCTTCTCGATGTGCGACATGAACTTCTCGCGCGGCAGCTTGCCCTGCTCCATCTGCTTGAGCTTGAACTCCCAGTCGCCGGTGAGTTCGGGCGAGGTGATCTCGTCCACCTCGAAGTGCTTGAGCGCGAACAGCAGCCTGAACGCCTTCCAGGTCGGCTTGAGTTCGCGGCCCTGGCGCTCGACGTACTTCTCGCTGATCAGGCCCTCGATGACGGCCGCGCGCGTGGCCGGCGTGCCCAGGCCCTTCGCCCCCATGGCGGCGCGCAACTCGTCGTCTTCGACCAGCTTGCCCGCGCCTTCCATCGCCGAGAGCAGAGTGGCTTCCGAGAAGCGCGCAGGCGGCCGCGTCTGGTTGGCCGTCGCCTTGGCCTCGAGCGTCCTGACCTTCTCGCCCTGCGCGATCGGCGGCAGGTTCTCCGATTCCTCCTGCGCCGATTTGCCGTAGACCGCCAGCCAGCCCGGGCTCTGCAGCACCTTGCCGTCGGTCCTGAACTGCTGCTCGCTCACCGTCGTGATGCGCGTGGTCTGCAGGTATTCGGCCGAGGGGAAGAACACCGCGAGGAAGCGCCGCACCACCAGGTCGTAAAGCTTGGCTTCGGGCTCGCTCAGGTGTCCGGGCGCCTGCAGCGTCGGGATGATCGCGAAGTGGTCCGAGATCTTGCTGTTGTCGAAGATGCGCTTGTTCGGCTTGACCCAGCCGCTTTTCAGCACCTGCTTGGCGAACGGCGCGAACTCCTTCACGCCGGCGAGCGCGTCCATCGTCTTCCTGACCGTGGCGAGGTAGTCCTCGGGCAGCGCCCGCGCGTCGGTACGCGGATAGGTGAGCGCCTTGTGGCGTTCGTAAAGCGACTGCGCGAGCGCGAGCGTGCCCTTGGCCGAAAAGCCGAAGCGGCCGTTGGCGTCGCGCTGCAGGCTGGTCAGGTCATACAGCAGCGGCGAGGCCTGCGTGGTCGGCTTGGTCTCCTCGGTCGCCGTGCCCGCCTGGCCGGCGCAGGCCGCCGCGATCGTCTCGGCCTGCGCGGCCTGCCAGATGCGCTCGGGCTTGCGCTCGGCATCGTCGTCCTTCTTGAAGGCCGGGTCGAACCAGCGGCCCGCGTACTCACCCG
The DNA here is from genome assembly GCA_049651845.1 of Burkholderiales bacterium. GTDB lineage: Bacteria > Pseudomonadota > Gammaproteobacteria > Burkholderiales > SG8-39 > RBG-16-66-20. The sequence goes on along the minus strand of JBASCW010000029.1, from coordinate 5,019 downwards.
CCTTGGCGGCGAAGCGCGCGTGCACCTCCCAGTAATCGCGCGGCTGGAAGGCGCGGATCTTCTCCTCGCGCTCGACCAGGATCGCGAGCGTCGGCGTCTGCACGCGGCCCACCGTCGTCAGGTAAAAGCCGCCTTCCTTCGAGTTGAAGGCGGTCATCGCGCGCGTGCCATTGATACCCACCAGCCAGTCGGCCTCGGAGCGGCTTTTCGCGGCGTCGGCGAGCGGCAGCAGGTCCCGGTCCTTGCGCAGGGTCTCGAAGCCCTCGCGGATCGCGCCCTGCGTCATCGACTGCAGCCACAGGCGCTCGACCGGCTTCTTGGTTTTCGCGTACTGCGCGATGTAGCGGAAGATCAGCTCGCCCTCGCGGCCCGCGTCGCAGGCGTTGATGATCCCGGTCACGTCCTTGCGCTTGAGCAGCTTGAGCAGCACGTTGAGCCGCTTTTCGTTCTTCTCGATCGGCGCCAGGTCGAAATGCGGCGGGATCACGGGCAGCTTGGCGAACGACCACTTGCCTTTCTTGACGTCATGCTCGGGCGGCAGCGCGAGCTCGAGCAGATGCCCGACCGCGGACGAGAGAACGTAGTCCTTGCTTTCAAGGTACTCGCCCTTCTTCGTGAAGCCGCCGAGCGCGCGCGCGATGTCGTTGGTGACGGACGGCTTCTCGGCGATGATGAGCTTTTTGGACATGCGGGGGCGCGAAGGATACCTGCAAAAACTGCGCCGCAGCAACCCTGCGGAACTATTGCGCACCCGCGGAGCGCGATTTGGGCGCGCCCGCGCGGCGCACGCTTTGTGCGCGAAATCAGTGCGAAATCAGCGTGAAATCAGTTCGGCAGGCGGATGCCGGCCGGCGACAGGAGATCTTCCGCGATCAGGCGGCTGCTCGGGGTCTGCTGGTTCCACAGCACCATCAGCACCACGAGCTTGAGCTGCTCGAGCGACAGGCCGTCGCCGTTGGCGGCGAGCGCGCGCTCGATCACGTGCTCGCGCGTCTGCGGCGTAAGGATGCCGGCCTGCTCGAAATGGATCAGCAGCCCGCGGCATTCGGCGTCGAGCTTGGCGAGTTCCTTGGGCGCGTAGGCGCGCGCGGCGGCGCCGGAATCGGGCAGCGGCGCGAGCGTGCGGTGCGGGCCGCGCGCGACACCCGCGAGCCAGCCGAGCGCCTCGCTGATGTCCGAGTCGTCGAAGCCGGCGGCCGAGAGCTTCTTCGCCACCTGGTCCTTCTCGTCGAACAGCTCGTAGTGCTGGCAGTTCTCGAACAGGTACACGAGGATGTCGTACATATTGTTATTGTCTCCTCAGTTGAGCGTTCAGTTTAGCCTCTGGTAGAGGCCGCCCGGCAACACGGCGACGCGGCCGGCGAGCTCCAGCCGCAACAGGTCGGTCGACACGCGCTCGGCGGGCAGGCCCGCGCGCGCGCACAGCGAATCCACGTCGACCGGGTCGAAGCCCATGCAGGCGAGCAGCGGTTCGTCGGCGACGTCGGCGGCACCCCGGGCGGTCGCTGCCGACGGCGCGCCCGTCGATGCGAAGCCGGTGCGCCGGAAGCTGCCCAGCTCCGAGAGCACGTCCTCGGCCGATTCGGCGAGTTTGGCGCCCGACTTGATGAGGGCGTGGCAGCCTTTGGAGAGCGGCGAATGGATCGAGCCGGGAATCGCGAACACCTCTCGGCCCTGCTCGGCGGCGCTGCGCGCGGTGATCAGCGATCCCGAGCCGAGCGCGGCCTCGACCACCAGGCAGCCCTGGGCGAGCCCGCTGATCAGTCGGTTACGCCGCGGGAAGTGGTGCGCGAGCGCCTGGGTGCCGAGCGCAAACTCGGACACCAGCAGGCCGCGCGCGGCGATCTCCTCGGCGAGCGCGGCATTGGCCTTCGGATAGACGTTGTCGACGCCCGTGCCGAGCACCGCGATGGTGGAGGCGTCGGCGGCCAGACCGCCGCGGTGCGCGGCCGCGTCGATGCCCTGCGCGAGCCCCGAGACGATGGTGAGGCCAGCGGCGCTGAACGCCCGCGCGAACTGCTCGGCATTGCTCGCGCCCTGCGCGGTGGCGTTGCGGCTACCGACCACCGCGAGCGCGGGCCGGTTGAGCAGCTCGGCGCGGCCGCGGCAGTAGAGCAGCGCCGGCGGATCGGCGATCTCGAGCAGCAGCCGCGGATAGGCGGCGTCGGCCAGCGTGACGATCGAATGGCTCGGCAGCGCGAGCCACGCCAGCGCGCGCTCGACCGCGCCCGCGACGGCCGCCGAATCGAGCGCCTGTAGCGCCTCGGCGCTCGCGTAGCGCGCGAGCTCAGCGCGCCGCGCGGCGAGGACGTTCTCGGGAAGGTCGAACTTCTGCAGCAGGCCGCGGAGAGTTGCGGCGCCGAGGCCCGGCGTGAGCGTCAGTTGCAGCCAGCTCGCCAGCCCCGGATCAGAGGTCATTCCGGCGGTGCGCTCGGTTGCAAGGCGCCGCCGGCGTTCGATGCGCGCTTACGGGTTCTGGACAAGATCCAGCGAGTTGACCGGTTTCGTGATGTTCATCACCAGCGCATAGGATACGCGGTCGAAGACTCGGAACACAAACGCCAGGCCGTAGCGGTCGTTCGGCAGCGTGAGCGACGCGGCGCCGCTGCCGCGCTCGGCCACCAGCGCGCCCGGCCGGTACAGTGCCACCACGTGCCCGACTTCCAGGCCCTGCGCCTTGCCGCGATTGATCGAGATTACCGTGCCGCCGCCGGCCTCGCCGAGCTTGGTGCCGCCGCCATAGAGGGACATGATGCGGCCCTGCACCGGCGAGCCCGGCGCGCGCGGCGCGTAGCTCGGCACTTCGGGCTTGCCCGCCGGCACCAGCTTGTCGCCGAGGCCGACTTCCTGCGTGACGGAGGTGAGCTGAATCACCGCCGGCTCGCCTGCGCGCGTGACGCGCGCGGTGCCGAGGTAGATCGCCTCGTAGCCGATGGTGGTCTTGCTATCCGGGTCGATCAGCGCCGAACCGCGGCGGTACACGAACCAGGTGGTTTCCTTGGAATCGCCCATGCCGCGCACGAAGGCGCGGTTGCCCGCCTCGAGGATCACGCGCGAGTCCTCGGCGGCGACGATGGTCGGCGCCCGGTCGAGGCCGTCGGGCTCGATCACCAGCGGGCGCACGAGGAAGGGTTCGATGACCGCGGGCGGGATGCTCGGGATCACGGTGTGCGCGGTGGACTCGGCGCGCACGCGCGGGCTCAGCTTGACCGTGTCGGAAAGCGCCAGCTGGCCCTTGGCGCGGTCCAGCACGATCACGTTGCCGGGGTAAATCTCGTGCGGGTTCTTGATTTCGTCCTTGTTCAGGTTCCACAGTTCCGGCCAGCGCCAGGGCGAGTCGGTGAAGCGCTGCGCGATCGACCAGAGCGTGTCGCCCGGAACCACGGTGTAGCGGTCGGGCGCATCAGGTTTGAGCGCCAGCGGCGATTGCGGGGCCTGCGCCAGCGCGCCGGCCGAGAGGGCCGAACTTAGGACAAAAGCCAGCGTTGTGATAGACTTACGCCATTGTTGGTGCATAGAGCCCCCGATCGGTGGCTGATGTCCCGGGCTGGTTGAACTTGTGCTTTGCGGTCCCAACTGTAGCATAAAGCCCCGACTGTTTAACCACAGCCTGAGATACTGCACGTAATCGATTCAATTTGCAAGCAAATTACGGATTCATGGCCCTCCTAAACATCCTGCGCTACCCGGATGCCCGCCTGCACAAGACGGCCGCGCCGGTGACCCTGTTCGACGAGTCGCTGAAGCGGCTGGTGGCCGACATGGCCGAGACCATGTACGCCGCGCCGGGCATCGGCCTGGCCGCAACCCAGGTCGATGTGCACAAGCAGATCATCGTGATCGATGTCTCCGAGCGCCGCGACTCGCTGGTGGTGCTGATCAACCCGGAGATCCTGGACGCCAGCGGCGTCTCCGACATCGAGGAAGGCTGCCTATCGGTGCCCGGCATCTACGACACGCTGGAGCGCGCCGAGCGCGTGAAGGTGCGCGCCTGCGACGCCAACGGCAATCCGTTCACGCTCGAGGCGCAGGGGCTGCTCGCAGTGTGCATCCAGCACGAGATGGACCATCTCGAGGGCAAGGTCTTCGTCGAGAGCCTGTCGCAGCTCAAGCAGCAGCGCATCCGCGCGCGCCTGGCGAAGCAGCTTCGTAAGAGCGCGTAATACCTTCCTGCGTCTAGTCTTCGCAGGCACTCCCGAGTTCGCAGCGCGCGCGCTGGTCGCGCTGTTTGATGCCGGCCACGACGTCGCGCTGGTATTGACGCAACCCGATCGTCCGGCCGGGCGCGGCATGCGTTCTTCGGCCAGTGCCGTGAAACAGGCGGCCGTCGCGCGCGGCTTGGAACTTTCTCAGCCGCAATCCCTAAAGGATCAAGCCGCGCTCCCTCGTCTCGCCGCGGCGAAACCACAAGTGCTGGTCGTCGCTGCCTACGGGCTGATCCTGCCGCAGCCCGCGCTCGACATCGCCCCGCATGGCGCGTTGAACATTCACGCTTCGCTCCTGCCGCGCTGGCGCGGCGCGGCGCCGATCCAGCGCGCGCTGCTCGCGGGCGACCACGAGACGGGAATCACCATCATGCAGATGGACGCGGGGCTGGACACCGGGCCGATGCTCGCGCAGCACCGCCTCGCGATCGCGCCGCAGGACGATGGCGGCAGCCTCCACGACAAGCTCGCTGCGCTCGGCGCCGAGGCGATCGTGCGCGCGCTCGCCGAACTCGAGGCGGGCCGCCTGCGCCCGGTCGCGCAGCCCGAGCAAGGCGTCACCTACGCGCAGAAGATTGCCGCGCGGGAGGCCGACATCGATTGGTCGCGCTCCTGCGAGGAGATCGAGCGCAGGCTGCGCGCGCTGCGCCCGTCGCCCGGCGCGCGCACGCAGTTGCGCGGCGAAGACGTCAAGCTCTGGCGCGCGCGCTGCGTGGCGGCGCGCGGCGCGCCCGGCACGGTGCTCGCAGCCGACGGCGCTGGCGTGCTGGTCGCCTGCGGCGAGGGCGCGCTGCTCGTGAGCGAGCTGCAGCGC
>JBASCW010000028.1:0-58252 GCA_049651845.1 Burkholderiales bacterium | reverse complement strand
CCCGGCGCTTCACCGCGGCCTCCACTTTGTTGTTGGTCTTCATGTCCAAACCCCGATGTTATGCCGACATCGGAATAACGCATGAAGTTGGATTCGGTTGTCATGAGGTTACGTAATTCTCAATAGTCAGCGCGCCGGATCGCCTCGAGCCTCATCGAACCACCCCGCCGCCGCGCCCGCTAGCGACGCCAGAACGCCGGGGTGAGGAGCACCAGCACGGTGAGCAGTTCGAGCCGTCCGAGCAGCATGGCGAAAGTACAGATCCATGTCTGGAAGTCCGACAGGGGCGCGTAGGTGGTCGCTGGACCGACTACGCCCAGGCCCGGGCCGATGTTGTTGACGCATGCGACGGCGGCCGACAGCGCGCTCATGAGGTCAAGACCGGTGGCGATCAGCAGCAGCGAGATCGCCGAAATGGTCACGCCGTAGACCAGCATGTACGCGAGCACGGCGAAGATGATGTTGCTCTCCACGACCCGCCCGCCCAGCTTCACGGGCATGACCGCGCGCGGATGGACCAGCCGCTCCAGTTCGCGCACCGCCTGCCGGATCATCAGCAGCGCGCGCATCATCTTGATGCCGCCACCGGTGGAGCCCGAACAGGTCGCGAACGACCCGATGAACAGCATCCAGAGCGGCGCGATGCTCGGCCACACGGAGTAATCCACCGTCGCGTATCCCGTGGTCGTGGCCACCGACACCACGCTGAAGGCGGCATGCCGCAAGGCCGTCATCCGGTCGGCGTACATCCCGTGCGCGACCAGCAACACGGTGACCAGCAATATGCTGCCGCCTACCAGCAGCAGGTAGTGCCCGGCTTCCGGGTCCCTGCGGTACGGCATGAAGCTGCGGCGATGGACGGCGGCGACGTGGGTCACGAAGTTCACGCCCGCCAGCAGCATGAACGCCATCGCCACCACCTCAAGCTGCGGCGAATTCCAGTGACCGAAGCTCGCGTCGTGCGAGGAAAAGCCGCCCAAGCCCAGCGTGGTGAACGCGTGCATGGTCGCATCCAGCCAACCCATGCCGGCCCAGGCATAGCCGAGGGCGCAGGCGACGGTCAGACCCGCGTAGATGAGCCAGAGACCCTTCGCGGTCTCGGCAATGCGCGGCGTGAGCTGCGTCTCCTTTATCGGTCCGGGTGTTTCCGCCTTCAGCAATTGCCGTCCCCCGACGCCCAGCAGCGGCAGCACCGCCACCGCCAGCACGATCACGCCCATACCGCCCAGCCACTGCAGCGCGCAGCGCCACAGGTTGATCGAAGGCGGCAGCGCGTCCAGGCCCGAAAGCAGCGTCGCGCCGGTGGCGGTCAGGCCCGACATCGATTCGAAATACGCATCGGTGACGCTCATCGCCGGCAGCTGCGCCAGCAGCGGCAGCGCGCCGAAAGCGGGCAGCACCGTCCATACCAGCGTGACGAAAAGGAAGCCGTCGCGCGGGCGCAGATCCTTCGGGCGTCCGCGCGTTGCCAGGTAGCCCGCGACCCCGGCCGAAGCGGTAGCGAGGATGGCGATGGCGTAGGCGCGCTGCGCTCCGTCGTCGAGCGCGAGCGACACGCCGAGCGGCGCCAGCATGGTCGCGGCGAACACCACCACGACCACCGAAAGCATGTTGACGACGACCGCGACGCGCAATCTCGCCCGCCTAGAGGAAGCCTGCGCTGACCTGGAACAGCCGCTCGACGCGCGGCACGTCCTTCTTGTCGGGCACGAACACGATGACGTGGTCGCCATCCTCGATGCGCGTGTCGTGATGCGCCATGAACACTTCCTCGCCATGCACCACGGCGCCGATCAGCGCGCCCGGCGGCAGCTCGACCTCCTCGACCCTGCGTCCGGTCATGCGGCAGGACCTGCGATCGCCGTGCGCCACCGCCTCCAGCGCCTCCGCCGCGCCGCGCCGCAGGCTGTGCACCGCGACCACGTCGCCGCGGCGCACGTGCGCCAGGAGCTGGCCGATGGTGGCCTGCGCCGGCGACAGCGCGATGTCGATCTGTCCGCTCTGCACCAGGTCAACGTAGCTGCGGCGGTTGATCAGCGCAACCACGCGCCGCGCGCCCATGCGCTTGGCGAGCAGCGAGCCCATGATGTTGTTCTCGTCGTCGTTGGTGACGGCGATGAACAGGTCCATCTCGTCGATCCCTTCCTGCGCGAGCAGCTCCTCGTCGGTCGCGTCCCCCGCGAGCACCAGCGCGCGCTCGACGCGCTCGGCCAGCAGTTCGCTGCGGCGCTTGTTGTGCTCGATCACCTTGACCGCGTAGTCGTTCTCCAGCGCGCGCGCCAGGCGCTGGCCGATGTTGCCGCCGCCCGCGATCATCACCCGGCGCACCGGGTGCGCCATGCGCCGCAGTTCATGCATCACCTGGCGGATGTCGCGGGTCGCCGCCAGGCAGAACACCTCGTCGCCGGCCTCGATCGCGGTGGCGCCCTCGGGTGCGATGGAACGGTCCTGGCGGAAGATGGCCACGATGCGCGCGTCCACGGTCGGCATGTGGGCGCGCAGTTCGCGGATCGGCCGGCCGACCAGCGGCCCGCCCTGGAAGGCGCGCACCGCGACGAGGCTCACGCGCCCCTCGGCGAAGTCCAGCACCTGCAGCGCCTCGGGGAACTCCACCAGCTTGACGAGGTAATCGGTCAGCACCTGCTCCGGGCAGATGGCGAGGTCCACCTCGAAACCTTCGCGCCCGAGCACCTGCTCGTCCTCGAGAAAATCGGCGGCGCGCACCCGGGCGATGCGGCGCGGCACGTTGAACATGCGCGCCGCCAGCTTGCAGGCGACGAGGTTGGTTTCGTCGGACTGGGTTACCGCCACCAGCAGGTCCGCGTCCTCGATGCCGGCCTCGCGCAGCACCGAGGGGTGCGAGGCGTTGCCGGTGACCGTGCGCAGGTCGAGGCGGTCCTGCAGCGCGCGCAGCCGCGGCCCGTCGATGTCCACCACCGTGATGTCGTTCTGCTCCGAGACCAGGCGCTCGGCGACCGACGCGCCGACTTGGCCGGCGCCGAGGACGACGACCTTCACCGGCGGCGCTTGCGGCGTGCGCGCATCATGGCGACCGGCCGGGCGCTAGTCGGACTTGATGCCGGCGGCCTTCACCACCTCTGGCCAGCGCTTCAGCTCGCCCTTGATGAAGGCGTCGAACTGCTGCGGCGTGCCGCCGACGATGTCGGCGGACTGCCCGTCGGCAATCGCGGCGCGCACAGCCGGCGCCTGCAAAACCTGGTTGAAGATGGCGTTGAGGCGCGCCACCAGCGCCGGATCCATCCCGGCCGGGCCGACGACGCCGTGCCAGACGCTGACGTCGAAGCCGGGGATGGTCTGGCTGGCCGGCGGCACGTCGGGCAGCTGGCGCATCGGCCGCGCGGAAGCGCCGGCGAGCGCGCGGATCTTGCCCTCGCGCACCTGGCCGAGCGAAGTGGAGACCGTGATGATGGCCGTATCCGCATCGCCGCGCAGCAGCGAGGTCAGCATCTCGGCACCCGATTTGTACACGATGTTCACCTGGTCGATGCCGGCCCGGCTGTTCAGGTAGGCCATGAACAGGTGCGTCCAGTTGCCGAGGCCCGCCGATGCGTAATTGAACTTGCCGGGCTGCTGCTTCGCGGCGGCGGTGAATTCGGCCAGCGTCTTGTAGGGCAGCGCCGGCCGGATCAGGATCACCGCCGGCAGGTTGGCGACATGGATGATGGGCGTGAACGCGGTGTGCGGGTCGTAGGGCAGCTTGGCCAGCGTGTGCGACACCGCGTTAGGGCCGACCTCGGCGAGGAACAGAGTGTGGCCGTCGGGCTTCTCGCGCGCTACCGCCGCCGCGGCGATGGTGCCGCCGGCACCCGGACGGTTTTCCACCACCAGCGCCTGGCCGTTGGCGAACTGGGCGAAGCCGCTGGCGAGGTTGCGTGACAGCAGGTCGGCGGCGCCGCCCGCGCCCACCGAGACCACGAGCCGCACCGGCCGGTCGGGCCACTGTGCGAACTGCGGCGCGGCCGACTGGGCCGCCACGGGCACCACCGCAAGCGCCGCCAGGCAGCCGGCGAAAGCAACGACGCTGCGAACCACCTGCTCGTGAAAAGACGCAATGAAAACCCGCATGAGCCTGCTCCCCAGTTGAGACTGCAACGAATCGTACAGCGCCGGACGCGCGAGCGGGAAACCGAGGCAACCTGGATGGTTCGGGCCTCTGTCAGCGAACCGCTCGCGTGAGATCGCCGCGCTCGTAGGCGCGCCAGGGCGCGCCGGGGCCGTTGCGGCAGGCGCCGAACTGGAACGGCACCCAGTCGCGCCCCGGATTGAGGAAGCGCAGGTCGAGGAACCAGTAGCAGGTCGGGCTCTCGGTGCGGCCATCGAACGCCGGGCGCTCGGCGAACCAGCGCAGGAAGGCGAGCGGCGGCGCCTCCCAGGCTTCGCGCCCGAGCGGGTCGTCGCCATAGCGGCTGCGCGTCTCCCAGCGCGCCATCGCGAGCGGCCGGAATGCGCTGTCGAGCCGCGCCACGAAGCCGTCGCCCGGTGCATAGGCGCGCGGCGCCTCGCGCACGAGGTTGACGTGCGCGAAGTGGTGCTCGCGCGCATCGCTCACGAATACCGTCCAGTTGAACGGCGACACTGCGCGCGGCTGCGCGGCGATTTCCGCGTGCGCCAAGCCGCGGCTGGCGGCGTAGCCGCGCGCGAACTCGAGCGCCTTTTCCTTCTGCAGGTATTGGAAACCCACGTAGCCGCACAGCGCGACGATTGCCGCCAGCGATGGAATGCGGCTGCGGTAGAAGAGCGCGGACGCCGCAAGCCCGGCGAGGATGATGCCGCTGAACCACAGGTCGATGATGAAGGTGGTGCCGATGCCCGCGCGCCAGTCCGACAGCGGCGCGAGCAGCATGGTGCCGAAGCTCGTGATCCAGTCGCCGGCGATGTGCGTGCCGATCGCGAGCACGCTCACCCCGTAGAGCGCGCGCCAGCCCGCAGTTTTCCCTTCGGGCTCGCGCAGGATCCTGGCGAGGATCCAGGCGAGCGGGATCGCCCACAGCGGCATCATCACGAGCGAATGCGTGGCGCCGCGGTGATGCAGGAGATATTCGACCGGCCCCACGAGCCCGACGACGAAATCGAGATCGGGCGCGGCGCAGGCGAAGAAGCCGGCCGCCACGCGGCGCGGGATCGAGCGCGGCGGCGTATCCCTGCCCGCCGTGGCCCTGGCGATCAGGGCGCCCGAGAGCGCGTGGGTGAGAGTGTCCAGGCTAGAAAAAGGGGGTCAGAGCAACATTTCCACCGCGATGATCGCTCATCTCCGGCAGTTCGGAAATGCTGCTCTGACCCCCTTTTTCTTAAGCGGCCCGTTTCTTTCGTTGCGCGTCTTTCACATGCATCGCCGCGTAGGCGCCGTGCGCGGCGGACTCCGCGTCGCCGACGTGGATCGGCAGGCCGAGGTCCGAGAGCACCGAGCCGAGCGCCGACAGGCACAGCATCACGTTGTCCGCGCGGCAGCTGTAGCCCATCAGGCCGATGCGCCAGATCTTGCCGGCGAGCGGCCCGAGGCCCGCGCCGATCTCGATGCCGAACTCGGTCAGCAGGCGCTTGCGCACCTCGGCCTCGTTCACGCCCTCGGGGCAGTACACCGCGTTCATCTGCGGCAGCTGGTACTTCTCCTTGACGAGGAACTTGATGCCCATCGCTTCCAGCCCCGCCTTGAGCGCGGTGTGGTGGCGCGTGGCGCGCGCCCAGGCATTCTCCAGGCCTTCCTCGCGGATCAGCAGCAGCGCTTCGTGCAGCGCGAACAGGGAATTCGTCGGCGCGGTGTGGTGGTAGGTGCGCGTGCCCGCGTCCCAGTAGTTGAACAGCAGGTTCATGTCCATGAACCAGCTGTGGATCTTGTCCTTCCTCTTCTTCACGTGCTCGACCACGCGCTCGGAGAACGACACCGGCGACAGGCCCGGCGTGCACGACAGGCACTTCTGGCTGGCCGAATAGATGGCGTCGATCTCCCACTCGTCCACCTTGACCGGCGTGCCGGCCAGCGAGGTGACGGCGTCGACGATCACCAGCGCGCCGTGCCCGTGCGCGATCTCGGTCAGGACCTTCGCATCGGATTGGGTGCCGGTGGAAGTCTCGGCGTGCACGAAGGCGACGACCTTCGCGTCCTTGTTCTTCTTGAGCGCGTCTTCGACCTTCTGCGGGTCGACCGGCTCGCCCCACTTGTCCTCGACCAGCACCGGCTTGCCGCCGCAGCGGATGGCGTTCTCGAGCATGCGGCCGCCGAACACGCCGTTCTGGCAGACGATGACCTTGTCGCCCGGCGCCACCATGTTGACGAAGCAGAACTCCATGCCGACCGAGCCCGGGCCCGAGAGCGGGAAGGTGTGCGGGTTCCGGGTCTGGTAGACATAGCGCAGCAGCGCCTTCAGCTCCTCCATCATCTCGACGAACACCGGATCCAAGTAGCCGATCGCAGGCTGGCTCATGGTGGTGAGCACGCGCGGGTGGATCTCCGTGGGGCCGGGGCCCATCAGCGTGCGCTGCGGCGGATGGAAGGACTGGATGCGTTTCGAGGGGGCGTATTGGGTCATGGGATCGTTCTCCGGCATTCCGAAAGGTGCGTCATCCGGGCGCGATTTCACGCGCACCGGGTTCTTGGCGCTGGCTTCGTTGACGACGTCGACCGCGCTGATGCGCCCCTGCGTGACGCGCTCCACCTCGCCCGCCCAACGCGCGGGGACGTAGCCCGTCTTCACCCAGTGGTGCACCACCGCCCGGTCGATCTGGAAGGCGCGCGCCACCTCGGCCTGACTGCCAAAGATGTCGACCAGGCGCGCGGCGCAATCCATGGCCGCAATTCTAGATTGTCAAACTGCCCTTGACAAGCTGCTCGGCACGGTATGATGCGCCATGACCGCACACGCCCGCAGCACGCTCGCCGTCACGCTGGCGGCGGCCGCGATCCTGATGATCACCATGGGCGTGCGCCAGTCGTTCGGCCTGTTCGTTTCGCCGCTCAATACCGCGACCGGCCTGGGCATCGCCACCATCAGCTTCGCGCTGGCAATCGGACAGTTCACCTGGGGCGCGGTGCAGCCGATCGCGGGCGGCCTGGCCGACCGCTACGGCCCGGGCAAGGTGCTCGTCGGCGGCACGCTGCTGCTCGCCTGCGGCATGGCGCTCACGCCGTTCATGACTTCGGGCTTCGGGCTCATCGTCGCGCTGGGCCTGCTCTCTTCCATCGGCGCGGGCGCGGCGAGCTTTTCGGTGCTGATCGGCGCGGCCGCTCAGCGGCTACCCGCGGAAGCGCGCGGCAAAGCTTCCGGCGTCGTCAACGCCGGCGGCTCGTTCGGCCAGTTCGTGTTCGCGCCGCTCGCGCAGGCGCTCATCCAGGCGTTCGGCTGGATGGCCGCGCTCTGGGCGCTCGCGGCGGCAACGCTCGCGGCGCTGCCGCTCGTGCGCGCCGTGACGCCGCGCCGCGCGCACGCCCACGCCAGCCCCGCGGATGGCGAGTCTCCCTGGCGCGCGCTCGGCAACGCGTTCGAGGACCGCAGCTACCTTTTGCTCAACGCCGGGTTCTTCACCTGCGGCTTCCACATCGCGTTCCTGGTCACGCACCTGCCGCAGGAGGTGAACCTGTGCGGCCTGCCGGCGACCGTGGCAAGCTGGTCGCTCGCCATCATCGGGCTCGCCAACATCGCGGGCAGCCTCGCGGCCGGGTACTCGACGGCGCGCTGGCGCAGCAAGCACATCCTCGCGCTGATGTACGGCTCGCGCGCGGCGCTCATCGCGATCTACCTCGTCGCGCCGAAGACCGCGCTGACCTTCTATCTCTTCGCCGCCGGGCTCGGCTTCACCTGGCTCGCGACAGTGCCGCCGACCGCGGCGATCGTCGGCAAGCTATTCGGGGTGCGCTTCCTCGCCACGCTGTTCGGCATGACGCTGCTCTCGCACCAGATCGGCGGTTTCCTCGGCGCCTGGTTGGGCGGCCTCGCGCTCGAGCGCTCCGGCAGCTACCAGTGGATGTGGTACGCGGACATGGCGCTTGCTGCAGCCGCCGCGCTCATCAATCTGCCGATCCGCGAGGCCAGTCCCGTGCCGGCCCGAGCCGCCCGATCAGCGGCAGCTTGATTGCCGGATCGAACGGGTTCAAGCCGAAAGTGAGCCCTAACAGATTGAGCTCCAGACCTTCTACGCCGCTCGCGGTCAGCGCGAACAATCCGCCCAGCGAAAGCTGCACGCCATGGCCGCTCGGCGCGTTGCCGACGATCGCGGCGCCCAGATAGTCCTTGCCGATCGCGGTGGGCGGCAGGTCGACGCCGAGCTCGGGCACCGCGCGCGTGATCCAGGCGACGAAGGTGTTGGAGTTCGGCCCCGGCCAGGCCTGGTACTCGGCGGCGTGCGGATACGAGCGCGCCGCCGCGTCGATGCGCGGGATCAGCTTCTCGGCCTCCTCGCCGCGCTTGTCGGCATAGAGCTCGGGCAGGTTGCCATACCAGCGCGCATCTGCCGCGCGCCGGTGGATGGCCACGGCCGAGTCGGCCCAGCGCAGCCGCCAGCCGATCACTTCGTAGACCGTGTAGGCGGGCGCATCCGCAGGCTTCACCGCGACCCAGGTGTGCACGCCGAAGTTGCCGCGCCATCCCCAGGTGCGCGCGCCGTAGACTTGCACCACCGCCTCGCGCGTCAGCGCGGGATCGGGCGCCAGTCCCGCGGGCTCATGGCTCGCCGTGCGCCAGTCCTGCGCGATGACGCTGCGGCCCACAAGCAGGACCAGCAGTCCCAATCCGGCGAAGATGGTGAAGGCCATGAGGCGGTTGCGCTGGTGCGGTTTCACGGCCTATTCGGCAAACAGCGGCTCGCCGAGTTCCCTGAAACGCACGACGCTTGTTTGCGGGGGTGTTGGTTTGAGATCGGAAAAATCAAATAATTTCCGGTCAAGTAATTGCGAGGGCCGTACGTCGGTGAGCGCGCGCAGGATCGAGGCGATGCGCCCCGGCTCGGACTTCTCCCAGGCCTTCAGCATGCGTCCCACCACCTGGCGCTGCAGGTTCTCCTGCGAGCCGCACAGCGTGCACGGGATGATCGGGAAGCGCTTCGCCTCGGCGTAGGCGGCCAGGTCGGCCTCGGCGACGTAGGCGAGCGGCCGGATGACGATGTGGCGGCCGTCGTCCGAGCGCAGCTTGGCAGGCATCGCCTTCAGCGCGCCAGCGTAGAACAGGTTCAGGAAGAACGTCGCCAGCACGTCGTCGCGATGGTGGCCGAGCGCGATCTTGGTCGCGCCGAGCTCGCCCGCGACGCGGTAGAGCACGCCGCGGCGCAGGCGCGAGCAGAGCGCGCACATGGTCTTGCCCTCCGGCACCACCCGCTTCACGACCGAATAGGTGTCCTGCTCCACGATCCTGAACGGCACGCCGAGCGCGGCGAGGTATTCGGGCAGCACACGCTCGGGGAAGCCCGGCTGCTTCTGGTCGAGGTTGACGGCGATCAGCTCGAAATCGATTGGCGCTTTTTCCCTCAAGGAGATCAGGACATCCAGCAGGCTATAGCTGTCCTTGCCGCCCGAGAGGCAGACCATCACGCGGTCGCCTTCCTCGATCATCTTGAAGTCGCCGATCGCCTCGCCCGCCTGGCGACGGATGCGCTTGGCGAGCTTGTCTGTTTCGAGCTTCAGTTTTCGAGGATCTTTCACCGTGAAACGTCAGGGAGAGGACAACCCTAGAGAAACACCGAACGCCCCCCGTCCACGGCCAGCACCTGGCCGGTGACGAAAGAGGCAGTGGCGAGGAAGTGTACCGCCTGCGCGATCTCCTCGGGCTTGCCGAGGCGCGCGAGCGGCGTGGTGGCGACGATGCGCCCGCGCTCGGGTGGCGGGAACTGCCCGTCCTCGGGCCAGGCGATGGCGCCGGGGGCGACCGCGTTGACGCGCACCGCGGGCCCGAGCTCCAGCGCCAGCGCGCGCGTCATCGCCGCAAGGCCCGCCTTGGCGATGCTGTAGACGGCGTAGCCCTTCAGCGGCCGCTCCGCATGGATGTCCGCGATGTTGACGATCGCGCCGCCGCGCTTGCCGAGCTCCGGCGCCGCCTCCTGCGCGAGAAACAGCGGCGCGCGCAGGTTCGAGCCGACGAGCTCGTCCCAGTGGCCGGCCTCGATCTCGCCGACCGCGGTCGGGTAGAAACTGGAGGCGTTGTTGACCAGCACGTCGAGCGCGCCGAAGCGCTCGAGCGCCGCGCTCACGAGCGCCCTGGGCGCGATCGGCGCGAGCAGGTCCGCCTTCACCCTGAGCGCGCTGCCCGCGCGCGCGGCGTTCAGCTCGGCTTCGAGCGCCGCGGCGTCGGCTTCGGCGCCGCGGTAGTGCAGCACCACGCTCGCGCCCGCCGCGTGCAGCCGGCGCGCGATCGCCGCGCCGATGCGCCGCGCCGCCCCCGTGACAAGCGCTGTTCTTCCGTCGAGGTCGCGGTCCATGTGAGTGCGGAATTCTAGGGTAAATTCATCGGCATGCACTCTGCAGCGCTGCCCACGCCCGATCCGCAGGCGCTCGCCGCCAGCCGAGCGCTGCTCGATCGCATCGCCGCCGAGCTCGGCGCGGCCGGCAACTGGATCCCGTTCGCGCACTACATGGAGCTCGCGCTGCACGAGCCGGGCCTGGGCTACTACGCGGGCGGCGCGCGCAAGTTCGGCGCGGGCGGCGATTTCGTCACCGCGCCGGAGCTCACGCCACTCTTCGGCCGCACGCTCGCGCGCCAGGTGAAGGAAGTCCTGCTGCCCGGCGAGGCAATCCTCGAGTTCGGCGCGGGCTCCGGGGCGCTTGCCGCATCGGTGCTGGAAGAGGTGTCGGTTCCTTATTTCATTCTGGAAACGAGTTCGGAATTGAGGCAACGACAGGAACAGTTGCTGGGCGATCGCGTGCGGTGGCTGGAGCGGCTGCCCGAGCGCTTTCGCGGCGTGATGCTCGCCAACGAAGTGGTGGACGCGATGCCGGTGCACGCGCTCGCGTGGACCGCCGCGGGCGTGCGCGAGCGCGGCGTCTGCGCGAACGAAGGCGAGCTCGCCTGGTCCGATCGCGCCGCGGACGGGGCGGTTCTGGCCGAGTCGAGAAGGATTCCGGTCGAGGTCCCGCCCTCCGGGCGCTACGAGAGCGAGCTCGCGCTGTTCGCGCGCGCCTGGATGCGCTCGCTCGGCCGGCTGCTCGAGCGCGGCGCGCTGCTCGTCATCGACTACGGCTTTCCCGAGCGCGAGTACTTCCACCCGCAGCGCTCGATGGGCACGCTCGCCTGCCATTACCGGCATCGCGTGCACGGCGATCCGTTCTTCCTGCCCGGCCTCCAGGACATCACCGCGCACGTGGACTTCAGCGCGCTCGCGCGCGCGGCCGCCGGCGCCGGCCTCGAGGTGCTCGGCTACGCGAATCAGGCGCAGTTCCTCGTCAACTGCGGCATCACCGACCTGCTCGCGCGCGAAAACCCAGGGGACGCGAAGCGCTACCTGCCGGCCGCGGCCGCGGTGCAGAAGCTGCTCATGCCCTCGGAGATGGGCGAGCTGTTCAAGGTGCTCGCCGTGGGCAGGGGCGTGGACGGCATTCTCATGGGCTTTCGCGAGGGCGACCGCAGTGGCACGCTATAGCCTGCTCTTGTTCCTGGTTCTATTTTCAATGACGACAAGAGCGCAAAAGCCATGGCAGGACAGCCCGCACGGGCCGATGCTCGAGCGCATCATTCCGCCGGGATTCACGCCCGCGATGCTGCCCGAGCCGGGTTCGCGCGGCGCGCAGCTCACGCAGCGCTACTGCGTGCAGTGCCACAACCTCGCCAACCCGGCGATGCACGACGCCGCGCGCTGGCCCTCTGTGGTGCGCCGCATGGTGCCGCGCATGGAGGGCAAGGGGAACATGGGCAAGCTGATGACCGAGATGATGGCCGGCGTGCAGTCGCCCTCGCCCGAGGAAACGCAGGCGATCGTCACCTACCACGTCAAGCACGCGCAAAAGGCGATCGACCCGGCGCGCATTCCGGAGGTGAACGCGCCTTCGGCCGAGTCCTTCCGCGTGGCCTGCGGCCAGTGCCACGTGCTGCCCGACCCGCGGCGCCACACGGCGAAGGAGTGGCCGAGGGTGGTCGCGCGCATGCAGCAGAATATGGATTGGATGAACCGGGTGGTGGGCTCCAAGCCCGTGCCCGGCGAGCCGCAGCTGCGGATCGAGGACATCAACGCGTTCCTCGTCCGCTACGCGAGGAGGAAGTAGCCATGCCGCGCCGCATCGTAGACCTGTCCATCTATCTGGAGAACGACGTGGTCTCGGACCCGCCGCCCTTCGGCCCGAAGATCACCTACATGGACCACCAGAGCACGTTCCCGCAGATGGCGCCGTTTTTCCCGGGCCTGAAGAAGGAGGACCTGCCCGACGGCGCGGCCTGGGCGGTGGAAAAGGTCGAGCTCATCACGCACAACGGCACGCACCTGGATGCGCCCTACCACTTCCACCCGACGATGAACCGCAGTTCCGGCCGCCCCGAGCGCGCGATCGCCATCGATGAAGTCAACCTCGAATGGTGCTTCCAGCCCGGCGTCAAGCTCGACTTCCGAAACTATCCGGATGGCTATGTCGTGACCGCGGACGATGTGGAAGCGGAGTTGAAGAGAATAAGGCACAGCTTGAAACCCCTCGAGATCGTCGTCGTGAACACGCGCGCGGGCTCGCGCTACGGCCACGACGACTACGTGAGCGCCGGCTGCGGCATGGGCTACGAGGCGACGATGTACCTCCTGGAACGCGGCGTGCGCCTAACCGGCACCGATGCCTGGAGCTGGGACGCGCCTTTCGTCTACACCGCCGAGAAGTACAAGGAGACGAAGGACGCGAGCCTGATCTGGGAAGGCCACAAGGCTGGCCGCGACATCGGCTACTGCCACCTGGAAAAGCTGCACAACCTCGAGGCGCTGCCCGCCGACGGCTTCGTGGTGTCCTGCTTCCCGCACAAGATCCGCGGCGCGTCCGCGGGCTGGACGCGCGCCGTGGCGATCTTCGACGAGCTGCTCTCGGAGAGCTTCCGGCGCGACCGCGCGGCGGCCTAGCTAGTTGAGGAAGGGCACCGCCATGCCGCGCACGACCGCGGGCCGGTGCGCGATCGTGTCGTACCAGCGCTGCACGGCCGGGAACTGCGCGAGGTCGACGCGGTGCCACTCGTGGCGCGCCACCCAGGGGAAAGTGGCGATGTCCGCGACCGAATACTCGTCCGCGAGGTATGCCGCCTCGGACAGGCGCTTGTCGAGCACGCCGTACAGGCGCTGCGTCTCCTTGCCGTAGCGCTCGCTGCCGTAGGGAATCTCGTCCTTCTTCGCGCGCATGAAGTGGTGCGCCTGGCCGAACATCGGCCCCACGCCGCCCATCTGGAACATCAGCCACTGCAGCGCGATCCACTTGCCGCGGTCGGTCGCGGGCAGATAGCGCCCGCCCGCCTTGGCCGAGAGGTAGACGAGGATCGCGCCCGATTCGAACAGCTGCAGCGGCTTGCCGTCGGGGCCCTCGGGATCGACGATCGCCGGGATCCGGTTGTTCGGGTTGATGGCGAGGAACGCCGGCTTGAATTGCTCGTCCTTGCCGATGTTGATGGTATGCACGCGGTACGGGATGCCGCATTCCTCCAGCATCACGGAGACCTTGCGACCGTTGGGCGTGCCCCAGGTGTACAGATCGATCATCGCCGAATTAGTCCAAGCGATGTGTCGTCTTCGCGCGTGACTTCGAAGCGCGTGATACTAGACGAACGCCGACCAGCTTCCCGAACTCATCATTGCTAAGAAATCCGTACTTCTTGCCTTGATGACCAATCAAGTGAACAGCATACGGAATCAGCTTGCCGTAATTAGCCGTCCTCTGTCGATAGATCCTCATCTGGTAGCTCGAGTCACCAGTTCTGGATATGGCGGCTATATCACCTTCCTTCGCTATTCCGGTGTATCGAAGCGGGCCGGTTCCGAGACGAAAATCGAGATTGTTCTCAGCTTCAAAGGTGATGCGGCAATCCTTGTCCACGTAGCTGATATCCAAATAATTCATCTCCACAATGCAGGAATATGTTGCTTTGTACCCCCTCGTGTTCAGAATCGTCAGAGGCGGAAAAAAGTCGTAGCAGTCCTTGCTGAGCCAGAAGTACTGCGTTCCCTTGCCAGCGGTCGTTCTGGGTTTTGCATTGATCCGCGCTGTATCGGCATGCCCAAGCCGCAATATCATGGTGACTTCGTCAGTATCGTCTAGGACTATCCCCGCAGCCTGTTCGTCATAGAGCAACTTCCATCCTGGATCTGCGGGCTTCGCCAAGCTAGGTTCATAGAATGCCCACTTCTGGGCGAGAACACTGTCAATGAACCCATTCCACGAGAATCCCAGCGACTCTGTAGACGCGTGGTCCAAAAGAAGAGACAACTCGACGTTCTGGGACATGCCCGGGCCCGTGAAATTGCCCGAAGTCACTACCAGCATCTCTCCCTTTGGCGAATGTGATCCATAACATTTTGCATGGAGGAGACGCTTACGATTGATCACATGAACTGCGGCGCCGCATTTCAACATCTCTATGACCACCTGCCGGCTAGATAAGCGCGCCCCGGTGCTGCCGCTGAAAATCGCTACTATCTTGCCGCCCTTTTCAACGTGCTGCCTGAAGGTCTGATAGAAACGAACTCCGCCGTTGTAATTGGCGAAGCCCGACATGATGTAGAAGGTTCCCTGACCGAGTTTTTGCTCGCGCAACCAGACTCGTTCCAGTACGGAAACCAATCCCTTGCTGTGGCCCGTAGCATAAATATTGGGGTGTAAAGAAAGTTCGTTCATCGAGCTCTGAGAATGACGAGGGATTCACTGGAAATAGCGTTTCCCATGTGATAGCCGTAGCGTTGATAGGTCTGCAGGGCAATCGTCTCCTGATGCACCCACCCCTCCGATCTCGCCAAGGATATAAGATGAGATGCCGTTCCTATATCGAAACGTCTTCCGCCCAAAACAGTATGGTTTCCACCTACGATCAAGGCATACGGGGCGTCTTTTCTCATGCATTTACGAATCGCTCCGAAAGAACGCTTCATGTCGACAAAGTATCGATAAAGAAGTCCCGGAACTGCTTGACGCCTGAAGCCATCGCCAGCTCCCAAGGCATTGCTTAGAGTCAAGCAATAGACGGCTTGCTCTTTGGGCAGTTTGTGCGCGTTGCCAAGCATCGATTCCTTTAAGCGGCTCCTTTCAGCTCCTCTAGCTTCTCGGCTTCCAACAAGCGACGCTTCCAGTGTAAGAATTCTCGCTGGCGGAACTAGGCCAAGCCAGACCAAGCTCAAACGCTGTGTATCAATGTACGGCAGTGCCGTTGCATAGGGCGGGCTAGTAATAGCACAATCGAACGGACCATCTGCTCCGCTTACAGCACGCGTTAGAACTCTTGCGTCGATCAGTCTAGCCACGGTAGCCGTCCTACTAGCGATTCCGAGCACAGATTGAGCATCCGCCAATCTTTCAATGAATATCTGTGATGCCCTCTCGAACGCCTCGTAAAACGGCGTAGAAGGGAGCGGCGATTGGCGACGGCGTATACGCAAATCGTTCGGATCCTGCAGAGAGTATTCGCGCAACAGATTGCTTGCGACGCAAAGCAAGATTTCGGAATGCTCCGCACCTCGCGCGCAGATAGCCGATCGCAATCGCTCGATATCGCGCAGTACTTCGCTGTCAAACCATTTGCGCAAGTAATCGGCCCGCGCATCCCTCTTTCTTTTGAGCAGCGTGGTATCTCGAATTGTTTCCACTCTCGCCAAGACCCTTTCCAGGGCCATGCGAACTGACGATGCTCGCGATTTCAACGCCTTAAGTTTTGCGTTCGCGATATAAATAGCCATCGGATTTACATCGGCGCCAACGGCGTTGAATCCAAGGTGAGCGCACTCGACCAACGTTGTGCCACTTCCGCAAAATGGATCGAGTATTCGATTGCTTTGCTTTACACCCAGAATATTTAGTATTGCGCGCGCAGTTTGCGGATTGAACTTGCCTTTATATTCGTGAAGCCCGTGCACCGAATAGCGAGTCGATTGCCTATTTGGCCCATTTCCGTTGACTCGCTCGAGCTGCCCCTGAAGCGTCACGAAGGATCGTTCATTGGCTTGAGCCTCCGCAAAGTAAACCAACTTGCGAACTGCCTCAGGAAGAATTCGGCCGGCGATTCTAATAGAGTTGTCTCCAGCGACAATTCGCGTTGGCCTAAGTAACGACTTCACCTCTCTAAGAGCAAGCGCGCGTTCATAGGGAAAGTACCTATACCCATGCCAACGAAGTTCCATAGAAGCTAGCCCTTCTTCTGAAATACGAGAACAGACTCTGTCTTTATGTTGGCATGAGAAAGGTTAAACGACTTGCGGTGCTCAGCAATCGAGCGCTCCGAACGGAAGATACTTCTCATCCGAAGACTCTCGGCGCAGTCTGCAACGATCTCCGCATTGTCAATGATCCGACCATGAATTTTCGATCGACCTACGACCATACAAACGTACCCAGATGGAACCAGCACTTGGTCAATTAGCGCAAACGTGCTTGACATCTGACGGCGGAAGTCATGCTCCGTATGATGATTGCGCTTAAAGAAGTGAGCGCGCGCGCCGATCTCTAGCTTCTTGACTTCGATCGGGTCAAATCCAAGCCACCACATTCGATATTTGTGATAGAGCCAGTACTCGTATGCGTTCGGATACGGAGGCGATGTAACGACGATTCCGACTGGTTCGCGGATATCTGTCGGAGAAACTGAAAGAATGTCAGCCTGCAGTACACGGGCCGTGACCGTGGGGTACTGACGAGATTTCAATGCCTTGTCCAGTTTCGAAACTGCGGACAAGAAATAGATATACACGTCATCCGCCGTGACTGACTTCTTGACAGCCGCGTAGCGCGTATCACTTTCCTGGTTTGACACACGAACCAAAATGCTGGAAAGCGCAAGCATCAAAGCTTCTCTAACCGCGAAATTGCCAATCTGCGTAAGGACATCCCGAATCTTCGCAATCGCATCTTGAATTTCGGCGCGAAACCAGTGATCCACGTTGGGGATTGCCGGCCTAGTCGGGTTCCGTATGCTCTTAGCCGCGCGGACTAGTTCTACAGACGCGGCCTGAAGTCCGATAGGGGTTTGTGATGTCTTGACTCGACTGATAAGGCACGCAATTGGATTCAGGTCGATTCCTATGGACGCTGACCCCCATCGCTGGGCCTCGATCAACGTGGTCCCGCTCCCGCAGAATGGATCGAGAACCACTGTCCCTGGAGCAATGGGTAACTCACTCAGGAATGCCCTGGGAATCTCGGGGACAAACTTTGCCGGATAGGGATGTACCGACTCGAGTCCAGTTGCCTCTCTACTAGAGAAAGCCCAATCAAGAAGGCCTAACGCCTCTGCGGGGCTAGTGCTGGCCAAAGTTGACGTGGATGACTGCGAAAGATCGCAGCGAAAATCTGCGAGCCCATTGGTAGACCTGTCGCAGCTCTTTTTCAGACTAGCCCCCTCCGTAAGACTGTATGAATATACATCACTACGAGGACAAGGGGTAACGTCCGCTCTCTAGAGTACGGCGGCAATAGCGTCCTCGCGCGCCTGGTCGAGCAGCGCCGAGATCGCGGCGGGCGCCGAGGCGCGGCGCGCGATCGCGCCTGCGTCCACCTCCAGGGCGGCAGCCAGCGCCTTCTCGATGGTCGCCGTCTGCAGGCCCGGCCGCGCGAGTCTGGCGGCCTGCAGGAACAGGCCGAAGCGCTCGGTGCGCCGGAACGCATCCGCGCGCTTGAAGAGCCTGAGCAGCTCGGCGGGCGTCCCTGCATTCAGCAGCCCCTGGCAGCGGCACGCCAGCAGCGCGAGCTCGCGCTCCTCGTTCGGCGCCTTGATGCGCTCGCACAACCCCTGGATCTCGGGCTCCGTGAGGTGCCAGCACAGGTGCGCGAAGCGCACCGGCAGCGGGCCTTCGAACTTCCGCGGGATGGATCTGAGCTCGGGCAGCAGCTTCGGCCGGAAGTCGCAGCGTTCGAGCGCCTCGAACATGCGCTCGGCGTGTGGCTCGGCGAGGCCACGCGAGAACTCCTGCCAGACGCGCTCGGGCACCAGGTGATCGGCCTCGCCGTTGTCCACCATCAGCTTCATGAGCGCCATGGTCTCCTCGGCGATGCGAAAGCCGAAGCGCGCGGCGAAGCGCGCCACGCGCAGGATGCGCACCGGGTCCTCGTGGAAGGCCTCGCTCACGTGGCGCAGCACGCCCTCGCGCAGGTCCTGCTCGCCGCCGAACGGGTCGATCAGCGTGCCGTCCTCGTCCCGGGCGATGGCGTTGATCGTCAGGTCGCGGCGCGCGAGGTCCTGCTCGAGCGTCACGTCGGGCGCGCTGTAGACGGTGAAACCCTTGTAGCCGCGCCCGCTCTTGCGCTCGGTGCGCGCGAGCGCGTACTCCTCGTGCGTCTTCGGGTGCAGGAACACCGGGAAGTCCTTGCCGACCGGGCGGAAGCCCGCGGCGATCATGTCCTCGGGCGTCGCGCCGACCACCACGTAGTCGCGGTCCTGCACCGGCAGCCCGAGCAGCTCGTCGCGCACCGAGCCGCCGACCGTGTAGGTTTTCAAGCCCGGGGGGCCTTCGCCGGCTAGCGGCGCGCGCGCCAGCGCAGCTGGTCGAAGCGCTCGCGCGACGCCTCGGGCGCGAGCCAGGCTGGCGCCGTCGCCTGCAGCGCCGCCGGCTGGATGCCGAACGGGAACTTGCAGTCACAGACGCTCGGCACGCGCATCGACAGCAGGTTGTCGCGCGTGAGCAGCTTGACCGGCAGCCATTCCATCAACCAGGCCTGCAAGTACGCGATGCTGTCGGGCAGCCCGACGATCAGGCGCCGGCGTCCGGTCACCGCGCAGACGAACTCCATCAGCTCGCGCAGCGTGCACTCGGTCGGTCCGCACAGGTCGTAGCGCTTGCCCCCCGAGCCGGACGAATGCGCGCGGCTGTCGAGCGCGGCGAGCATCGCCTGCACCACGTCGCCGACGTAGACCGGCTGGAAGCGCGCCTCGGGCGAGGCCAGCGCGAGCACCGGCGAGAGCGCCGCGAGCTGCGCGAACAGGTTGAGGAAGCGGTCCTCGGGCCCGAAGATCACCGAGGGCCGGAACACGGTCGCCTCCAGGTCGTCGGCCGCGAGCACCGCCCGCTCGCCGAGGCCCTTGGAGCGCAGGTACTCCGAGGGCGCCGCCGGATCGGCGCCGAGCGCGCTCATGTGCAGCAGGCGCTTGACACCGGCCATGCGACAGGCGTTGACCACGGCCTGCGCGAGCTCGACATGCGCGCGCTTGAAACCCGGGCCGTGCAATATCCCCACGAGGTTCACCACCGCAGCGCACCCCGCGGCGAGTCCGGCCAGCGCTTTCGCGTCGCGCGCGTCGGCCTCGACCACGTCCACCGTGGGCAGCAGGATCAGGTGCTTGGCGCGCTCGCGCCGGCGCGTCGGCACCACGACGCTCGCGCCGCGCGCCGCGAGCGCCGCGACCAGGTGCCGGCCGACGAAGCCGGAACCGCCGACGACGAGAATGTTTTCGTGCTTCAAGCCTGGCGCTTCGGTCTCAGGGCAGCTCTTCGTTGACCCGCTCGCCCGTGGCTTTCGCCGGGATCAGGCCGAGGCGGTCCTTAAGCGGCACGAGCTTACCGCCGATCAGCTGCGCGTAGTACATGGTGTTCGCCATCACCTTCTTCACGTAGTCGCGCGTCTCGTTGAACGGGATGGTTTCGGCGTAGATCGCGCCCTCGAGCGGCCGCGAATCGCGCCAGCGCCGCGCGCGCCCGGGTCCCGCGTTGTAGGCGGCCGAGGCGAGTACCGGATGACCGAGGTCGTCCAGCACGAGCTTCAGGTAGCTCGTGCCGAGCGCCACGTTGACCGGCACCTCGGAGACGCGTGTCAGGCTGAAGTCGCGCAGGCCGTTTCTCTTGGCGACCCAGCGCGCGGTCGCGGGCATGAGCTGCATGAGCCCGCGCGCGCCGGCCGAGGATTTGGCGTCTACGATGAAGCGGCTTTCCTGGCGCACGAGCCCGAGCACCCAGGCTTCCTCCAGGCCGTAGGCGCGCGCATGCTCGTCGAACACCTCCTTGTAGGGCGCAAGGAACCGCACCTTGTAGTTGTGCCGATGCGCGGTGCGGTCGGCGGTGTTGATGGCACGGTCGAAGACCGAGGCGCGGCGCGCGAGCTCGGCAGCCGCGAGCAACTGCGAGTCCTCCATCAGGCGGATGCTGAACACCCATTCGCGGGTCGCTTCCGTGCGCAGTTCCAGCCGGTAGAGCTCGAGCGCGCGCGCGAGGCCCGGGTTCAGCCGCGCCACCTCGACTTCGGCCTCGGTCGGCACGTGATAGGGCTCGGGCACGCCCGCCATGCCGCCGAGCTCTTCGGCGGCGAGCAGGCCGTAGAAATTCGGCAGGCCGGAAATGCGCAGATAGTAGGCGCGCGCGCCGTCGGCCACGCCTTGCGCGCCGAGAGCGCGCCCGTACCAGTAGGTCCAGGCCGGATCCTGGCGCGCGCTCGCCGACATGCGGTCGATCGCGTCGCGCACCGCCTGCCAGTCGCCCGCGCGCAGCGCGATGCGCGCCCTCCATGCGAGCTGCTCGTCGGAGAGCGCGGCGCCTTCCGCGTTGGCGTACCATTGGTTCGCTTCGCGCATCAGCCGGCGCGCGCCCTCGTAGGCGAGGCGGCCCCAGAGATACCTCACGTCCCGCTCGGGCAGCCGCGCGCCGAGCTTGCCCTGCAGCACCTCCGCGGCCGCCTCCGGTTCGTTGCGGCCCAGGCGCACGACGGCCAGCACCACCGTTTCGCGCGCAGCGCGCCGCTCGAGCGATTTCGGCGGGCTGGCGAGCAGCTTCCTCGGCGCGGTCGCCGCCTGGTTGAACAGCGCCTCGTCGTGCTTCTCGGCAGCCGGCAGGTGCGCGAGCGCGCGCCGCGCCGCGGAGACTTGGCTGTTCTCGACGAGCAGCCGCACGCGGCGCCAGATGTCATCCACGCTGAACTGGCCCGCTTCGCTCAGGCGGTTGGCGAGTTCGTGGCAGCTCTCGGGCAGCTCGCGCGGCTCCTGCCAGATCGCGCGCGCCTCGGCGTGCGCGCTCTCGTCGCCGCGCGCGAGGCGCGACAGCCACGCGTAGCAGCGGATCTCCAGGTCGTCCTGCACCAGCGGCGAGAGCTCGCGGTCGAAGCTCGGCCAGTCGGCGCGCTTGCCGAGCAGCTTCAGCCAGTCGGCGCGCAGACGGTCGGCGAGATAGGTGCCGGCCTCGCGCTCGAGGAAGGCGAGCACGTCGCTGTCGGCGACGTCCTCCAGCCGCAGCTTGAGGCGCCAGTATTCCGGATAGGGCGCGAGCACGTGACCCGCCGGCAAGTTGGAGAATTTCTGCAGCTTGAGCGCGTCGCCCGCGCGGAACGCGTCGTAGGCCTTGTTGAAACTCTCGTCGACCGAAGCGGCCTTGGGCGCTGCAACGCCCGCCCCTGCGCAGCAGGCGAGGGCTGCTATAGTGGACCAGGCGGTGAGGAAAGCCCTAAAAATCATGAACTAAGCTTAGCACTCCGCGGTCGAACGCGCATGAATCTGGATCAACTCAAGGCCTGGCGAAAGTGCGAGCGCGAGCGGCTCATCGCCGAGCGCATGGCGCTCGATGCGGCGACGCTGGAGCGTTTCCGCCTGCGCATGGACGCGCATCTGCAACGCGCGTTCCCGGGCCTCGCCGGCGCGCAGCTCGCGTTCTGCTGGCCGATCCGGGGGGAGTACGACGCGCGGCACCTCGCAAGAACGCTGCGGGAGCGCGGTGCGTTGACGGCGTTGCCGGTGGTCGTAGCGCCGCGCCAGCCGCTCGTCTTCCGCGAATGGCATCCGGGCGTGAAGCTCGCCAAAGGCCCGCTCGACATCGCCTACCCCGTGGACTCGCCCGAGGTTGCGCCGAACGCCGTTCTGCTGCCGATGAACGGCTGGGATGCGGCCGGCTATCGCCTGGGCTATGGCGCCGGTTTTTTCGACCGGACCCTCGCCAGTCTCTCCAAGAAGCCTGCCGTGGTCGGCGTGACCTACGAGATGGCAAAGCTGGAGACGATCCACCCCCAGGGCTGGGATATCCCGGTGGACTGGGTGGTCACCGAGCGAGGCGTATACCGCCACGACGGCGGCAAGCTCGTGTTCCTCGGCGAACCTCCCGCCGGGGAGCCGAGCGCACTCGCCTCGCCCGTGTGCTATGCGAACGAAATCGCGCCGGGATACTTCGGCGAGCGCTAGGCCCGGCTAGCGCTTCCAGGCGAGCGTCAGCCCGTCGCCGATCGCCACCAGTGCGATCTCGACGCGGCGGTCGCGGCGCAGGCGGCGGTTGAAGGCGCGCACCGCGAGCGCATCGACGCTGCGGTCGCGCGCATCGACGACCGTGCCGTGCCAGAGCGTGTTGTCGATGGCGACCAGGCCGCCGCGGCGCACGAGCTTCAGGCAGCGCTCGAAGTAGGCCTGCAGGTTCTCCTTGTCCGCGTCGATGAACGCGAAGTCGAAGCGGCCTTTCAACGTCCTGAGGGTTTCGAGCGCGGACGCGAGCTTGAGCTGGATCTTTCGTGAGACGCCCGCCATGCGCCAGTACTTCCTTGCGATGGCGGTCCATTCCTCGCTCATGTCGCAGCAGACGATGCGGCCGCCCGGCGGCAGCGCGAGCGCCACGGCGAGCGCCGAGTAGCCGGTGAAGGTGCCGATCTCGAGGCAGCGCTTCGCGCCGATCGCGCGCACGAGCACCTGCATGAACGCCGCCTGGTCGGGGCCGATTTGCATGCTGCCGCGCGGCAGCTTGCGCGTGACTTCGCGCAGCCGGCGCTGCACGGGGCTCTCGCGAAAGCCCACCGCGGCGACGTAATCGGCGAATCTTTTCGGCAGTTCGGCCGGGCCGCGGGCCATGCGCTAGCCGAGAAACAGGCGGTAGGCCGGGTTGCGCGTCTCGTCGGCGTACGGGTAGCCCAGGCGCCCGAGGAAGCGGCGGAACTCGCTCATTTCGCGCTTGGGCACCTGCATGCCGACGAGCACGCGGCCGTAGTCGGCGCCATGGTTGCGGTAGTGGAACAGGCTGATGTTCCAGGACGGGTTCATGCTGCGCAGGAACTTCATGAGCGCGCCCTGGCGCTCCGGGAACTCGAAGCGGTAGAGCAATTCATTCTTCGCCAGGCCCGAGTGGCCGCCCACCATGTGGCGCACGTGCGCCTTGGCGATCTCGTTGTCCGAGAGATCGAGCGTGCGGCAGCCGGCGCGCTCCAGGCGCCGCTTGATGCGCGCGGTCTCCTCGCGGCCCTGCACGCCCACGCCGACGAAGATGTGCGCCGCGTCCGGGCCCGACATGCGGTAGTTGAACTCGGTGATGCTGCGCCCGGCGAGCGTCTCGCAGAAGCGCCGGAAGCTGCCGCGCCGTTCCGGGATCGTCACCGCGAGCACCGCTTCGCGGTGCTCGCCGAGCTCGGCCTGCTCGGCGACGAAGCGCAGGCGGTCGAAGTTGGTGTTCGCGCCCGAGGCGACCGCAACGAGGGTCTTGCCCCTGGCGCCGCGCTTCTCGACCCAGGCCTTGGCGCCCGCGATGGCGAGCGCGCCCGCGGGCTCGAGCACCACGCGCGTGTCCTCGAACACGTCCTTGATCGCCGCGCAGATCTCGTCGGTGTCGACGAGCACCATCTCGTCCACCAGCGCGCGCGCGAGGCGCAGCGTCTCCTTGCCCACCTGCTTCACGGCGACGCCGTCGGCGAACAGGCCCACGTGGTCGAGCACCACGCGCCGCCCGCTCTTGAGCGAGCGCGCCATCGCGTCCGCATCGGTCGGCTCCACGCCGATGATGCGCACCGCGGGGCGCACGCGCTTGATGTACGCGGCGATGCCGCCGATCAGGCCGCCGCCGCCCACCGGCACGAACACCGCGTGGATCGGCCGCGCCTGCTGGCGCAGGATCTCCATGCCGATCGTGCCCTGGCCGGCGATCACGTCGGGATCGTCGTATGGGTGCACGAACGTGAGCCCGAGGCGGCGCTTCAAGCGCAGCGCGTGCCGGTAGGCGTCCGAATAGCTGTCGCCGCGCAGCACGGCCTCGGCGCCGCGCGCGAGCACCGCGTCCACCTTGATCTTCGGCGTGGTCACCGGCATCACGATCACCGCGCGGCAGCCGAGCTTCTGCGCCGCGAGCGCCACGCCCTGCGCGTGGTTGCCCGCGCTCGCGGTGATCACGCCGCGCTTCAGTTTCGCGGGCGCCAGACGCGCCATCTTGTTGTAGGCGCCACGCAGCTTGAACGAGAACACCGGCTGCAGGTCCTCGCGCTTGAGCAGCAGGCGGTTGCCGAGGCGCCGCGACAGCGCCGGCGCGAGCTCGAGCGGCGACTCCATCGCCACGTCGTAGACGCGCGCCTTGAGAATGCGTTCGAGGTAGTCGTGCTTCACGCCGGCGAGCCTAGCATACCGCTCGCGTCGAGCGACTCGCGCGGCTGCTATCCTTTCGGGCGTGATCTCGATGGGCTCCACCGTCCGCAATTTCCTGCGCCTCGAGGCCGCGGGCGGCATCCTGCTGTTCGTCGGCGCGCTGATGGCGATGCTGTGCGCCAATTCCAGGCTCGAGCTGCTGTACGCCGGCTTCCTCGATACGCCGGTGGAGATCCGCGTCGGCGCTTTCCACATCGCCAAGCCGCTGCTGCTCTGGATCAACGACGGCCTGATGGCGGTGTTCTTCCTGCTGGTGGGCCTCGAGCTCAAGCGCGAGATGCTCGAGGGGCGCCTGTCGCAGCCTTCGCAGGTCGCGCTGCCCGCGCTCGCCGCCGCCGGCGGCATGCTGGTGCCGGGCCTGATCTACATCGCGTTCAACTGGGGCGACGCGGTCAGCATGCGCGGCTGGGCGATCCCGACCGCGACCGACATCGCTTTCGCGGTCGGCGTGCTCGCGCTGCTCGGCGGACGCGTGCCGCCCGCGCTCAAGCTGTTCGTGCTCACGCTCGCGATCCTCGACGACCTCGGCGCGATCCTGGTCATCGCCTTCTTCTACACCGACAACCTCGCGCTGGATGCGCTGGGCGTGGCGGCGGCCGCGGCCGTGCTGCTCGCGCTGCTCAACCGGCGCGGCGTGGTGGCGATCCAGCCGTATCTCTTCATCGGCCTGGTGATGTGGGCCGCGGTGCTCAAGTCCGGCGTGCACGCGACGCTCGCCGGCGTGGCGCTGGCGATGTTCATTCCGCTGCGCGTGCCGCTCGAGGAGCCGCCGCTCGGGCAGCTCGAGCGCGAACTGCACGCGGTCGTGTCTTTCGGCATCCTGCCGCTGTTCGCGTTCGCCAACTCCGGCGTCTCGCTGCAGGGCGTGACGCTGGCGGCGCTAATGGACAAGGCGCCCGCGGGGATCGGCATCGGCCTCGTGTTGGGCAAGCTCGTGGGCGTGTTTGGCGCGAGCTGGATTGCGATACGGCTCGGGCTCGGGCGCCTGCCAGAGGGCGTGGGCTGGCTGCACCTGCTCGGCGCGGCGCTGCTCTGCGGCATCGGCTTCACCATGAGCCTGTTCATCGCGGCGCTCGCGTTCCAGGGCGAAGCCGCGCAGCTCACGGTGGCGAGCCGTCTCGGCATCCTCTTGGGCTCGATGGTCGCCGGGCTGGGCGCCTATCTTGTCCTGCGCTTCGCGCCAGCACGGATGCACTAGCCTCGCCTTCTCGATCGCAGGCTTGCTAGCGCCCTATCGATTCGCATCAACTGGCTGGCTTTGGGCAAAAGTACATGGACGCGATGCCGTCGTGCATCTACGAGACGCCTCACCAATATTGCGAGCTCCATTGCAGATGATCGCCGGATGCGGCATTCCCAAATTGTCTTGACACTCCAGCCATGCGACCGCAGGCGTCTTTCATTTCGATGATCACGCGCAACATTGCCCGCGATCTTAGGCATCCAGTAGGTCTTGTTCTGTTTCGGCACCCTGCCTCTCAAGCAGTGATGCCCGTGCCAAAAGCAACCTTTGATCTGGAGTATCGTTCGGCACGTTGGCACAACGATATCGGGTCGCCCTGGCAAATTGTTGACGTCTTGCTGGTAAGGAACACGGAGAGAGCGCAGCACGCGGCGAACGATTCGCTCGGGGTTCGTGTTCGTCGAGCGAATCGCCGCCATAACCGACGAGCGCTTTCGCTTAGAAAAGACATCTGCCATTCGGAATTGTGAGCTGGAACTCCCTCCTTCCGACCGTAGAACTAGCGACCGATTAGCTTTGAGAGCCAGCGCTGCAGGCTCATCAAACGGCCGTTTTTTACGTGGCCTTCGAGTTTGATCGCCGCACCGCGGCCTTCGCCTCCATATGCTGCAAGAGGTCCAAGCGGATTTACATGGACGATCGAGGTGAACAAGTTTGCATTCTGCCGACGTCGCTCACATGCAGCGACCAATCGAGCTGCATCGAACTCGTTTGTCACCAGTACGTATTCGAAATCTCGGCCCGCATCCTCTAACCGCGCGTAGGCCTCAAAGTCGACGCCAAATTGCTCCTCGCGGTCCGCCCTGACACTCCATTTTGCGCTCACGAGTACGCGCCTTTTCTTCGGGCCGACGATTGCAAGATCCACCTTCCTGGGCTTCTCGCTCTTCGGCGGAGGCCGGAACCCGGGCAGACTGTGCAAGAGAGGCCGGACTTCCGTCTTCAACCTCGATGCCCCAGGCAGCTGGCTGATGAGTGATGCCAGAACATCTTCAAAGCCTTCGCCTACGAGATTCTTACGCTTATTCTCCTGGGAAAAGTGTCTATAGAGCCGCTGCGTAAGCCTCCGCATAGCGTCCTCAGGAGGCTGCCGCGTGAACCACGGCCCGAGCTCATCAAGAACTACCGCAACCATGCCGGGGTCTTCTCCGGGTTGAGGGAAGCCTTTCCCTCTGTATGGGGCGCGTTGTTGTTCTGCCAGCTTCGCTCTCTCGACCTGCTGGCTTACCAGAAACCTCGCCAACCGCTCCGATCCGCGGCTAAACAGCCAGTCAATCCGCTCGCCCAAAGCGGCGGGCGGACTCTTCAGCTCCGTTGAAACCCAATCGTGGAACGCAAGAGAGCGTGCATACCACGGGCGTCCGGGCTGGCACTTGTCGCTCTCGTAGCAGTGTGCGAGGCCGGTCGTTCTATCAATCCAGAGCAGAAGCCGGTAGGCGTGTTGCCAAGCATTCTGTGGCGATACAGCTGCTGCAGTTGAGAAGTACTCCTCAAGCAGCTGGCGACGGCTCTCGGCGCCAAACGCTCGTTCGACTACCGGAGCTTCACTGTCTTTTGTCAAGCTGCTTCGCGCGCTCGCACTTTGGAAGTAAGTACATCGTACAAGGAGTCAGCGATTGCCCGCGCGAGAAGAGGCGGTACCGCATTCCCGACCTGCCGATACCTGGAGTGGGCGGCGCCGCCCGAAATGCGCCCCGGCATATCTCCCCGGGCGGAATGGGTCGTGAATACGAATCGATCTGGAAAACTCTGAAGCCGCGCGAACTCGCGAACACTTAGCGCGCGAAGCTCCTTGTAGTGGTAGACAGAATCCGCCTTAGTGTTCAACGTCCACGACCACAGTCCAGGATGGAGGCGGCGATAGGCGTAATAGTGGCGCCGGCCGAGCTTACCAGTACCATTGCTGGGACCCCAAAGCTCGCCGGACAGATACCGCTTCGTCATGTTCGCTGGCAAATCGTGCACATTGCCGCCCGGCGGCAGTTTCGACAGGCGCAACCTCGTATCCACATTGATCTTTGGAACGCTGACATTTGCAAGGCGCCCGTGCGATCCGATCCGCATGCGGCGCTGATATTCCGAGCCCACAGCGGGAAGATCCTTCACCGGCAT
Source organism: Burkholderiales bacterium (assembly GCA_049651845.1). GTDB lineage: Bacteria > Pseudomonadota > Gammaproteobacteria > Burkholderiales > SG8-39 > RBG-16-66-20. The sequence continues at coordinate 30,445 of JBASCW010000028.1, read as the reverse complement.
CTCATCTGCCTCATTCCCCGCACGAAGCCACGATAGATCCGATATGGCTTGTTCAGCCGTAACCATTGTCGCGTCGCTGGGATCCCGAAGCCGGCTTACATCGCAGAGCAGGCTCTGAATCGCCGAGACGGAGTACCGCGGTCTTGATTCGCGGAAACGGCGTTCAAGCGAGAAGGCCGTACTTGCTCCAGTGCCAGCAAGCCGAGGCGGGTCGAATTCCGTGGCGGAATGCAAACCGATGAACACGATTCTTCTGCGCGTTTGCGGCACGCCGAAATCTGCCGCGTCTAGGACTTGTGCGTAGACACGGTAAGCGCCTCGAATAGCCAAATCCTCAAGCACCTGTTCCTTGGCTCCCATTTGCTCAAGGCCCGGCACGTTTTCCATGACGAATGCCAGCGGCTCAAGCTTCGCAACTATTCGAACGAATTCGCGATAGAGCGAATTCCGAGGATCGTCAATCAGCCGGCTGTGGTTGCGCACTTGCGAATAGGCCTGACACGGCGGTCCGCCGACAACGATCTCGGCGTGCGAAGCAGCGGAGATCAGTTGTCTGCGGACGGAGGAACTCCGAATATCGCCGTTAAAAACCTGTGCCTCGGGAAAATTCAATGCGTACGTTGCACACGCATCTGGATCCCAATCAGAGCCGGCGACAACCCGGTAGCCGGCCTGTCGAAAACCTTCGGACAATCCGCCGGCTCCGGAGAAAAGGTCAACGACTCTAAAACTGTGGCGCATCGTCAGTTCTGTTTGTCGCTGGCGTTAGCCCAGTTAGGGGAGCGCTCGAAGACACTACATATTGTGTACAACTGCACATAGGAGCGCAACAATTAGTGCGTTCACATGAGCGACGCAAGACCCAATTGTGCAAGTCACTCACGATTAACGGGAAGTTCGGCCCGCAGTTGACAAGACAGCAGCCCCTCAAGCCGCTTGCAGCTTGGCTACCGCCACGGCCAGCCACTTGGTGCCCTGGCGGCCGAAGTTCACCTGCACGCGCGCATCGCCGCCGTCGCCTTCGGCATCGACGATCACGCCGGCGCCGAACTTGGGATGGGTCACGTTCTGGCCGATGCGGAAGCCCGCATCGGATTTGCCCTTGAAGCTGCCGAATGAATCTTCAGGCTTCTTCTTGAAACCAAAATCCACCGGCTGCCGGCGCTGAAATCTCGGCGTCAGCCACTTCTTCAGGCCCTCGGGGATCTCCTCGAGAAAGCGCGAGGGCAGGCTGTAGCGCGTCTGGCCGTGCAGCATGCGCGTCTGCGCGAAGGTCAGATACAGCCGCTGGCGCGCGCGCGTGATCGCCACGTAGGCGAGGCGGCGCTCTTCCTCGAGGCCGTCCTTCTCCACCAGGCTCTGGTCGTGCGGGAACAGGCCCTCCTCGAGTCCGCTCATGAAGACCGCGTGGAATTCGAGGCCTTTCGCCGAGTGCACGGTCATCAGCTGCAGCGCGTCCTGACCTTCGGCGGCCTGGTGCTCGCCCGCCTCGAGCGCGGCATGCGTGAGGAACGCGGTGAGCGGGTCGACCTCGTCGCCCGACTCGATCGAGCGGTCCGCCGCCGGGCTGTCGTCCTGCACGAAGGCGGCCGCCGCGTTGACCAGTTCCTCCAGGTTCTCCACGCGCTCGGCGCCCTCGCGCTCGTTCTCGTAGTGCTCGATGAGGCCGCTGCGGTGGATCACGTGCTCGACCATCTCCGGCAGCGGCAGGTCTTTCGTTTCGGCTTGAAGTTCTTCGATGAGCTTGCGGAATCTCGCCGCTTTACTCCCTGAATCGATGGCATCAAAAAGCGCGACGGACCTCTGCTTGCCCAAGTCCTGCAACTGCTCCATCGAGCGCGCGCCGATGCCGCGCGGCGGAAAGTTGGCGACGCGCAGGAACGAGATGTCGTCCGAGGGCGTGGCGATGAGGCGCAGGTAGGCGAGCGCGTGCTTCACCTCGGCGCGCTCGAAGAAGCGCAGGCCGCCGTAGACGCGGTAGGGAATCGCCGCGCCGAACAGCGCGTGCTCCAGCACGCGCGACTGCGCGTTCGAGCGGTATAGCACCGCGATCTCCACCAGGCGCGCGCCTTCGCGCTGCAACGCGCCCACCTCCTCCACGATGAAGCGGGCTTCGTCCACGTCGCTGCCGCCCTCGAAGACGCGCAGCGGATCGCCCTGCCCGGCCGCGGTCCAGAGGTTCTTGCCGAGGCGCTTGGCGTTGTTGGCGATGAGCGCGTTGGCCGCGTCGAGGATGTTGCCCTGCGAGCGGTAGTTCTGCTCCAGGCGGATCACGCGGCCCTGCGAGTATTCCTTCTCGAACTCGGCGAGGTTGCCGACGTTCGCGCCGCGAAAGCCGTAGATCGACTGGTCGTCGTCGCCGACCGCGAACAGGCACGTGTGCGGGCCCGCGAACAGCTTGAGCCAGCGGTACTGCAGCCGGTTGGTGTCCTGGAACTCGTCCACCAGCACATGGCGGAAGCGCGCCTGGTAGTGCTGCCGCAGCATTTCATTTCTTTTCAGCAGCTCGAAACTTCTCAACAGCAGTTCTGCGAAGTCCGCCACGCCCTCGCGCTGGCACCGTTCGTCGTAGGCGGCGAACAGCTCGACCTGCCGGCGCGTGACCTCGTCGGACGCCGGCACGTCGCGCGCGCGCAGGCCTTCCTCCTTCTGCGAATTGAAGAAGCGCTGCAGGTCGCGCGGCGGGAAGCGGTCCTCGTCCACGTTGAGCGATCTTGCGAGGCGCTTCACCGCCGAGAGCTGGTCCTGCGTGTCGAGGATCTGGAACTCGCGCGGCAGCCCGGCTTCCTGATGGTGCGTGCGCAAGAGGCGGTTGGCAAGGCCGTGGAAGGTGCCGATCCACAGGCCGCGCGGGTTCACCGGCAGCATCGCCGTGAGGCGCGTGAGCATCTCGCGCGCCGCCTTGTTGGTGAAAGTGACCGCGAGCACGCCGCCCGGCGTGACGTGGCCGTTCTGGATCAGCCAAGCGATGCGCGTGGTGAGCACGCGCGTCTTGCCGCTGCCCGCGCCCGCCAAGACGAGCGCGTGCCCGTCGGGCAGAGTGACGGCGGCGAGTTGCTCGGGGTTTAGATGTTCGAGATGAAGCGACAAAGCCCGCGCATTATCTCACTTACTCAGTCGAGCTTGATCGCGAGATCCTTGATCAGGCGCGCGTATTTCTCGTAGTCGTCGCGGTACTGGCGCGCGAACTGCTCGACGCTGCCGCCCACCGGCTCCAGCCCGTTCTGCGCGTAGCGCTCGCGCACCGCCGCGTCGGTGAGGCCGCGGTTCGCCTCCGCGTTCAGCCGCGTCACGGCCTCGGCCGGCGTGCCGGCGAGCACGAACAGCCCCAGCCATTGCTCCAGCACCAGATCCTTCAGCCCGGCTTCGGTGTAGGTCGGGACATCCGGCAGCGAGGCGGAGCGCGCCCGCGTGGTCTGCGCGAGGATCTTCAGCTTGCCGGCACGGTAATGCGGCAGCAGAGGCGTGTTGCCCAGGGACCCGAGCGGCACCTGGCCGCCGAGCAGATCGGTGATCGCCTGGCCGCCGCCCTTGTAGGGCACGTGCGTGAGCTGCACGCCGGCGAGCTTGGCGAACCACTCGCCCGCCATGTGCTGAATCGAGCCCGAGCCGGAGGTCGCGTAGGCGAGGCCGGGCTTCGCCTTGGCGAGCGCGATCAGCTCGACGAGCGTGCCGGCGCCGAGCGACGGGTGCGCGCCGAGCACCACCGGCTGGCGCGTGAGCTGCATCACCGGCACGAAATCCTTGCGCGGGTCGAAGCTCAGCTTGTAAAGGTGCGGGTTGGAGGCGAGCGAGTCGGCGGTCGCGAGCACGGTGTGGCCGTCGGCCGGCTGCTTCAGAACGTGTTCGGCGGCGACGTTGCCGCCCGCGCCGGTGCGATTCTCGACCACCACCGGCTGGCCCAGCGCCGGCGACATGCGCTCGGCCAGCGCGCGCACCGCGATGTCGGTCGAGCCACCGGGCGCGAACGCCACCACCACGCGCACCGGCTTCGCCGGCCAGCCTTGCGCGTGGGCAGCGCCCGCCGCGACGAGAAATACAGCCAGCAAGACCCGTGCGCTTCGCATATGAGGCCCTCCCCTCAATCTATAATGCGCGCCTCGCCATGCAGTACCGCTACGATCCCCGCAGCATCGAGGCCGACGCCCAGCAGTTCTGGGCCTCGCGGCGCTCGTTCAGCGTCACCGAGGACCCGGCACGCGGGAAATTCTACTGCCTGTCGATGTTCCCGTACCCCTCGGGCAAGCTGCACATGGGGCACGTGCGCAACTACACCATCGGCGACGTGCTCACGCGCCACCATCGCATGCGCGGCCTGAACGTGCTGCAGCCCATGGGTTGGGACGCGTTCGGCCTGCCCGCCGAGAACGCGGCGATCGCCAACGAGGTGCCGCCGGCGAAGTGGACGCGCGACAACATCGCCTACATGAAGAGGCAGCTGCAGGGCCTGGGTTTCGCGCTCGACTGGGAGCGCGAGCTCGCGACCTGCGACCCCGAGTACTACCGCTGGAACCAGTGGCTGTTCACGCGCCTGTTCAGGAAGGGCCTCGCCTACAAGAAGACCGGCGTCGTCAACTGGGACCCGGTGGACCAGACCGTGCTCGCCAACGAGCAGGTAATCGACGGCCGCGGCTGGCGCACCGGGGCGCCGGTGGAAAAGCGCGAGATCCCGATGTACTTCTTCAAGATCACGCACTACGCCGAAGAGCTGCTCGGCGCGCTCCAGGATCTGTCCGGCTGGCCCGAGCAGGTCAAGCTGATGCAGAAGAACTGGATCGGCCGCTCGGAGGGCGTGAAGATTGGTTTTGAATACGCATTGGAAGATCAAAAGAGAATTCTGTGGGTGTTCACGACCCGCGCGGATACCCTGATGGGCACCACCTTCTGTGCCGTCGCCGCCGAGCACCCGATCGCGGCCTGGGCCGCGGCGAAGAATCCGGAGATCGGGAAATTCGTCGACGAATGCAAGCGCGGCGGCGTGCAGGAAGCCGACCTCGCCAAGATCGAGAAGAAGGGCATGCCCACCGGCGTGTTCTGCACGCACCCGATCACCGGCGAAGCGCTGCCGGTGTGGGTCGGCAACTACGTGCTGATGGGCTACGGCGAGGGCGCGGTCATGGGCGTGCCGGCGCACGACGAGCGCGACTTCGCGTTCGCGCTGAAGTACGGGCTGAAGATCGTTCAGGTGATCGACGTGAAGGACTTCTCCTCCACCGAATGGCGCGAGGGGTACATCGACCACGGCAAGTGCATCAACTCCGGCAAGTACGACGGCCTCGACTTCCAAGCGTCGATCGACGCCATCGCCGCGGACCTGCAGGCGAAGAAGCTCGGCGAGAAGCAGGTGCAGTGGCGGCTGCGCGACTGGGGCATCTCGCGCCAGCGCTACTGGGGCTGCCCGGTGCCGATCGTGCACTGCCCGGCCTGCGGCGACGTGCCGGTGCCCGACGAGCAGCTGCCGGTGCGCCTGCCCGAGCACCTGGTGCCCGACGGCACCGGCAACCCGCTCAACAAGCTGGCCGAATTCGTCAACACCGCCTGCCCGTCCTGCGGCAAGCCGGCCCGGCGCGAGACCGACACCATGGACACCTTCGTCGATTCGTCCTGGTATTTCGCGCGCTTCGCCTGCCCCGGCCAGGACCGCGCCATGGTGGACGAGCGCGCGAGCTACTGGATGGCCGTCGACCAGTACATCGGCGGCATCGAGCACGCGATCCTGCACCTGCTGTATTCGCGCTTCTTCCAGCGCGCGATGTGCGACGAGGGCCTCTTGCCGAAGGACATGCGCGAGCCCTTCACCAACCTGCTCACGCAGGGCATGGTGCTCGCCGAGTCCTACTACACGGACGCCGGCGGCCGGCGCGAGTGGGTGAATCCCGCGGATGTTGCCGTTGAAAGAGATTCAAAGGGCAAGATCATTTCGGCGAAAAGAACCCACGACGGCGCGCCGGTCGAGTACGACGGCATCGGCACGATGTCCAAGTCGAAGAACAACGGCGTCGATCCGCAAGCGATCATCGACAAGTACGGCGCCGACACCGCGCGCTTCTTCATCATCTTCGCCTCGCCGCCCACCAGCACGCTGGAGTGGTCCGACGAGGGCGTGGAGGGCTCGTACCGGTTCCTGAAGCGGCTCTGGAGCTATTGCGCGAAGTTCGACGAGCCCGGCCCGTCCATGGTCCCGGAGCTGGCGAAGGCCACGCGCTTCGAGATCCACTCGGTGCTGAAGCAGGCCAACTACGATCTCGCCAAGCATCAGTTCAACACCGTAGCCTCCGCCGCGATGAAGATCCTGAATGCCCTGGAGCGGTTTTCAGGAGGCAGGAACCAGGCGACCGAAGAGGGACTCTCCATCCTGCTCAGGCTCCTGTCCCCCATCACGCCGCACATATGCCACGCCCTTTGGAGCGAGCTGAAGTTCGGCGAGGACATCATGATGGCGCCCTGGCCCGATCCTGACCCCAGGGCGCTGGAGCAGGACGAGATCGAATACGTCATCCAGATCAACGGCAAGAAGAAGGGCAGCCTCAAGGCGGAAAAGGGTCTCGACCAGAACGGCCTGGAACAGCTGGTGCGTGCCAGCCCGCTCATAAAGAAGTACATTGGCGATCAAGCGATCCGGAAGACCATCGTCGTGCCCGGCAAACTGATCAATATCGTCGTCTGATGCGCTTCGCCGCGACCCTTGCGCTCGTCCTGGTCCTCGCCGGCTGCGGCTTTCAGTTGCGCGGCACCGCCGACCTGCCGTTCGAGAAGCTCTACATGCCGCCCGTGAGCACGCCCGGCATCGCGCTCGATCTCAAGCGCAACATCGAGGCGGGCACGCGCACCGCGGTGGTCGACGACCTGAAGAAGGCCGACGCGGTGCTGGAGTTCTCGCAGGAGCTGCGCGACCGGCTGATCCTGTCGCTCGCGGCGACCGGGCGCGTGCGCGAATACCAGCTGCGCTACCTGGTTTCGTTCCGCGTGCACGACGGCAAGGGTGGCGAGTTCGTGCCCACCAGCTCAGTGACGCTCACGCGCGACATCACCTACGCCGACACCGACGTGCTCTCCAAGCAGGCCGAGGAGCAGCTGCTGTACCGCGACATGCAGTACGACATGGTGCAGCTGATCATGCGCCGCCTCGCCGCGGCGCAGCGGCCCAAGCCCGCGGCGCAGTAGCCGGCCGTGCGGCTGCGCGCCGAGCAGGTCGAAGCCCATCTTTCCCGGAACTTCGCGCCGGTCTGGCTGATCCACGGCGACGAGCCGCTGCTCGCGCTGGAGGCCGCCGACGCGGTGCGCGCCGCGGCGCGCAAGCGCGGCCACACCGAGCGCGAGGTGCATTTCGTCGAGCGCGCCTTCGACTGGAGCCAGTTCGCGCAGTCGGCGGCGAGCCAGTCCCTGTTCGGCGAGCGCAAGATCGTCGAGCTGCGCCTCGCCTCCGGGCGGCCCTCGGCCGCGGCGGCCGCGGCGCTCGAGTCGTACTGCGCCAATCCGGGCCCGGACATCGCGCTGCTCGTCACCATGCCCAGGCCCGAGGGCTCGGGCTGGTGGAAGTCCGGCTGGTTCAACGCCATCGAGCGCGCGGGCGTGATCGTCGAAGCGCAGCCGGTGGCGCGCGCGCAGCTGCCGCAATGGCTGGCGGCGCGCCTCGCGCGCCAGAAGCAGCGCGCGAGCGCCGAGTCGCTCGAGCTCATGGCCGACCGCGTCGAGGGCAACCTGCTCGGCGCGCAGCAGGAGATCCTCAAGCTCGGGCTGCTCGCGCCCGAAGGCGAGCTTTCGCCGGAGCAGATCGCCGAAGCGATCTCCAGCGTCGCGCGCTACGACTTCGAGACGCTCGCCGAAGCGCTCTACGCCGGCGACGCCGCGCACTACCTGCGCGCGCTCGAAGGCCTGCGCGGCGAAGGCGAGAGCGCCGCGGGCCTCGCCTGGCGCCTGGGCGAGGAGCTCGTCGCGCTGCACCGCATCCGCCTGCAGATGGGCGGCGGGCGGCCGCTCGACAGCCTGTTCGCCGCGCACCGCATCTGGCGCGCCGCGCAGCCGCGCTGTGAAAAGGCGCTGCGGCGCCTGTCGGCCGAGCGCCTGGGCGCGGCGGCGCTGCACGTCGCGCGCATCGAGCGCGCATCGAAAGGCGTCGGCGCGGGGGAACCCTGGGATGAGCTCGCGACGCTGGGGTTAGAATTGCTGCATGACATCGAAACACGCGCGGCTGCCCGGCGCAACCGCTGACATCAAGGCCTCCATGCTCGAGCTCGGGCGCGCGGCGCGCGCGGCCGCGCGCGAGATCGCGCGCGCGAGCACCGACGCGAAGAATCGTGCGCTGCGCGAGATGGCCGCCGAAATCCGCGCGCGCAGCGTGCGGCTGCTCGAGGCGAACCGCGCCGACGTGGCGCAGGCGAAGAAGGCCGGCCGTGACGGTGCCTTCGTCGACCGGCTGACGCTGACCGCGCAATCGGTCGAGCAGATGGCCGAAGGCCTGGAGCACGTCGCCGCACTCGAGGACCCGGTCGGCCGGATCAGCGATCTCGCGCGCCGCCCGACCGGCATCGAGGTCGGCCGCATGCGCGTGCCGCTCGGGGTCGTCGGCATCATCTACGAGTCGCGGCCCAACGTGACCGCCGATGCCGCGGGGCTGTGCGTGAAGGCGGGCAACGCCTGCATCCTGCGCGGCGGCTCGGAGGCGCTGCGCTCCAACCAAGCGATCGCCGAGTGCGTGCGCGCGGGCCTCAAGGCCGCGGGCCTGCCGGAAGCCGCGGTGCAGCTGGTCGCGACCACGGACCGCGCGGCGGTCGGCGCGCTCGTCACGATGACCGAATACGTGGACATCATCGTGCCGCGCGGCGGCAAGGAGCTCATCGAGCGGCTCGCGCGCGAATCGAAGATCCCGATGATCAAGCATCTGGACGGCGTCTGCCACGTCTACGTCGACGACCGCGCCGACCCGGAAATGGCGGTGCGCATCGCCGACAACGCCAAGACCCAGCGCTACGGCACTTGCAACACCATGGAGACGCTGCTGGTCGCGGAAGGCATCGCCGCGAAGGTACTGCCCTGGATCGGCAAGATCTTCAGCGGCAAAGCGGTTGAGATCCGCGGCGACGATGCAACGCGAAAGCTCGTCAAAATCGCCAAACCGGCGACCGACAAGGACTATTACACCGAGTGGCTGGCGCCGGTCGTCTCGATTCGCGTGGTGAAGGACCTGGACGAGGCGATCGCGCACATCGCCAAGTACGGCTCGCAACACACCGACGCGATCGTCACCGAGGACAAGGCGCGCGCGCAGCGCTTCCTGCGCGAGGTGGACTCGGCCTCGGTGCTGGTGAACGCCTCTACGCGCTTCGCCGACGGCTTCGAGTACGGCCTCGGCGCCGAGATCGGCATCTCGACCGACAAGCTGCACGCGCGCGGCCCGGTCGGCCTCGAGGGCCTCACGACGCAGAAGTTCGTCGTCTTCGGACACGGCGAACTGCGTCAGTAGCGGCACCGCGTTGATTCCTCGTATCGGCATTCTCGGCGGCACGTTCGACCCGGTTCACAACGCGCACCTCGCCATCGCCCGGCTGGCGATCGATCGGCTGGCGCTCCAGAAGCTGCTCTGGATTCCGACCGGCACGCCGGCGTACCGCAAGCCGCCGGTCGCCTCGGGCACGCACCGCGTGGCGATGCTCGAGCTCGCGTTGCGGGATGAAATGAGCGCCTCGCCGCGCCACGCGATCGACGGGCGCGAGCTGCAGCCCAGTGCGTCCGGCTTCACCTACGACAGCCTTTGCGCGCTGAAGGCTGAGAACCCGGAGGGACGGTTCGTGCTCATCATGGGTTCCGATCAGTACGAGAAGCGCTCGGGCTGGCACCGCTGGCCCGAACTCGAGAAGCTTTGCGAAGTGGCCGTGGTCGCGCGCCCCGGCTCCCGTGTCGACGCGCAAGTGACGACCATTCCGATGGCGCCTAGCGCCATTTCGGCGAGCGACATCCGTGCGCGCGTGGCGCGCGGCGAGGACGTCTCGGCGCTGGTGCCGCCGGCGGTCGCCGCCTACATCCGCGAGAAAGGTCTCTACCGGTAATGGACATCCGCAAGAAGCAGCTCGCCGTGGTGCAAGCGCTCGAGGACGTGAAAGCGCGCGACATCGTGGTCTTCAACGTGGCGCGCCAGACCGCCTATTTCGAGCGCGTGGTGATCGCGAGCGGCGACTCGAATCGCCAGGTGAACGCGCTCGCGGCGCGCGTGCAGGAGAGGATGAAGGAGCTCGGCGCGCGCATCGCCGGCGTCGAGGGCCGCCGCAACGGCGAATGGGTGCTCGTCGACCTGGGCGACATCGTGGTGCACGTGATGCACCCGGCGGTGCGCAGCCATTACAACCTGGAAGAGCTATGGGGCGGCAAGGAAGTCGCGCTCAAACCGCCGGCCAGGCCTGCGCGCCGAAAGCCCGCGCGCCGCAAGCCCGCCGCCAGGCGTCTCGCCCGTGCCAAGGCTGCACGTCCTCGCCGTCGCAAATAAGCTACCCGCCTGGGCCCAGGCGGCGCGCGACGGATACCTGCGGCGCATGCCCAGGGGATTCGACGTTGCCTTGGAGATCCTAAAGCCTTCCCAGCAGAAGAAGCTTGCCGAGCGAATCCCGGGCAATGCGCGACTGGTCGCCCTGGATGAGCGCGGCCGCGATCTCACGACCGCGCAGTTCGCGGCGCTGCTCGCCGAGCCCACCGCGTTCGTGATCGGCGGCGCCGACGGGCTGGACCCCGCGATAAAGAAGCGCGCGGCCGTGCTTCTGCGTTTGTCCGCTCTGACGCTGCCGCACGCGCTCGCGCAGGTCGTGCTGTGCGAGCAGATCTACCGCGCGGCCACGCTCCTCACGGGACATCCCTACCACCGCGATTAGATTTACACTTCGCGGTCCCGTGATCAGCCAGAGCGACCGCAGCATCTACCTCGCTTCGCGCAGCCCGCGCCGGCGCGAGCTGCTGGCGCAGATCGGCGTGCGCTTTCACCTGCTGCTGTTCCGCGACAAGCCCGAGACCGATCCGGAACTCGACGAATCGCCGCTCGAAGGCGAGTCGCCCGCGGCCTACGTGGAGCGCGTGGCGCGCGCCAAGGCGCTCGCGGGCTGGAAGCGACTCGAACAGCGCAACCTGCCGCGCGCCGTGGTGCTCGCCGCCGACACCACGGTGGCGCTGGACGGGCACATCGTGGGCAAGCCAGCCGACCGGCGCGACGCGGCCGGGATGCTCACCACGCTTTCGGGCACGCGCCACCAGGTGCTCACCGCGGTCGCGGTCAAACAGGAGGCGCAGTGCGAGTGCGTGCTGTCCTCCTCGGACGTCGAGTTCAAGCCGCTCTCCGCCGAAGAGATCCGCCAGTACGTCGCCACCGGCGAGTGCGACGACAAGGCCGGCGCCTATGCGATCCAGGGCCGCGCCGCGCAGTTCGTGGTCGAGCTGCGCGGCAGCTTCTCCGGCGTGATGGGCCTGCCGCTGTACGAGACCGCGCAGCTGCTGGAGCGCATGAGCGCCTCGAGGGAGCGCAGAACCCCGCGCTGACCGCCGTGAGCGAAGAAATCCTCGTCAACGTCACCCCGCAGGAAACGCGCGTCGCGGTGCTCGCCGCCGGGCAGGTGCAGGAGCTGCTCATCGAGCGCGCCGTGAGCCGAGGCCTCGTGGGCAACATCTACATGGGCAAGGTGGCGCGCGTGCTGCCAGGCATGCAGTCTGCGTTCGTCGAGATCGGACTGGAGCGCGCCGCCTTCCTGCACGTGGCCGACATCTGGGAGCACAAGAAGGCCAACGGCGAGGGCGCGACCGCCAAGCCGATCGAGAAAATCCTCGCCGAGGGCCAGCCGGTCATGGTGCAGGTACTCAAGGACCCGATCGGCTCGAAGGGCGCGCGCCTCTCGACGCAGCTCTCGGTCGCCGGACGGCTGCTGGTCTACCTGCCGCAGGACCCGCATATCGGCATCTCGCAGCGCATCGAGGACGAGGCCGGCCGCGCGGCGCTGCGCGGCAAGCTCAAGGACCTGATGCCGCCCGACGAGAAGGGCGGCTTCATCCTGCGCACGCTCGCCGAGGGCGCCGGCGATGACGAGCTGCGCGCCGACATCGCTTACCTGCGCCGCCTGTGGCGCGACCTGCAGCAGCACGCCCTCGGTGCTCAGCCGCCGCGCCTGCTTTACCAGGACCTGTCGCTCGCCGAGCGCGTGCTGCGCGACATGGTGACCGAAGCGACCGGGATCGTACGCGTCGACTCGCGCGAGACCTTCCAGAAGCTGGACGCGTTCGCCCAGGCCTACATGCCGGCGCTGCGCGGCCGGCTCGAGCACTACACGGGCGAGCGGCCGCTGTTCGACCTGCACAACGTCGAGCAGGAGATCGAGAAGGCGCTCGCGCGCCGCGTCGACCTGAAGTCCGGCGGCACGCTGGTGATCGACCAGACCGAGGCGATGACCACCATCGACGTCAACACGGGCGGCTTCGTAGGCCAGCGCAACTTCGACGACACGGTGTTCAAGACCAACCTCGAGGCCGCGCAGGCGATCGCGCGCCAGCTGCGGCTGCGCAACCTCGGCGGCATCATCGTCGTGGACTTCATCGACATGGACAACGCCGAGCACCGCGCCGCGGTGCTCGAGGAGCTCAAGCGCGCGCTCGCGCGCGACCGCACGCGTATGACCGTGAGCGGCTTCACCGCGCTCGGCCTCGTGGAGATGACGCGCAAGCGCACGCGCGAGTCGCTCGCGCACGTGCTGTGCGAGCCCTGTGCGGCCTGCGGCGGCCGCGGCGCGGTGAAAACCGCGCGCACCGTGTGCTACGAAGTGCTGCGCGAGATCCTGCGCGAGGCGCGCGCCTTCCAGGCCAGGGAGTACCGCGTGCTCGCCTCGCCGCCGGTCTACGAGCTGTTCCAGGAGGAGGAGTCGGGCGCCTTGGCGATGCTGCAGGACTTCATCCAGAAGCCGATCTCGGTCCAGGTCGAGAGCGGCTATACCCAGGAGCAATACGACATCGTGCTGCTATGAGCGAACTCTGCTTCACGCCGGCGCGAAAGCTGGCGCAACTGATCCGCGCGCGCAAGCTCTCGGCCACCGAGGTGATGCGGGCGTTCATCGCGCAGATCGAGCGCGTCAATCCCAAGGTCAACGCCATCGTCACGTTCCTGCCGGAGGCGGCGCTCGCGGCGGCGAAGAAGTTCGACCGGAACTTCAGATCCAACAAGGACAAGCCCCTCGCCGGGCTGCCGATCGCCTTCAAGGACCTGGTGCCGACGCGCGGCATCCGCACCACGATGGGCTCGCTGGTCTACAAGGATCAGGTCCCGGCCGAGGATGCGCTGATCGTCGAGCGCCTGAACGCCGCCGGCGCGATCACGCTCGGCAAGACCAACACGCCGGAGTTCGGCGCCGGCAGCCAGACCTTCAACCTCGTCTTCGGCGCCACGCTGAACCCCTACGATCCGACCAAGACCGCGGGCGGCTCCTCCGGCGGCGCGGCGGCGGCGGTCGCCTGCGGCATGCTGCCCTTCGCCGACGGTTCGGACCTCGCCGCCAGCCTGCGCAATCCCGGCAACTTCTGCAACGTGGTCGGGTTTCGCCCGACGCCCGGCCGCGTGCCTGCGTACCCCGCGGCAAACGCCTGGGATACGCAGCCGGTGCTGGGGCCCGTCGCGCGCAGCGTCGGGGACGCGGCGTTCCTGCTCGCGGCGATGGCGGGACCGGACCCGCGCGCGCCGGTTTCGATCGCCGAGCCCGGCGGGCGCTTTCGCAAGCCGCTGCGGCGCGATTTCCGCAGGCTGCGCGTGGCCTGGACGCGCGACTTCGGCGGCCTGCCGATGGACGCGCGCGTGCTGGCGGTCCTGGACAGGCAGAAGCGGGTGTTCCGCGACCTGGGCTGCATCGTCGAGGAGGACTGCCCGGATTTCAGCGGCGCGACCGAGGCTTTCGAGACGTTGCGAGCGGTCTCGTTCGCGCAGCGCCTTGCGCCCCTGCTGAAGACGCATCGGCAGCAGCTGAAGGACACCGTGATCTGGAACATCGAGCAGGGTCTCGCGCTCGACGGCGCGCGCATCGGCCGCGCCGAGGCGCTGCGCACGGAACTGTTCCAGCGCATGCGGCGATTCCTCGAGAAGTACGCGTTCCTGCTCGGGCCGGTGAACCAGGTGCCGCCCTTCCCCGCCGAACTGGAGTACCCGACGCTCATCGACGGCGAGCTGATGGGCAACTACCTGGACTGGATGAAGAGCTGCTACTACATCACCATCACCAGCCATCCGGCGATCTCGGTGCCGGCCGGTTTCACCGACGACGCGACACCGCTGCCCGTGGGACTGCAGATCGTCGGCCGCTACCGCGACGACTTCGGCGTGCTGCAGCTTGCGCACGCGTTCGGCGAGGAGACCGGGGCATGGCGCCGGCGGCCGGCCATCGCGACCGCCTGAAGTCGCGCTATTTCGCCTTCGGCACCCGGCCGAGCAGGTAGAACTCGTCGTTCGGGCGCATGCTCGTCACGTTGGCGAGCCGGTTCGACATGGCGAAGAACGCCGCGATCGCGGCGATGTCCCAGGCGTCCTCCTGCGTGAAGCCTTGCGCGCGCAGGCGCTCCAGCGCCGCGTCGTCCACGACGTGCGATTCGAGCGCGACCTGCATCGCGAAATCGAGCATGGCGCGCTGGCGCGGCGCGAGGTCGGCCTTGCGGTAATTGACCGCCAGCTGGTCGGCGATGCGCGGCTCCTTGGCGCGGATGCGCAGGATCGCGCCGTGCGCGACCACGCAATACTGGCAGTGGTTGGCCCCCGAGGTCGCGACCACGATCATCTCGCGCTCGGCCTTGCTCAGCGTGCAGTCGCCGCCGGGCTCCTTCTCCATCAGCGCGTCGTGATAGGCCACGAAGGCGCGCCACTCGGCCGGACGGTGCGCGAGCGCGAGGAACACGTTGGGCACGAAGCCGGTCTTCTGCTGCACCGCTTCGATGCGCTCGCGGATGTCGGCCGGCAGATCCTTCAGCGCCGGCACCGGGAAACGGCTTACGGGCTTCTCGTTCATGCGTCGAGCGATGGAATAAGTGGGGGATAGTGCCTGTATTCTAGCTACCCCAAACCACTCCAAGGAGGATTTCCGCATGCGCAAGCTGCTAACCGGCGTGATCGCCGCGCTGTCCCTCGCGGGCCAGGCCCGGGCCGCGATCCAGGAAGAAGCCGTCACCTACGAGGACGGCGACACCGTCATGAAGGGATTCATCGTTTACGACGACGCGACCAGGGCCAAGCGCCCCGGGATCGTGGTGGTGCACGAATGGTGGGGCATCACCAAGCACACGCGCGCGGAAGCGCGCCGTTTCGCGCAGCAGGGTTACACGGCTTTCGTCGCCGACATGTACGGCGACGCGAAGATCGCCGACAACCCCACGGACGCCGGCGCGCTGATGAAGTCGGTGATGGGCAATCCAGCCGCGGTGCAGAGCCGCTTCAACGCGGCGCGCGAGCAGCTCGCAAAGCACGCGACTGTCGACGGCAAGCGCATCGGCGCCTCGGGCTACTGCATGGGCGGCGCGGTCGTGTTAAGCGCGGCGCGGGCGGGCGCCGACCTGGCAGGCGTGGCCGCCTTCCACCCGAGCCTCGGTGGCTACCGCACGGCACAGGCCCCGCTCAAGGCGAAGGTGTTGGTGCTCAACGGCGCCGACGATCCGTTCAACAAGCCCGAGCAGATCGAAGCGCTGAAGAAGGACCTCGGCACGGCGATGAATTTCATCAACTACCCGGGCGCGCTGCACGCCTTCACCAACCCCGAGGCGACCGAGAAGGGCCAGCAGTACAAGCTGCCGCTCGCCTACAACGCCGAGGTGGACAAGCAGTCGAAGGCCGAGGCCGCGAAGTTCTTCAGCAGCGTCTTCAAATAGTCGCCGACGCCGCAACAAAAAAAGCCGCCTCCAGGCGGCTTTCTTCTTTCCACTGCAGAGAAAAATCAGTCCGCGTACACCCCGGCCTTCTTGATGATTGGCCCCCAGCGGTCGATCTCGGACCTGACGTGCTTGGCGAGCGCGGCGGGCGTGGCCTTGTCGGCCGGGTAGGCGGTCGCGCCCAGGTCGGCGAAGCGCTTGTTGACGTCCGCGTCCTTGACCGCCACTTGCAGCGCGGCGACCAGCTTGTCGAGCGCCTCCTTGGGCGTGCCCTTGGGCGCGTACAGGGCGTGCCAGATGCCGACCTCGAAGCCCTTCAGGCCCAGCTCGTCCAGCGTCGGCACATCGGGCAGCGAGGGCACACGCTTGAGCGAGGTCACGCCGTAGACCTTCACCTTGCCGCTCTTGATCTGCGTCGTGGTGTTGGTCGTCTGGTCGCACATGAAATCCACCGTGCCGCCCAGCAGGTCGTTCATCGCCGGCGCCGTGCCCTTGTACGGCACGGTGAGCACGTCGGTCTGGATCGCACTCATGAACAGCATGCCGCACAGGTGCGAGGCTGCGCCGATGCCGGCGTTGGCGTAGCTCACCTTGTCCTTGTTGGCCTTGATGTAGGCGAGGAACTCCTTGAAGTCATTCGCGGGGAAGTTCTGCCGCGCGATGATCGTCATCGGCACGTCGTTGATGAGGCCGATGTACTCGTAGTCGGTGAGCGGGTTGAAGCGCAGCTGGCGATAGAGCGCCGGCGTGGTCGCCATGCCGATGTGGTGGATCAGGATCGTGTAGCCGTCGGGCTTGGCGTTCTTCACCAGCTCGGGCGCGAGGATGCCGCCGGCGCTCGGCCGGTTCTCCACCACCACCGTCTGGCCGAGCGGCTTGCCCATCGCCTGTCCGGTCACGCGCGCCACGGTATCGGTGGGCCCGCCCGCGGCGTAGGGCACCAGCATCGTGACGGGCTTGGCAGGGTATTGGGCGCTCGCGTTGCCCGCTGCCAGCAGCAGCGCCGCGATCCCGGAAAGCAGGATTCGATTCTCAGTCATGTCGTGATTCGCTCCCTCAAAACGCAAGCATACACTTGCCGTTGTTGATGACCACAGCGTTGTCTCGCTCCGGCACCCGGCAGCGGAACGACACCACCTTGCCGTAGTCGTAGCCGCAGTCCTTGAGCAGCGGCACGCGCGCGAGCACGGTCGCCAGGCTGGGCACCGTCTTCAGCGCGGCGCCCGGGCGCTCGAACACGTAGGCAAGCTCGACCTCGTCGAGCGGATCGCGGCCCATGCCGACGCCGAGCGCATAGAGCATCGTTTCGCGATCGCCGTAGCGGAAGCGCTCGCCCTCGCGCCTGAGGCGCATCAAGTGCTCGTAGTCGATCGCCATCGGTCCCTCAGTCGAGCTCCAAGCCGTCCATGCCCGAATTCCCGCGCACCCTGGGCGGCATCTCGCGGATGCGCCCCTTCTCCGGCGCGCCGGTGACGATGGCAACGCGGCCTTCGCAAAGTCGAGTCATGGCAGCAGTGTCTCCACGGCGTGCCGCTGCCCGCCGGCAGGCTCTGGAAAGATGTGGCGCGCCCGAGACGATTCGAACGTCCGACCCCTGCCTTCGGAGGGCAGTACTCTATCCAGCTGAGCTACGGGCGCGTAGTTAGCGCGAGAGTTTCACGCTAAAATCAGCATTTTACCAGCACCCAACCGCGGGCAAGGCGCCGCGGTCCTGACTTCACGAGGCTGCGCATGGCCGAGCACGACGAGCATTCCTCCTTCATCAAGACGCCGCAGCAGCTGATCACGGTGGTGCTGCTCGCCTTCGTGGTGCCGATCTTCGGCATCGTGATGATCGTGCACCTGGTGGTGAGCCGGCCGAGCGCCGACCCCGCGGCGCTCGCGCCCGAGGCGGTCGCCGCGCGCATCCTGCCGGTCGGCAAGGTCGAATTCGGCGCCGCGGGCGCCGCGGCCGGCGCGCCCAAGTCGGCAGAGGAGATCGTCAAGGAAGGCTGCGCCGCCTGCCACGTGCCGGGCGTCGCGAACGCGCCCAAGCTCGGCGACAAGGCCGCCTGGGCCCCGCGCCTGAAGACGGGGCTCGACGGCATGATGCAGGCGGTGCTCAAGGGCAAGGGCGCGATGCCGCCGCGCGCCGGCAGCAGCCTCACGGACGAGGAGCTCACACGCGCGGTGGTGTTCATGGCCAACGGCGCCGGCGGCAACCTGAAAGAGCCGGCCGCGAAGAAGTAGTAGGTTTTGGTTCCGCACCTCACCACCGCGCTGAACGGACCGCTGCTCGAGCTCGAGCAGCGCATCCTCGACGCGAGCACCGCGATCGAGCGCTGGTTCCGGCTGCGCTGGCAGGAGCACACGCCGCCGTTCTACTGCTCGGTGGACCTGCGCAACTCCGGCTTCAAGCTGGCGCCGGTGGACACCAACCTCTTTCCCGGCGGTTTCAACAACCTGTCGGCCGCGTTCATGCCGCTCGCGGTGCAGGCGGCCACCGCGGCGATCGAGAAGATCTGCCCCGACGCGAGGAACCTGCTGCTGGTGCCCGAGAACCACACGCGCAACCGCTGGTACCTTGAGAGCGTGGCGACGCTCGCGGCGATCCTGCGCCAGACCGGGCTCGAGGTGCGCGTCGGCACGTTCAACCCCGAAATCGGCGCGCCGACCGAGCTGGAGACCGCGAGCGGACGCAAGCTGCGCGTCGAGCCCCTCAAGCGTGACGGCGCCCGCCTCGGCGTGGAGGGCTTCGATCCCTGCGCGATCCTCGTCAACAACGACCTCTCGGCCGGCATCCCGGAGATCCTCAAGGGGCTGGACGAGCAGGTGCTGCTGCCGCCGCTGCATGCGGGCTGGGCGCTGCGGCGCAAATCGGCGCACTTCGCGGCCTACGACCAGATCGCCGCGGAGTTCGCGCAGCAGCTCTCGATCGATCCCTGGCTCGTGAACCCCTACCACGCGCGCTGCGGCGAGATCGACTTCCAGGCGCGCGAGGGCGAGGAATGCCTCGCCTCGAACGTCGCCATGCTGCTGGAAAAGATCCGCCTCAAGTACCTCGAGTACGGCATCAAGGATCGGCCCTACGTCGCGGTCAAGGCCGACGCCGGCACCTACGGCATGGGCGTGATGATGGTGCAGGACGCCGCCGAGGTGCGCGACCTCAACCGCAAGCAGCGCAACAAGATGGCGGTGGTCAAGGAGGGCCTCGCGGTGACCGAGGTCATCATCCAGGAAGGCGTGCACACGGTGGAGCGCATCGAGGAGAAGGCCGCCGAGCCGGTGGTCTACATGATCGACCGCTACGTGATCGGCGGCTTCTACCGCGTGCACGGCGCGCGCGCGGCCGACGAGAACCTCAACGCGCCGGGCATGCACTTCGTGCCGCTCGCCTTCGAGCAGTCCTGCTCGCTGCCCGACCCGCACGCCCATTGCGACGCGCCGCCGAACCGCTTCTACGCCTACGGCGTGGTTGCGCGCCTGGCGCTCGCGGCCGCCGGACTGGAGCTGGAAACCACGGCGCCCGCGCCGTCCAGCACAACGCCCGCGCCGTCCGCCGCGGCTCCCGCCGGGTGAAGTTTCTCTTCATCCTCGACCCGCTCGACTCGCTCAAGGCCTACAAGGACACGAGCGTCGCGATGATGCGCGCCGCGCAGGCGCGCGGCCACGAGGTCTGGAGCTGCGAGCAGGGCGACCTCGCCTGGCAGGGCGGCGTGTCGGCGAGCGCGGGCCGGCTCGCGCTCACCGACAACGACGAGGACTGGTACCGCCACCACGCCGGCGAGCGCCATCCGCTCGCGTTCTTCGACGCGGTGCTCATGCGCAAGGACCCGCCCTTCGACCTGGAGTACCTCACCAGCGTCTGGCTGCTGTCGCAGGCCGAGCGCGAGGGCGCGCGCGTGTTCAACAATCCGGCCGCGGTGCGCGACCACAACGAGAAGCTCGGCATCCTCGAGTTCCCGCATTTCATCGCGCCGACGCTCGCGGCGCGCGACCCGGCGCGCGTGCACGCTTTCATCGACCAGCACCGCGACGTGATTCTCAAGCGCCTGGACGGCATGGGCGGCGAGAGCATCTTTCGCGTCAAGGCCGACGACCCCAACCGCAACGTGATCGTCGAAACCATGACGGCCGGGTCTTCCGGCCCGGGCGGGCGCAGCATCATGGCGCAGCGCTACATCGCGGAGATCACCGCGGGCGACAAGCGCGTGCTGCTGATCGACGGCGAGCCGGTGCCGCACGCGCTCGCGAGAATCGCCAAGCCTGGCGAATCCCGCGCCAACCTCGCGGCGGGCGGGCGCGGCGTCGCGCAGCCGCTGTCGGCGCGCGACCGCGAGATCGCCGCGGCGCTCGGGCCCGTGCTCGCCGCGCGCGGCCTGCTGCTGGTGGGACTGGACGTGATCGGCGACTATCTCACCGAGGTCAACGTCACGAGCCCCACCTGCTTTCGCGAGATCCAGGACCAGACCGGGTTTGACGTTTCCGGAATGTTCATAGGCGCCCTGGAGCAGAAGTTGAAGGACGCGCAACGATGATCGGCATCCTCATCGTCGCGCACGGCGCCTTCGGCGAGGCGCTGATCCACTCGGCGAGCCACGTGCTCGGCAAGCGCCCGTTGCGCGTGCGCCAGGTCGGCATCACGGTGCACGACGACCCCGAGGCGATGCTGCCGCAGGCGCGCGACCTGGTGGCGCAGCTCGACGAGGGCCAGGGCGTGCTGGTGCTCACCGACATCTACGGCGCCACGCCGGGCAACATCGCGCTGCAGCTGCTCGTGCCGGGCCGGGTCGAGGGCATCGCGGGCGTCAACCTGCCGATGCTGATCCGCGCGCTCACCTACCGCGATCAGCCGCTCGCGACCGTGGTCGAAAAGGCGCTTTCGGGCGGCGCCGCCGGCGTGGTACACATGACCACGGACACCTGCAATGGCCACGGCTGAAGTCCAGATCGTCAACAAGCTCGGCCTGCACGCGCGCGCCTCGGCCAAGCTGACGCAGGTCGCGAGCGGCTTCGCCTGCGAGATCTGGCTCGCGCGCAACGGCCGGCGCGTGAACGCCAAGAGCATCATGGGCGTGATGATGCTCGCGGCCGGCAAGGGCGCCTCGATCGTCATCGAGGCGCAGGGCGCGGACGCCGAGGCGGCGCTCGCCGCGCTGCAAAGGCTCATCGCGGACAAGTTCGACGAGGGGGAGTAGGTGAACTTCGTGCTGCATGGCGTCGCCGTGTCAGCCGGGATCACCATCGGCCACGCGCACCTCGTGTCGAGCGCGCGCCTGGAGGCCGCGCACTACGAGATCCCCGAGTCGGCGGTGACCGGCGAGATCTTCCGCTTCGACGCGGCGATCGCACGCGCCAAGCAGGAGCTCGCCGCGCTCGAGGGGCAGATCCCCGAGGACGCGCCCGGCGAGTTCGCCGCCTTCATCAACCTGCACCGCATGATCCTCGAGGACTCGTCGCTGTCGCATGCGCCGCGCGAGCTGATCCGCGGCCGGCGCACCAACGCCGAGTGGGCGCTGGTGCAGCAGATGGAGAAGCTGGTGGCGCAGTTCGAGGAGATGGAGGACCCGTACCTGCGCGAGCGGCGCCAGGACATCGAGCAGGTGGTCGAGCGCGTGCTCAAGGCGCTCGCCGGCGGCCAAGCTGGCGCCGAGCCGCTGCCCTCGGCCGAGCAGGACATGATCGTGGTGGCGCACGACCTGTCGCCCGCGGACATGATCCTGTTCAAGCGCCACAAGTTCGGCGCCTTCGTGACCGACGTCGGCGGCGTCACCTCGCACACCGCGATCGTCGCGCGCAGCCTCAACATCCCGGCGCTGGTGGGCCTGCACCACGCGCGCTACATGATCCGCGAGAACGACCTGCTGATCGTCGACGGCCTGCAGGGCGTGCTGGTGGTGGACCCGGACCCGGTGGTGCTCGGCGAGTACCGCCTGCGCCAGTCGCAGCACGGCCTGGAGCGCCAGAAGCTCAAGCGCCTGAAGTCGACGCCCTCGGCGACGCTGGACGGCACGCCGGTCGAGCTGTACGCCAACATCGAGCTGCCCGAGGACCTCGGCGACGTGCAGGAATCGGGCGCGCAGGGCGTGGGCCTGTTCCGCACCGAGTTCCTGTTCATGAACCGCAAGTCGCTGCCGCCCGAGGACGAGCAGTTCGAGTCCTACCGCGAGGTGGCGCGCGCGATGGACGGGCGGCCGGTGGTGATCCGCACGCTGGACATCGGCGCCGACAAGGCGATCGGCGACGGCATCGCGGGCGGCAATGCGATAGAGATGCCGAACCCGGCGCTCGGCCTGCGCGCGATCCGCTACTGCCTCGCCGAGCCGCAGCTGTTCCTCGCCCAGCTGCGCGCGATCCTGCGCGCCTCGAAGTACGGCAAGGTCAGGATCCTGCTGCCGATGCTCGCGCACGCGCACGAGATCGAGCAGTCGCTGGCGATGGTCAGGCAGGCGCGCCAGCAGCTCGACGACAAGGGCGTCGCCTACGACCAGTCGATAGAAGTGGGCGGCATGATCGAGGTGCCGGCCGCGGCGCTCGCGCTGCCGATGTTCATGAGGAAACTCGATTTCCTGTCGATCGGCACCAACGACCTGATCCAATACACCCTCGCAATCGATCGTACCGACGACTCGGTTGCCCACTTGTACGACCCGCTGCACCCGGCGGTGCTGCACCTGATCGCGCACACCATCCAGGCGGCCAACCGCGGCGGCACGCCGGTCGCGGTCTGCGGCGAAATGGCCGGCGAGCCGCAGCTCACGCGCCTGCTGCTGGGCTTCGGCCTGCGCAATTTCTCGATGCACGCGCAGCAGCTGCTGGCGATCAAGGAGCGCGTGCTGCGTACCAACCTGGCCGAGGTGCAGCCGCTCGCGCAGCGCGTGCTGCGGCAGTCGGACCCGGCGAAGACCCGCGAATTGCTCGCGAAACTCAATTCATAAGGGAGGCTAGATGAAAAGGTTCTGGATTCTTCTCGGCACGATCCTGTCCTGCCATGCGGGCGCGCAGGGCTATCCTTCGAAGCCGGTCAAGCTGGTCGTGCCCTTCCCGGCCGGCAGCGCCACCGACCAGATCGCGCGCGTGATCGGCCAGGAGCTGCAGGGCGCGCTCGGCCAGCCCTTTGTGGTCGACAACAAGCCCGGCGCGCAGGGCACCATCGCCGCCGAGGGCGTGGCCAAGAGCGCGCCCGACGGCTACACGCTGATGGTGTCGACCAACACGCCGCAGGCGGCGGCGCCCGCGCTGTTCAAGCAACTGCGCTACGACCCGGTGAAGGACTTCGCGCCCGTGGCGCGCCTGGGCACGATCTCGTTCATGCTGATGGTGCCGGCCGACTTCCCGGCGAAATCCTTCAAGGAGTTCCTCGCCTACGCCAAGGCCAATCCGGGCAAGCTCTCGGGCGGCTACGGCTCGGCTGGCTCGCAGGTGTCGCAGGCGATGATGCGCTCGATGGGCAAGGTCGACTTCGTGGACGTGCCGTTCAAGGGCCTGCCCGAAGCGATCACCAATGTAATGGGCGGCTCGATCAGCTTCACCTTCGCCGACCTCGCCAACGCGCTCGCGCAGCAAAAGGGCGGCAAGCTGAAGGGCCTCGCTGTGACCTCGGAGAGGCGCTCGCCGCTCGCGCCCGAAGTGCCCGCCATCGCCGAGGAGCTGAAGGGCTACGAGCTGATCGCCTGGTTCGCGCTGATGGCGCCGGCCGGTACGCCGAAGGAAATCGTTCAAGTGCTTTTTGATGCGACCTCGAAATCCCTTCGGAAAAACGAAATCAAGGAAAAATTCGCACTGCTCGGCACCGATGTCGCGCCGATGGATCCGGTGCAGCTCGAGGCGTTCATCAAGTCCGAGATCGCCAAGTGGGGAAAGATGGCCAAGGAAGCCGGCATTCAGCCCCAGTAGGCGAAGCGACATGGCAGGCCCGCTCGACGGGGTACGCGTACTCGACCTCACCACGGTGGTGATGGGTCCGTACGCGACCCAGATCCTCGCCGACTACGGCGCCGACGTGGTCAAGGTCGAGCCGCCCGAAGGCGACGTCATGCGGCACAACGCGCCGATGCGTTCCAAGGCCATGGGGCACATCTTCCTGAACGCCAACCGCAACAAGCGCTCGGTAGTGCTCGACCTGAAGCAGGACCAGGGCCGCGCCGCCTGTCTCGCGCTCGCGAAGCGCTCCGACGTCCTCGTCTACAACATCCGGCCGCAGGCGATGGCGCGCCTCAAGCTCGGCTACGAGCAGCTGCGCGCGGCGAACCCGCGGCTGCTCTACGTGGGCGCCTTCGGCTATTCGCAGCGCGGCCCCTACGCGGCGAAGGCCGCGTACGACGACCTGATCCAGGGCGCCGTCGGCCTGCCGTGGCTGCACCGCCAGGCGGGCGGCGGGTCGCCGCGCTACCTGCCGGCCATCGTCGCCGACCGCGCGACGGCGCTGCACATCGTGAACGCGGTGTGCGCGGGCCTGTATTGGCGCGAGAAGAGCGGCCGCGGCCAGCGCATCGACGTGCCGATGTTCGAGAGCCTGCTGCCGCTCGTGCTTGGCGAGCACCTCGCCGGCGAAACCTTCCTGCCGCCGCAGGGCGGCCTCGGCTATGGGCGCATGCTGGCCAAAGGGCGCGCGCCGTACCAGACCAAGGACGGCCTCATCTGCGTGCTGGTCTACAACGACAAGCACTGGCGCGAGTTCTTCCGGCTCATCGGCCGGCCCGAGCTGCTGGCTGATGCGCGCTTCGCCACGCAGGAGGCGCGCAGCCGCGACTTCGAGGGCGCCTACGCGCTGATCGCCGCCGAGATGAAGAAGCGCACCACGGCCGAATGGCTCGAGGCGCTGGAGGCCGCCGACATTCCGGTGCAACGCATGAACTCGCTGGAGGACGTCCTGCAAGACCCGCACCTCGCGGCGACCGGCTACTTCCGCGAGGTCGAGCACCCGAGCGAGGGCCGCATCCGCGCGACCGCGGTCCCCTCGGAATGGTCCGAGTCGGTGCCCGAGTACCGGCGCCACGCGCCGCGCTTCGGCGAGCACACGCGCGAGGTGCTGCGCGAGGCGGGCTACAAAGATGACGCGATCGAGCGCATGATTGCGGGAGGGGCCGCCAAAGACGGGGCGGGACCATGACGCGGATTGTTCTTGCTCTTGTTTTCTCGACCTTTTCCTTCACCACGCTCGCGCAAGGAACCATGTCCTGGCCCGCGGTGGAAAAGCAGCTGCGCGAGCACTGGAAGAAGACCTATCCAACCGAGAAGATCCTCAAGATCCAGAAGAAGGGGCAGTTGCAGTACTACGCCACCGAGCGGCAGACGCAAACGACCGATTACTGGGGCTGGCTCTGGGAAACGAAAGTGATCGAGCGCAGCGGCGCCTTTGCGCGCCAGCTCGCCGACGTCACCGTCGAGCGTGCCAACAAGACGCAGGCGCGCTTCGAGGTGGCGGCGCTGTTCGAGCGCATGGGCGGCGCCTGGCAATCGAAAGGCGTCGCAGTGCGTGACGCCAAGGACCTGACTGCCGCGAAGGCGGGCGACCTGCCCTCGCATGCCCAGGCGGCAGCGGCCTTCACCGACGCCTGGAAGAAGCACCGCCCGGATTTCGACGTGCATTCGGTGGAAGTGCTGAAGAGCGAGCCGAAGCAATCCGGCGAGCGGCGCTGGATCACCTACAAACTGGCGATCACCGCCACCGGCACCGACAAGGGCAGCCGCGAGATGTACCAGAAGAAATACCGCTGCACCCCCGAGGACTACTCCTCGGTGCTCAAGCTCGAAGGCGGCAGCTGGGTCGCCGACGACAAGATGATCAAGAACGTCAACGAGTCGCGCGACTGCAGCCTGGCGAAGTAGTCTCCTGTAAGTGGACAGGATCTTTCTTGCCGTTCGTGCCGAGCGCTGCTGGCGGTAGCGAACTGAACGGGGTGTGACAAGAGTTTAGTAGTCGCCGCGCTCCAATAGGGTAGTCACCCTGGGATAGCCAGCATCTCTCAACATGTCTAGGTAGGTGGCCAAGGGTGTTAGATCCCTTGAAAGCGAGAAATGCATATCCAGTTCGGCTCCTCCAAACTGTCTAGAAAAATTCCGCGTGCGCAATGCGAACACCCGCTCAAAAAGCAGAGTCCTGAGCAACTTGTCCGCTTTCTTTGCTCCAAGCACAAACCAATTCGCCTGCCGGATACGCCGTCTGGTTTCGTCGAAGGCGGGATGACCCTCGTCTCTCAGGACATCCACAACGCGATCCTCGATATTTCTCTTCAACGGAACTTCCTCGCTCGCGGTTATGTGCGCAACGAAATCCTGAAGTTCATTGGGCACCGCGGCGCCAATCGAATCCGCTGTCAGATTCGGCACACTAACAATAACAAAGATATAGGGGAGTTCGTCCTTCTGTTGCTTCTCCAGCGCGCCGTTTATCTTATAGGTCGCGAGAGCAAAACAATCTTCCGGATCGAGACCGACCATTTCCTTTGCCCGACGAAATAACGAGCCGTGAAATTTGATGTTGATGCGATAGACAGGTCGTCCCCTACCATTGAAAAGTCGATAGTCCGTATCGGAGCGACCTTCTCGAAGGTCTCGCAGCTCCAATTCGGTAGTCTTTGTGTGCTCCCTGTAGATTTCTTCGAACGAGATCTCTGCGCATTTCCCGACGATTAAATTGCCAAGGATTTGCCGCACACGTTTACGACCCTGCTCGTCGGGTCGATCCTCACCAAGCAGCGCGTCTACAGAACTTTCAGCTTCTAATATCCGGCTGAGCCGCGGAACGGTCGTCCCGACTTCACGAGCAGCATCTGCAGTTGCTTTTCCCTGCCGAACGAGAACTCTGCCCTGAAGCAGATTGAACGGCTTAGGCCACCGAGTCGAAGGGTAAAGACGGCTGAGAATCTGAATCAGTTCTTTTTCTCTCACGACCTGCCCCCCGCGCGGTAAAGCGCAACTTGCTCGCGTTTACATAGTCTGCGTTCATCTCTACAGCGATCCAAGGTCGGCCAAGCGTCTCGGCAACGTATCCCGTCGTATTACTTCCAGCAAAGGGATCGACAACCGTGTCACCAGGCTTAGTGCACAGCTTAATAAAGAATTCGGGGAGCGCAGCAGGGAAACGCGCCGGATGTACTTTCAGGTTCGCGGCCCTGCAGGCTTTGATGTACTCCGAATTGCTCTCGTTGTTGCCCCTCTCAATTATGTTTGCGGGAATTGCTCCGCCTCGATCTGCTTGAAACTTGTGCGTAATGTTATGGCCAGATGGACGAAGCTTAGCTCGATATCCTCTCTTGATGAGGCGCTGCATGTCTGCACTGTAGGGAACAAGCACATTCCGGTTGTTCGCCTTTGGCCACGCCGTCTTCGACAACCACCACACGTATTCAACGGAATCCTTTACGCGCTGTCGCCGAACAGTAACCCACTCAGCCGGCGCAGGCAGCTTCGCCGGGTTGTACCAGAAGCACTCTTGTGCCAGATGAAACCCAACCTCTTCCACAAGGGCAATCAAAAGCTTGAAGTGATAGAGCGATCGCGTCGGCGTGCTCGGATTGAAGCTTCCGCCAATATTGAGGACGAAACTTCCATCCGGCCTTAGGACCCGGAATATTTCTCGCGCAAACGGCAGAAACCAAGCAACGTAACCATGCTTCTCCACATTTCCATATTCCTTCTTGAAGTGAAGGGCATACGGCGGTGAAGTAAGAACTAGATTGATCGATTGGTCAGGAAGCGCTCTCAGAAATTCCAGCGAATCGGCAACGTAAGCCGCACCAAGAGCGGTTCGATATGCAGGCTTTTCTGGAAGAACGGGCTCCCTCGCCTCTAACCGAATTGCGCTAGCAGGGATGGCATAGTGACCGTTCAGCTTCTTCTTAGCTCTCGCCACGCGCCCAATCCCTCATCAAAATCTCGATTGGACTCTACACCGATGGTGTGGATAAGAACAGTACCTTCAACGCCTGCCGACAGTTGAGAGATTGCGAGAGATTGCGCTTTCAGGCTTCGGCTGTAGCAGAAAAACGTGAAGCAAGAGACTTTGCATTCAGTTCCTCTTCGTAAATCCCGTGCACCTCAGGTGCCGGGCCTCCACGCTCCACGACTTCGACGACGGGTTCCAGAGCAGCATGTTCTGCGTCGCATTGATGTAGGCCGCGCCGTCCTCGGAGAGGCGGAACTTGCCGTTACCTTTTGCGGACACCTTGACGCTGTAGACGTACCAGCGCTTGGCGTTGGCGCGGTCGGAGGTGGCCTCGATCTGGAACTTCGGCGCACCGTCGATGGCGACCTTGAGGTCGTCGAAGGCTTCGCACTTGGCGCCAAGCCACGCCGCCTGCAAGATCTGCTGTGCGTCTGCCGGAGGCTGCAGGTCGGCCTGCGTGTTCTGCTCGTAGACCTTGACCGTCTGCAGCTCCCACTTGCTGCCGAAGAGCCGGTACTCGACCCAGAACCGGTCGCTCGATTTGGATTTGTCGGCGCGCTCCACGGTCGCCCCGCCGTAGTAGCGGATCACGATCGCCACGCCTTCTTTCCGCTCCGGGCCGGTGATCTCGAGCACCCTGTCGCCGGGCTGCTGTTTCCTGTAGTCGGCGAGCACGTCCTTCTTGGCATCGTCCCAGCTGGGCGCCGGCTGCGACCAGGCGGGTGCGGCGGCGAGCGCCGCGACGAGGCATAGCGCGCGAAGCAGGATCGGCATGGCAACCCCCTTTATCCCACCGTGCTAGACTATACCCATAGCGCCGATTTGATGTTCAGCTTGCGGGCGCTCTACAAATGCCGCTAAAGAGACCGGAAACCCGTTCTCGCGCAAGCTGAACGGGTTTTTTCTTTTTGGGTCGGACCGTGATCGTAGAGGCGAAGCAAGCGAAGTTCACCGAGCCGCTCAGATTGTCGAGCGGCGCCGTGCTGCCCGAGTTCGAGATCGCCTACGAGACCTACGGCGAGCTGAACGCGGCGCGCTCGAACGCCGTGCTCGTCTGCCATGCGCTGAACGCATCGCACCATGTCGCCGGGCGCTACGCAAACGAGCCGGACAACGTCGGCTGGTGGGATAACATGGTCGGCCCCGGCAAGCCGCTCGACACCAACCGCTTCTTCGTCGTCGGCAACAACTACATCGGCTCGTGCTTCGGCTCTACGGGCCCGACCTCGACCAACCCCGCGAGCGGCAAGCCCTGGGGCGCGGACTTTCCGGTGGTCACCGTGGAGGACTGGGTCGCGGCTCAGGCGCGCCTCGCCGAACGCCTCGGCATCGAGCGCTTCGCAGCGGTGATGGGCGGGTCGCTGGGCGCGATGCAGGCGCTGCAATGGGCGCTGTCGTATCCGGAGCGCGTGCGCCACGCGATCGTGATCGCGGCCACGCCGCGCCTGTCGGCGCAGAACATCGCCTTCAACGAGGTCGCGCGCCAGGCGATCATGACCGACCCGGATTTTCACGGTGGCCACTACTACGAGAAGGGCGTGGTGCCGCGTCGCGGCCTGCGCATCGCGCGCATGATCGGCCACATCACCTACCTGTCGGACGACGCGATGATGGAGAAGTTCGGCCGCGCGCTGCGGCGCACGACGCCCGGCTTCGACTTCGACATCGACTTTGAGATCGAGTCCTACCTGCGCTACCAGGGCGACAAGTTCGCCGGCTACTTCGACGCCAACACCTACCTGCGCATCACCAAGGCGCTCGACTACTACGACCCGGCGGCCGACTACGGCGGCGACCTGTCGAAGGCCTTCGCGCGCGCGCAGGCCGACTTCCTCGTCGTCTCGTTCACTTCCGACTGGCGCTTCTCGTCGCAGCGCTCGCACGAAATCGTGCGCGCGCTGCTGGACAACCGGCGCATCGTTTCGTACATCGAGAACGACGCGCCGCACGGGCACGACGCGTTCCTGCTCGAGGACCCGCGCTACCACGAAGCGCTGCGCGCCTACTTCGGCAACATCGCGCTATGACCGAGGAAGACACCATCGTCCGCTGGGTCGCGCCGGGCGCGCGCGTGCTGGACCTGGGCTGCGGCGACGGCAGCCTGCTGCAGCGCCTGTGGGACGAGCGCCAGGCGCCCGGCTACGGCGTCGAGATCGACGACGCGCTGGTGATCCAGTGCCTCAGGAACGACGTCAACGTGCTGCAGATGGACCTCGAGGACGGCCTGGCCGCTTTCGGGGACCGATCCTTCGACTGCGTGATCCTCTCCGAGACGCTGCAGGCGATCCACCACCAGGAGCCGCTCCTGCAGGAGATGCTGCGCGTAGGGCGCGAGGTGATCGTCTCGTTCCCGAACTTCGGCTACTGGCGCGCGCGCGTTCAGATCGCGCTCGCCGGCCACATGCCGGTGTCGCAGGAGCTGCCCTACCAGTGGTACGACACGCCGAACGTGCACCACTGCACGCTGGTGGATTTCGAGGCGCTGTGCGCCAAGCTCCGGCTGCGCATCCTCGAGCGCGTGGTCCTGACCGGCGGCGAGCCGGTCTCGGTGCTGCCGAACCTGCTCGGCGCGCTGGTGATCTATCGCGTCAGCGCCTAGCAGTTTGTTGAAATTCGCCGCGAATTCATGGAATTCATCGCCTCATACGTTGTCGAATGATCGTCGAGAAGAATAAAGGGAAGCCGACGATGCGTGGTGCCGATGTGACCCAGGATGGC
>JBASCW010000027.1:0-5375 GCA_049651845.1 Burkholderiales bacterium | reverse complement strand
CGTCGGGCCCGGGCTCGCGCGCGCCGAGCACCGCCGCGAGCGCCTGCGCGTCCTGCAGCCCGAGATTGGCGCCCTGCCCGGCGAGCGGATGCACCACGTGCGCGCTGTCGCCCGCAAGCGCGACACGCGGCGCGACCAGGCGCGCGGCCGCGAGCCGCTGCAGGGGAAATCCGCGCGGCGGCGTCACCTGCCGCAATGCGCCCAGCGCATGCCCGGAGGCCGCGGCAACTTCGCGCGCAAGCGCGTCCGAATCGAGAGCGAGCAGCTGCTCGGCGTGCGCGGTCGCCGTCGACCAGACGATCGACACATGATCGCCGGGCAGCGGCAGCAGCGCGAGGATCGCGCCTTCCCTGGCGCGTCCCTGGAACCATTGCAAGGCGGTGTTGCGGTGCGGCCGCTCGCAGGCGAAGTTCGCCACCACCGCGGTCTGGCCGTAGGCCCGCGCGGCGCTCGCGATGCCGGCGCGCTCGCGCACCAGCGAGTGGGCGCCGTCGGCGCCCACCAGGAGCTGCGCGCCGATCCTGCGGCCGTCCTCGAGCAGCAGCGCGGCGCGCCGCTCACCCATCTGCAGGTCGCGCACCGGCGCGGCACAATAGAGCGACAGTCCCGGCTGGCCGTCGAGCGCGCGCCACAGCGCTTCCTGCACGCGGCGGTCCTCGACGATCCAGGCGAGCTCGCTCGCGCCGCTGCGGTAGGCGTCGAATTCGATGCGCGAGGCGCCGTCGTCGCCGTGCACGAGCATGCGGTGCACCGGCGTGCGATGCCGCTCGGCGATCGCGCGCCAGGCGCCCAGGCGCGCGAGGAACGCGGCGTTGCCCGGGCTGAGCGCATAGACGCGCGCATCGAAGCCGCTCCCGGGCAACGGCGCGGGCGCGGGCTCGCGCGACACCAGCGCAATGCGCGCGCCCGCCATGTCGGCCGCGAGCGCGCGCGCGAGCGCCGCGCCGATCATGCCGCCGCCCGCGATCGCCACGTCAAACTGCGTTTCCGAATTCACCGCCAATCTCTCAACTCTTTGACTTCAAGCCCCTTTCGGGCGAAAATTCGCTCTCATCACCGGGGCGAATTAGCTCAGCTGGTTAGAGCAGCGGAATCATAATCCGTTTGTCCCCAGTTCGAATCTGGGATTCGCCACCACCTCCTTTTCGGTAGACTCGCCGGGTGATTCGCAGCCTCCTACTGGTCCTCGCAATGGCGGCCGCCGCGGCGACGGCGCTGGCGCAGTTGCGCTCGCTGCCGCCCGATGCCAAGCGCGGCACGCTCAGCCACGTGCAGGGCATGACCATGGAGCTCAACGGCGCGCGCGTGGAGCTGGCCGCCGGCGCGCAGATCCGCGACGCCAACAACATGGTCGTGCTGCCGACGGCGATGCCGCGCGGCGCCCTGGTCAAGTACCAGATCGGCGCCGACCGCAAGCTCTACCGCGCCTGGATCCTCACGCCGCAGGAAGCCGCGCAGCCCGACCTCACCAGGTAGCCGCATGCCGGGCAAGCTCTTCGTGCGCACCTACGGCTGCCAGATGAACGAGTACGACTCGGAGAAGATCTCCGGCGTGCTCGCCGAAGCCGAGGGCCTCGCGCCCACGGCCGACCCCGGCGAGGCCGACGTCATCGTCTTCAACACCTGCTCGGTGCGCGAGAAGGCGCAGGAGAAGGTGTTCGCCGACCTCGGCCGCGTCAAGCGCCTGAAGCGGGCGAATCCGCGGCTCTTGATCGCGGTGGGCGGCTGCGTGGCGAGCCAGGAAGGCGGCGCCATCGTCGAGCGCGCGCCCTACGTAGACGTGGTGTTCGGCCCGCAGACGCTGCACCGGCTGCCCGAGCTGCTTGGCCGCCGGCGCGCGAGCGGCCGAGCGCAGGTGGACGTGAGCTTCCCCGAGATCGAGAAGTTCGACCGCCTGCCCGAGCCTAGAGCGGTTGGCGCTAGCGCCTTCGTTTCCATCATGGAAGGCTGCAGCAAGTATTGCAGCTTCTGCGTGGTGCCCTACACGCGCGGCCCGGAGGTCTCGCGGCCGTTCGACGACGTGATCGCCGAGATCGCCGCCCTCGCCGCCCAGGGCGTGAAGGAGGTGACGTTGCTCGGGCAGAACGTCAACTCCTGGCGCGGAGAAATCGACGGCGCCGCCCAGGATTTCGCCGAGCTGCTCTTCTATGTCAATGAAATCCAAGGCATCGAGCGCATCCGCTACACCACCTCGCATCCGCGCGAATTCACGCAGCGCCTGATCGACGCGCACGCCGGGCTGCCCGCGCTCGCCGCCCACGTGCACCTGCCCGTGCAATCGGGCTCGGACCGCGTGCTCGCGGCGATGAAGCGCGGCTACACCACGCTCGAATACCGCTCGATCGTGCGCCGGCTGCGCAAGGCCCAGCCCGGGGTGTCGCTGACGTCGGATTTCATCGTCGGCTTCCCGGGCGAGACCGCGGCCGACTTCGAGGCGACGCTCGCGCTGGCGCGCGAGCTCGCGTTCGACGGCTCGTACGCATTCCTCTACAGCGCGCGCCCGGGCACCCCTGCGGCCGAACTGGCAGACACGGTGCCCTTGGCGGAAAAGAACGAGCGCCTGCAGCGGCTGCAGGCGCAGCTCGAGGCGCAGGCGCGCGCAGTGAGCCTCGCGATGGTCGGCACGGTGCAGCGCGTGCTGGTCGAGGGGCCGTCGAAGCGCGACGCCGGCGAGCTCGCCGCGCGCACCGGGAACAACCGCATCGTGAATTTCCCGGCGCGGGCGGGAATCGGCAGCCAATTCGTCGAGCTGCAGATCACCGAAGCCCGGCATCACACGTTGCGCGGCGAAATGCCGAATGCGGCATAGGCCGGCCACCACGCCGGTGCAGATCCGGCTCGACCCGCTCGACAACCGGCGCCTGGCGCGGCTGTGCGGCGCGCTGGATGCCAACCTGCGGCAGATCGAGTCGGCGCTCGACGTCGAGATCGCGCGCCGCGGCGCGCGCTTCCTGGTGCGCGGCGCGCCCGAGCAGGCCGAGCGCGCCGGGCGCGCGCTGACGATGTTATACGAGCGCGCCGCCGACGAGCTGACCATCGACGACATCCAGCTGGGGCTGGCCGAGCTGCAGCAGAAGAGCTTCCGCGCCAAGGGCGAGCCCGGGCCGCAGCTGCTCACGCGCCGCGCCGAGCTGCAGGGCCGCACGCCGCACCAGGTGCAGTACATCGAGAACATCCTCGCGCACGACATCACGCTCGGCGTGGGGCCCGCGGGCACCGGCAAGACCTATCTCGCGGTGGCCTGCGCGGTGGACGCGCTCGAGCGCGACAAGGTCAAGCGCATCGTGCTGGTGCGCCCGGCGGTCGAAGCCGGCGAGCGCCTGGGCTTTCTGCCGGGCGACCTCGCGCAGAAGGTGGATCCGTACCTGCGGCCGCTCTACGACGCGCTCTACGACCTGATGGGCTTCGAGAAGACCGGCAAGCTGCTCGAGCGCGGCATGATCGAGCTGGCGCCGCTGGCCTACATGCGCGGGCGCACGCTCAATCACGCCTTCATCATCCTGGATGAGGCGCAGAACACCACGCCCGAGCAGATGAAGATGTTCCTCACGCGCATCGGCTTCGGCGCCAAGGCTGTGGTCACCGGCGACGTCACGCAGATCGACCTGCAGCGTGGCCAGAAGAGCGGCCTCGTGGAGGCGCGCCGCATCCTCGCGGCCGTGCGCGGCATCGCCTTCACCGACTTCACCGCCGCGGACGTGGTGCGCCATCCTCTGGTCGCGCGCATCATCGATGCCTACGAAAGAGAAGCCGGCGAAGCGCCGCCCGCGAAGTAACGTTGCCGTGCAACGCATGGTGGCAGGCGCGCCTGCCGCGGCGCTGCTCAGGCGCTTCGCGCGCGCCGCCATGCCGGCGCGCGCCGAAATCGCCCTGCGCGTCGTCGGAACTCCCGAGGGGAAAAGACTGAACGGGAAATACAGAGCGAGAAACTACGCGACGAACGTGCTGTCGTTTCCCTATCGGAGAGGCAGCGGCGATATCGTGCTGTGCCATCCGGTGATCGCCAGGGAAGCGCGCGCGCAGGGCAAGTCGCTGCGCGCGCACTACGCGCACCTCGTGGTGCACGGCGTGCTGCACCTGCGCGGTCACGACCACGTGCGCAAGCGCGCCGCGGCGCGCATGGAGCGCGCCGAGGTCCGCATCCTGCGGCGCCTGGGCTTCGCCGACCCGTACGCGTAACCCGCGGCGGTAGAATAGGGGCTCCCCCGCGATGACCAGCCCCGCCGGCCCCAGTCTGCTCGAGCGCCTCACCGCGCTGCTGCTGCGCGAACCCGCGGACCGGCCGGCGCTCGTGCGCCTGCTGCGCTCGGCCTACCAGCGCAACCTGCTCGACGCCGACGCGCTGTCGATCATCGAGGGCGCGCTCACGGTCTCCGAGATGCAGGTGCGCGACATCATGATCCCGCGCGCGCAGATGGACGTGATCGACATCCACGAGCCGGTCGAAAAGTTCATCCCACAGGTGATCGGCACGGCGCACTCACGCTTCCCGGTGATCGACCAGAACCGCGACGACGTGATCGGCGTGCTGCTCGCCAAGGACCTGCTGCGCCACTACGCGGGCGAAGAGCCGTTCAACGTGCGCGAGATGCTGCGCCCGGCGATCTTCGTGCCCGAATCCAAGCGCCTGAACGTGCTGCTGCGCGAGTTCCGCGCCAGCCGCAACCACATGGCGATCGTGGTGGACGAGTACGGCGGCGTCGCGGGCCTGGTGACCATCGAGGACGTGCTCGAGCAGATCGTCGGCGACATCGAGGACGAGTACGATTTCGACGAGGCGAGCGACAACATCCTGCCCGAGCCCGGCGGCCGTTTCCGCGTCAAGGCGCTCACGCAGATCGCCGATTTCAACGCCTCGTTCGGCACCGAGTTCTCCGACCAGGAGCACGACACGGTCGGCGGCCTGGTGATCGCGCACCTCGGGCGCCTGCCGCGGCGCGGCGAATCGCTCGCCATCGCCGGCCTCCGGTTCCAGGTACTGCGGGCCGACAGCCGGCGCGTCTACACGCTGATCGTAGAGAAGCCGAAGACGTGAGGCCGCTGCGCGCGCACGCGGTCGCCTTCGCAGCGGGCGCGGCGGCGGTCGCGGGGTTCTCGCCGCTCGACCTGTTTCCCGTGCTGCTCGCCGCGCTGGCGGTGCTCCTGCATCTCTGGGTCGGCGCGGACTCGCCGCGCGCGGCGTTCAGGATCGGTTTCTGGTTCGGCCTCGGTCTGTTCCTCGCCGGCGTGTCCTGGGTCTACGTGAGCCTGTCGCGCTTCGGCGGCATGCCGGCGCCGCTCGCGGCGTTCGCGACGCTCGCCCTCTGCGCCTTCCTCGCGCTCTTTCCCGCGGCTGCCGGCTGGGCGCAGGCGCGGCTCGCGCCGCCGGCCTGGCG
>JBASCW010000026.1:0-18390 GCA_049651845.1 Burkholderiales bacterium | reverse complement strand
CCAAATGAACGAAAACGGCCCCGATCGAGGGGCAGGGAGAGCGGTTTCCAGTGTCCGATCACGCCATTTCGGCAATTCGGCATCGCTCAACTCACGAAAAACATTCGAACTTCAACAAACTGCTAGGCCTCGCGCATGGGCATCGGCATCGCCGAGGGCTACGCGACGCTGGGCGCGATCGGCTTCGAGGAGCGCCGGGACTACGGCGCGATCGGCAACGTCACCAACGTCGCGGCGCGCCTGTGCAGCGAGGCGCAGGCGGGCCAGGTGCTGGTGGCGCAGCGCGTGATGGCGAAAGTCGAGGCGCTCGTCGAGGCCGATCCGATCGGCGAGCTGCCGCTCAAAGGGCTGAGCCGGCCGATCCCGACCTTCAACGTGCGCGCGCTGCGCGCCTGAAATCCGGCGGCAAGATCCCCCCTGGCGCATGCGCTCGCTGCGGCAGCCGGAAAAGCCGGGCTGAGCTAGCGCCCGGTCCAGACCGGCTTGCGCTTTTCGGCGAAGGCCTTGGGTCCCTCGATGGCGTCCTCGCCGCGCGTCATCGCCGCGTAGGCCGGGTAATTCATGTTGTTCATCGCCGCTTCGAGCGACGGCGCATCCAGCGACCGCATCACGCCCTGCTTGGTCGCTCGCACGCTAGCCGGCGAGCATTCCAGGATCAGCCCGGCCCAGCGGCGCGCTTCTTCCATGAGCTTGGCGTGCGGCACGACCGCGGTGACGAAGCCGAGCTGCAGGCCCTCCGCGGCGCCGACGCGCCGGCCCGTCAGCATCATGCCCATCGCCTGCTTGAGCGGCACGGTGCGCGGCAGCCGCTGGATGCCGCCCGCCCCGGCGGCGAGGCCCACGCGTGGCTCGGGCAGCGCGAACACCGCCTGATCCGAGGCGATGATGAGGTCGCAGGCGAGCGCGATCTCGAAGCCGCCGCCCATCGCCACGCCGTTCACCGCCGCAATAACAGGTTTGTCCAGGTCGTAGCGCGCAGTCAGCCCCGCGAAGCCTTTCGGCGGGTGGACGGGGCGCTCGCCGGTGCGCGCGCGCAATTCGGCGTGGTACTTGAGGTCGTTGCCGGTGCAGAACGCCTTGTCGCCCGCCCCGGTGATGATCGCCACCCACAGGTCGGGGTCGGCAGCGAAGCGGTCGAACTCGGCGGAAAGCTCCTCGTTGGCCATCGGATGGCAGGCGTTGTAGACCTCCGGCCGGTTGATGGTGACGACGAGCAGGTGCCCGTCCCGTTCGCTGTGGCTGTACTGACCCATGGTTTCTCCTCAGGAAATTTCTTAGCGCACGATGGCGGGGCAGCGGCCCACGACGGTGGCCGGCAGAAGGCGGTCGGTCGGCGGCATGACGGATCTCAAGTAAGATTAATCGCATGGCAGTCATCCTGGGAAGCGGCGCGCACCGGTATCGCGTGGTGGAACAATGGGCCAGGCTGCCCGAGGGCTGGGAGTTCAAGGACGTGGCCGCGGTCGCGGTGGACTCGAAGGACCGCGTCTACTGCTTCAACCGCGGCGAGCACCCGATGATCGTGTTCGACCGGGAGGGCAATTTCCTGCGCTCCTGGGGCGAGGGAAGCTTCCCACGCGCGCACGGCATCCACATCGATGCCGACGACCGCCTCTACCTCACCGACGACGGGGGGCATTTCGTGAGGAAGTGCACCACCGAGGGCAAGGTGCTGCTCGAGCTCGGCGTGCCCGGCCAGCCGTCGCCCTACATGGGCGGCAAGCCCTTCCACCGCTGCACGCACACCGCGCTCTCGCCCAAGGGCGAGATCTACGTGAGCGACGGCTACGGCAACGCGCGCGTGCACAAGTACTCGCCCGACGGCAAGCTGCTGCTGTCCTGGGGCGAACCGGGCACCGACCCCGGCCAGTTCAACATTCCGCACAACATCGCCACCGACAGCGAGGGCTGGGTCTACGTCGCGGACCGCGAGAACCATCGCGTGCAGGTCTTCGACGGCAACGGCAAGTACGAGACGCAGTGGGTCAACATGCACCGGCCCTGCGGACTGTACTGCTGCCAGGGCAGGAAGCTCGAGTTCCTGATCGGCGAGCTGGGGCCCGGCATGCCCGTGAACCGCAACGTGCCCAACATCGGCCCGCGCCTGACGTTCGTGGACGGCAAGGGCAATCTCATCGCGCGGCTGGGCGGCGAAGCCGGCCCGGGCCTGGAGGCGGGCAGGTTCATCGCGCCGCACGGCCTGGCGATGGACTCGCGCGGCGACATCTACGTCGGCGAGGTCAGCTACACGGAATACCCGAGGGCGTTTCCCGACAGCAAGATCCCGTGGCGCATGCGCTCGCTGCAGAAGCTCGAAAAGCTGACCTGACCGAGGAGAGGACCACGATCCACGTCGTCGCCGTCATCACCGCCAAGCCCGGCCAGCGCGCGAGCGTGCTCGCGCTGTTCAACGCCAACGTGCCCGCGGTGCGCGCCGAGCAGGGCTGCATCGAGTACGGCGCCGCGGTGGACGCCGAGCCCGCGCTCAAGTTCCAGACCGCCTTCGGCGCGGACAGCTTCGCGGTGGTGGAAAAATGGCAGAGCCTCGATGCGCTCAAGGCGCACGCCGCCGCGCCGCACATGGCCGCCTACGCGGCGAAGACCAAGGACATGATCGCCGAGCGCAAGATTCACATCCTGCAGCCGGCCTGAAGAGGGGTGTCCGATGCCGATGCTCAGAGTGCGGTGCGCGCAGTGCCAGCAATGGATTCCGACCGGCCTGGACATGGACTACGAGTCCTATCGGAGCCTCACCTATACCGACCGGACGATAGAGTGCCCGAACTGCGAGTACCTGCAGGCCTGGAATCTGGACGACGTCGACCGCTCGGTGTTCGGGAAGCCCGCGAAGTAGCATCGGTCAGACATCGTCCACAGGGGACGGCGATGATCGGAACTCTGCGAGCAATGGCGCTCGCGCTCGTGGTGGCGATGGGACTTTGCGCGCCCGCGCACGCCCAGAAATCCTCGGACAAGAAGCCGAGCCCGGCCGAACTGCGCAAGCAGCTCGCGGCCGACGTGCAGCGCACGATCGAGCGGTTCAGGAAGACCGACGCCGGCATCGAGCGCTTCCTCAAGGAATCCGCCGGCTACGTGGTGTTCCCGACCATCGGCAAGCTCGGCTTCATCCTCGCCGGCGGCTACGGCGAGGGCGAGGTCTACGAGGGCGGCAAGCCGATCGACGTCGCGTCGGTCTCCTTCGGCTCGATCGGGTTGACCGCCGGCGCGCAGGAGTACAGCGAGGTCGTGTTCCTCAAGGACGAGCCCGACGTCGATCGCTTCAAGCAGAACAAGTTCGAGTTCGACGCGAGCGCGTCGGCAGTGATCTGGAAGTCGGGCGGCGTCAGCCCCCCTTTTTGCTTTCGAGCAGCTTGACCAGCGCGCAGAGCGCGCGGTTGGCGGGCGTGGCGATGCCGAGCGCTTCGCCCTTGCGCGCGACGAAGCCGTTCAGGTGGTCGATCTCGGTCGGCTTGCCGCGCGCGAGGTCCTGCGCGGTCGAGGAGTACTGCGCAGGCATCGCCTCGGCGATCCTGTAGGTCTTCGCGAGCATGTCGGGCGCCATCGCCACGCCCGAGGCCTGCGCCACCGCGAGCGTTTCCTCCACCACGTCGCGCACCACGTCGCGGATGCCGGGGCCCTCGATCATCTTTCCGTAGGGCAGCTGCGAGATCGCCGAGAGCGCGTTGTAGGCGCAGTTGACGACCAGCTTCGCCCAGAGCTCGCCCGCGACATCGTCGGAGACCTGCGTGGGGATGGAAGCTTCTTCGAATTTCGACTTCAAGTCCTGCAGAATCTCGGCAGAGATTCTTCCGTCCGAGCTTCCAATCACGAGATCTCCGCGCCCATGGTGCTTGAGGTGCCCCGGGCCGGCCATCTCGGTGGCTACGTAGACCGCCGCCGGAATCACGGCGTTCGGCACGCCGGCCGAGCGCAGCTGCCGCTCGATGCGCTCGTTGTTGTCGACGCCGTTCTGCAGGTTCATCACCACGGCGCCGGCATCGAGGTGCGGCGCGATCTGCGCGGCCGCCGCCTCGGTGTCGGTGGACTTCACGCAGAACAGCACCAGCTGCGCGCCGCGCACCGCGGCGGCGTCCGTGCTCGCCTCAACCGCGATGCGCTCGTCGAACCTGAGCCCTTCGAAACGCAGGCCCGAGTTCCGCAACGCTGCCACGTGCACCGGACGGCCGATCAGCGTCACGCGATGGCCCGCGCGCGCGAGCAGGCCGCCGTAGTAGCAGCCCACCGCGCCCGCGCCGAGCACCGCCATCCTCATCGATTTGCCTTCGCCCATCGGGCCGCAGTGTAACCTTCGCCGCATGCTACGTAGCGACCGCGCGGCGGCGATGCCGTTCATCATGGCGGCGACGCTGATCGACATGGTGACGATCGGCCTCATCATCCCGGTGCTGCCGGCGCTGGTCGGCAGTTTCACCGGATCGCAGGCCGACCAGGCTTTCTGGTACGGCGCGGTGACCTTCGCCTTCGGCCTCGCGAATTTCTTCGCCTCGCCCGTGCTCGGCGCGCTCTCCGACCAGTACGGCCGCCGCCCGGTGCTGCTGCTCGGCTTCTGCGGCCTCGCGCTCAGCTTCCTCGCCACCGCGCTCGCCACCGCGCTGTGGATGCTGATCGCGATACGGCTGGTGAGCGGCGCGATGCAGGCCAACATGTCGGTCTCGAACGCCTACGTCGCCGACATCACGCCGCCCGAGCTGCGCGCCAAGCGCTTCGGCATGCTGGGCGCGATGTTCGGCATCGGCTTCATCCTCGGGCCGGTGATGGGCGGCCTGCTCGGCGCCATCGACGTGCGGCTGCCGTTCTTCGCCGCGGGCAGCCTCGCGCTGCTGAACCTGCTCTACGGCTGGTTCGTGCTGCCCGAGTCGCTGCCGCCGGAGCGACGGCGCGCGTTCGTGCTCAGGGCGGCGACCCCGCTCAAGGCGTTCCGCGGCCTGGCCGAGCTGCAGGGCGTGGGGCGCCTGGTCATCGTCATCGCCTGCAACGGCCTCGCGCAGTTCGTGCTCTACACCACCTGGGTGCTGTACACGACCTTCAAGTTCGGCTGGGGGCCGGGCGAAAACGGCTGGTCGCTCGCGGCGGTGGGCGTGGTCTCGGCGGTGACGCAGGGCCTGCTGCTCGGCCGGCTGCTCAAGCGCTTCAGCGTGCGGCGGCTCGCGGTGATGGGGCTCACCTCCTCGCTGCTCGCCTACCTTGCCTGGGGCATGGCGACCGAGGGCTGGATGCTGATCGCGGTGATCTTCGCCAACCTGCTCGGCTCGACCGTCGCCGCGTCGATCCAGAGCATCATCTCGGGCGCCGCCGACCCGCGCAGCCAGGGCCAGGCCCTGGGTGCCGTGGGCGGACTGAACAGCCTGATGTCGGTGATCGCGCCGCTGCTCGGCGCGCCGTTGCTCGCGCTGGTGTCGCACCTGCCGCCGGGCGACTGGCGCCTGGGCGCGCCGCTCTTTTTCTGCGCGGCGCTGCAGGCGGCCGCGCTAGCGCTGGCGATCGGCCACTTCAGGTCGGAGAAACGCGAGCAGTAGCCGCGCCACCTCCGCCGGCTGCTCCTGCTGCACCCAATGGCCGGCGCCTTCGATGAAGTGGCAGCCGCGGTCGTCCGCGAAGGCCTGCTCGCGCATCTTGCGGATCTCGCCGGGGCGCTGGTACGAGCCCCAGTCGCTCGCACCGGAAATGAAGCAGGCGGGCACCGTGATGCGCTTGCCGTGGTGCACGCACAAATCGTCGTTGAACCTGCCCGTGGTGCGGCAGCGGTACCACTGCAGCGCGGCCTGGAAGCCGGTGCGCTCGAACTCCGCGCCATACACACGCAGCTCGTCGTCCGTGAGCCATTCGCATGCCGACCCCGGCAAATGAGGCGCGACGGTCTGAGCCATGTTCTCGCCCAGGTCCATGATGTAGTACGCCGGCATCTTCGCGAGTTCGCTTGCGCTCCAGGAGGCGAGCTCATAGGGCCTGTTCGTTTTCCAGTCCGCGCTTTTCATGTGGTAGTAGGCGCGCAGGAAAGCGTGCAGGCCCTGCGGGCAGCGCGCCATGTCGGTGTCCGCTTCGCGCGTCGAGTAGTACCACTGGTAATGCTTGCGCGGCCGCGGCAGGGCGGCAAGTTCGTCGTGCACCGGGTCGGGCGGCGGCACCGGGGTCGCGGGCGGACCGCCGAAGGGCGCACTCATCAGCACCAGGGAATGGAAAGTTTCCGGGTGCAGCAGCGCGCACCAGGCGGCGACCGGCGAGCCGAAGTCGTGGCCGACCACCGCGGCGACCGATTTGATGCCAAGATTTTGAAGTAATGCTTTTTGGTCTGTTACCAGGTTCGTAAGACGGTAAGAGGCCAGATCCCCGTCGTATCTGCCGTCCCAGCCCGTCGTGCGTCCATAGCCGCGCTGGTCGGGCGCGAGCACGTAGTAGCCGGCTTCGGCAAGCGCCGGCATGAGCTTGCGCCAGCTCCAGGCGAGCTCGGGAAAGCCGTGCAGCAGCAGGAGGGCCGGCCGCGACGCCTCGCCGGCTTCCAGCAGGTGCATGTCGAGCCCGTTCACCCCGGCGACCTGGCGCGAACGGATGCCGGCAGTCAGCGGCAGCGGGTCCAGAGGCGCTAATGAGTACTGCGTAAGTATTGTCCTAGGTACGCCAAGCGGAAGGATGGGACATTACTTGCGCAGGTATCAATAGCGGAACTTTTTGCGGGCGAGGGCGGCGCCCGCGGCGAGCGCCTTGAGCTTGGCGATCGCGACCTCGCGGCTCATCGGCGCCATGCCGCAGTTGGTGCAGGGAAACAGGTGCTTTTTCGGAACGTATTTCAAGGCTCTTTTTATGACTGAAAAAACTTCCTGCGGCGTCTCGACGCGGTCGCTCGCGACGTCGATGACGCCGACCAGCACGTCCTTGCCCTTGAGCAGCTTCATGAGCTCGGGCGGCACGCGCGAGTGGATGCACTCGAGCGACACCTGGTCGAGCCTGCTCTTTGCCAGCGCCGGGAAGATCTGCTCGTACTGGCGCCACTCCTCGCCGAGCGTCTCCTTCCAGTCGAGGTTCGCCTTGATGCCGTAGCCGTAGCAGATGTGCACGCAGGTCTTCGCCTTCCTGAGGCCCTTGATCGCCGCGTGCAGCGCGGCGATGCCCCACTTGGTGACGTCCGCCATGTAGACGTTGAAGGCCGGCTCGTCGAACTGGATCACGTCCACGCCGTCCTTTTCCAGCGCGCGCGCCTCCTGGTTGAGTAGGGCCGCGAAGGCCATCGCCAGCTTCACCTTGTCGCCGTAGTGGCGGTCGGCGATGGTGTCCACGATGGTCATGGGGCCGGGCATGGTGATCTTGATCTTCTTCTTGGAATGATTCCTCATCAGCAGCGCTTCCGTGCGGTGGACCCGCCCCTTCAGCCGCAGGGGCCCCACGACCACCGGCACCATCGCGTCGTAGCGGTTGTTGCGGATGCCCATCTTCACCTTGTGCTCGAAGTCGATGCCCTCGACGAACTCGAGAAAGCCGTGCACGAAGTGCTGGCGCGACTGTTCGCCGTCGGTGACGATGTCCAGGCCCGCGTCCTCCTGCTCCTTGAGCCAGAGCAGCGTCGCGTCGCGCTTGGCCTTCGCGAGGTCCTCGCCCCCGGCGCGCCAGGCGGGCCACAGCTTGTCGGTCTCCGCGAGCCAGCCCGGCTTGGGCAGGCTGCCCGCAATCGTCGTTTCGAACATGATCTGGACCCCTCCCGTTCAAAGTACGATGATATCTGCATGCTTGAACTGCGACCCGCCTGCGAGCACTGCAACCGCGCGCTGCCGCCTGAGAGCGCGGAGGCGTGGATCTGCAGCTTCGAGTGCACGTTCTGCGGCGATTGCGTGGAGAACGTGCTGAGGAACGTGTGCCCCAATTGCGGCGGCGGCTTCATGCCGCGTCCGGTGCGGCCGGCGCGCAACTGGAAGGGCGACAACTGGCTCGGCAAATACCCGGCGGGCGCGAAGGCGAAGCACCGGCCGGTCGATCCCGCGGCGCATGCGGCGTTTGCCGCAGCGATCAAGGACGTTCCGCCCGAGAAGCGCTAGCGGGCGGTGTTGCCCGCGCTCAAGCTGCTGCTGGTGCCCGCGCTGCTCGGCGCGATCTCGCTCGCGGGCCGGCGCTGGGGGCCGGGCGTGGCGGGCTGGCTCGCGGGCTTTCCCTCGCTCACCGGCCCGATCCTCTTTTTCCTCGCGCTGGAGCGCGGCAGCGAATTCACCGTTCCGGCACCACGCCAACGGTTCCGGTTTCGTGGTGGCGATGCTGCGCGCGATGACCGGCGGCTTCTATGCCTTCATCGCGTTCTGCGTCGCCGTCGCGCTGCTGCTGCCCACCGAGGGCATCGCCGTGACCTTCGCGGCCGCGGTCGCGGTGGCGGTGCAAGGAGCGGCGAAAGCCGTCATGATGCGGTTTGCCTGAGGGAGGAT
The DNA here is from genome assembly GCA_049651845.1 of Burkholderiales bacterium. Classification (GTDB taxonomy): domain Bacteria; phylum Pseudomonadota; class Gammaproteobacteria; order Burkholderiales; family SG8-39; genus RBG-16-66-20. Next base: position 9,967 of record JBASCW010000026.1, on the reverse strand, counting down.
GCGCATGATTCACGGCAGTTGCCTGTGCCAGGGCGTGAAATTCGAGATCGGCGGCAAGCTGGGCCGCCCGAGCCATTGCCACTGCTCGATGTGCCGCAAGGCGCACGGCGCGGCCTTCGGCACCTATGCCAGCGTGCGCAAGCAGGATCTCAGGGTGACCGCGGGCGCGGCGCTGATCGCGCGCTACCGCTCCTCGCTCTGGGTCGAGCGCACCTTCTGCTCGCGCTGCGGCTCGACCCTGCAGTTCATCAGCAACGAGCATCCCGACGTGATCGACATCGCACTCGGCACGCTCGACGACGACCCGGGCGTGCGCCCTACGCACCACATCTTCGTCGGCTCCAAGGCCCCCTGGTTCGAGATCACCGACGGCCTGCCGCAGCACGCGGAGAGCGCCAAGCCTTGAAGCGCGGCAGCAAAGCGCCGCGCAAGCTCGTCATACTGGAGACGTACTGGTCGGACCGGCACGCGCAGGCCTTCCGCGAGCGCTCGGTGCGGCCGTTCTTCGAGGGCCTGGCCGCGCAACTCGAGCCGCCGCTCGCGGTGGCGCACCGCTTCCTCGACTCGCCCGCGCAGCTTGCGGCCTACACGCGCCGGCGCGAGGGACTGCTGTGGCGCGACCCGCAAACCTTCGACACGCCGGTCTATTACCTGTCGTTCCACGGCTCGCCCGGCCGCATCCACACCGCGCTCGCGAGGATCGGCCCGGCGGCGCTGTGCCGCGCCTTCGCGGGCTGGGGCCAGGGCTACGACAACCTGGTCTACTTCGGCGCCTGCAGCGTGTTCGCGGGAGAGCGCGGCGCCCGTTTTGCCGATGACTTCCTGGCGGCCTCGGGCTGCCGCGCGGTGCTCGGCTACACCACCGACGTCAACTGGATGGACAGCATGCTCGCGGACCTGCTGTTCCTGCGGCGCTTCTACGCCGACCCGGCGCCCTGGCGCAACCTGCGGCAGATCCACGGTTCGGTGCTGGAGGACTTCAGGCCGGCGCGCGCGCTCGGCCACGTCTTGCATCTGCGCCGCCCCTGAGTTATGCAGGTCACCCTGGAGGCGCGATCATGATGCAGCCGAAGCACTTACTCTGGCGGGCCGAGGGCAAGGTGGCCGTGATCGCGCTCAACCGCCCCGAGAAGCAGCCGGCCTTCGAAGGCAATTAGCATGCGCTCGGCGCACGTCGACAGCTTTGCGCGCGACAACCTGCCGCCGCGCGAGCAGTGGCCGGAGTTCCACTTCGACCTGCCGGAGCTGCAATACCCGGAACGCATGAACTGCGCGGCGGTGCTCGTGGACGACATGGTGAAGGCGGGCCATGGCGGGCGCATCGCGCTGCGCGCCCCCCATGGCGAGCGGATCTACGAATGCACCTACCTGCAGCTGCAGGCGCAGGCCAACCGTCTCGCGAACCTGCTCGTGCGCGAGATGGGACTGGAGCCCGGCAACCGCGTGCTGCTGCGCGGCCCGAACAACCCGATGATGGCGGCGAGCTGGCTCGCCGTGTTCAAGGCGGGCGGCATCTGCGTGGGCACGATGCCGCTGCTGCGCGCCAAGGAACTCACCGAGATCGTCAACAAGGCGCAGATCACGCATGCGCTCTGCGACAAGCGTTTGGACGAGGAATTGAAGTTGGCCTTGCCCTCATGTCCTTCCCTAGAATTCATCAAGTATTGGTATGAGGACGAAACCGACGCGCAAATCCAGAGGCAACCGGAAACTTTCAGGAACGTCGATACCGCCGCCGAGGATGTCGCGCTGATCGCGTTCACCTCGGGCACCACCGGCAAGCCGAAAGGCACGATGCACTTCCACCGCGACGTGATCGCGATGTGCGACTGCTTCCCGCGCTCCTGCCTCAAGCCCGGCCGGGACGACGTCTTCATCGGCTCGCCGCCGCTCGCCTTCACCTTCGGCCTGGGCGGGCTGCTGTGCTTCCCGCTGCGCTTCGGCGCGAGCAGCGCGCTGGTCGAGAGGCTCACGCCGGAGACGCTGCTCGAGTCGATCCAGAGGTTCCGCGCGACGATCCTGTTCACCGCGCCGACCATGTACCGCGCGCTCGCGGGCATCTGGAACAACTACGACCTGTCCTCCTTGAGGAAGTGCGTGTCGGCGGGCGAGGCGCTGCCCGATGCGACGCGCCAGCTCTTCAAGCAGGCGAGCGGCATCGAGATCATCGACGGCATCGGCTCGACCGAGATGATCCACATCTTCATCTCGCACGCGCCCGAGCACGTCAAGCGCGGCGCCACCGGCCAGGCGATTCCCGGCTACACCGCCACGGTGCTGGACGAGAACGGCGCGCGCTGCGCGCCCGGCCAGATCGGGCGCCTCGCGGTGAAGGGCCCGACCGGCTGCCGCTACCTGGCCGACGAGCGCCAGACCAGCTACGTGCAGAACGGCTGGAACCTCACGGGCGACGCCTACGTGATGGACATGGACGGCTACTTCATCTACCAGGCGCGCACCGACGACATGATCATCTCCGGGGGCTACAACATAGCCGGCCCCGAGGTCGAGGGCGCGCTGCTGTCGCACCCGGCGGTCGCCGAGTGCGCCGTCGTCGGCAAGCCCGATGCCGGGCGCGGCATGATCGTGCAAGCCTTCGTGGTCCTGAAGAAGGAGTTCTCCGCGGGGGAGGAAATCAAGAAGGCGCTGCAGGAGCACGTCAAGCGCAACATCGCGCCGTACAAGTACCCGCGCGGCATCGAGTTCGTCGACACGCTGCCGCGCACCGAGACCGGCAAGCTGCAGCGCTTCAAGCTGAGGAGCACGCCATGATGAAGATCCTGCAACCGCCCGGCTGGGCGACGCCGAAAGGCTATGCGAACGGCATCGCCGCGAAGGGCGGCACGACGGTCTTCGTTGCCGGCCAGATTGCCTTTGATTCGCAAAATATCATTCGGGAAACAACCTTCGGGGGCCAGTTCCGCCAGACGCTGAAGAACACGCTGGCCGTACTTGCCGAGGCGGGCGCGAAGCCCGAGCACATCGTGCGCATGACCTGGTACATCACCGACAAGCGCGAGTACCTGGGCGCGCTCAAGGAGGTGGGCGCGGCCTGGCGCGAGCTGATGGGCCGGTACTACCCGGTGATGGCGGTGGTGCAGGTCGGCGCGCTCATCGAGGACGCGGCCAAGGTCGAGATCGAGACCACGGCGGTCGTGCCGGACGGCAGCGCGTCATGAAGGTCTCGGTCATCGGCGGCGGCCCCGGCGGGCTGTACTTCGCGCTGCTCGCGCAGAAGGCATGGCCGCGCTGGGACATCACGGTGTACGAGCGCAACCGCCCGGACGACACTTTCGGCTTCGGCGTGGTGTTCTCCGATCAGACGCTCGACAGCTTCAAGGCCTGCGACCTGCCCTCGTACGAGATGATCCGCCGCCGCTTCGCCTACTGGGGCGACGTCGACGTGGTCTACAAGGGCCGCACCATGCGCTCGGGCGGCAACGGCTTCTGCGGCTGCTCGCGCGTGGCGCTGCTGCACATCCTGCACGACCGCTGCCGCGAGCTGGGCGTGAAGTTGCGGTTTCAGCAGGAAATAAATGGCCTCGGTGAGTTTCCCGATTCCGATCTCATCGTCGTCGCCGATGGAATAAATTCCCAGATCAGAGAGCAGAATCGCGAACATTTCCAGCCCAGCGTCGACCTGCGGCCGAACAAGTTCACCTGGCTCGGCTCGACCAAGCCGCTCGACGCCTTCAAGTACTTCTTCCGCGACACGCCGCAGGGAATCATCCTCGCGCACTGCTACCAGTACGAGCAGGGCCGCAGCACCTGGGTGATCGAGACCGACGAGGCGACCTGGAGGAACTTCGGCTTCGACCGCAAGGACGAGCCGGCGATGCTGGAGACCCTCGAGGGCGTGTTCGCCGACGAGCTGGACGGCCACAGGCTCATCGCCAACCGCTCGATCTGGCGCAACTTCCCGACCATCACCAACAAGACCTGGGTGAAAGGGAACGCCGTGCTGGTCGGCGATGCCAAGGCCACCGCGCACTTCTCGATCGGGTCGGGAACCAAGCTCGCCATGGAAGACGCCATCGCGCTGTTCGAAGCCGTTCGTTCTCAGGGTTCGCTGGAAGAAGCGCTGAAGCAATACGACACGGCGCGTCGCGAAGAAGTCGAAAAGACCCAGCACGCCGCCAACGTCTCGCTCGCCTGGTTCGAGCACATGCGCCGCTACTGGGACATGGACCCGCTGCAGTTCGCCTTCGGCGTGATGTCGCGCTCCAAGCAGATCACCTGGGAGAACCTCGAGCTGCGCGACCCGGATTTCGTGCGCGAGGTGCAGGGCTGGTTCGCGAGGAAGACGCAGGAGCAGGGCTTCGACGTCGACCTTGCGAACCCGCCGGTACCGATGTTCACGCCGTTCCGGCTGCGCGGCATGACGGTGCCGAACCGTGTCGCGGTGTCGGCGATGGACCAGTACTCGGCGGTGGACGGCGTGCCCGGCGACTGGCACCTCGTGCACCTGGGCTCGCGCGCGATCGGCGGCGCGGGGCTGGTGTTCGTGGAGATGACCTGCGTGTCGCTCGAGGGCCGCATCACGCCGGGCTGCACGGGGCTGTGGAACGAGGCGCAGCGCGACGCGTTCCGGCGCATCGTCGACTTCTGCCACGCCAGCTCGAAGGCGAAGCTCTGCCTGCAGATCGGCCACTCGGGACGCAAGGGCTCGACGCAGCTCGGCTGGGAGAAGATGGATCATCCCCTGGAGAGCGGCAACTGGCCCGTGGTTTCCGCTTCGCCGATTCCGTACTTGGAAGGGACGTCGCAGGTGCCTCGCGAGATTTCTGTTTCCGAAATGAAACAGATCATCGAACAGTTCACCCGTTCCACGCAGCTGGCGCACGAAGCCGGCTTCGACATGCTCGAAGTGCACATGGCGCACGGCTACCTGCTCGCGAGCTTCATCTCGCCGCTCACGAACAAGCGCACGGATGAATACGGCGGCTCGATTGAGAACAGGATGAGGTTTCCTCTTCAAGTCTTTAGATCTTGTAGAGAAAAATTTCCGGAACACAAACCCATGTCCGTCCGGATCTCGGCCGCCGACTGGGCGCCGGGCGGTCTCCCGGGCGAGGACCTGCTCGCGCTCACGAAGATGCTGAAGGATGCCGGCTGCGACCTCATCGACTGCTCCACCGGCCAGACCGTGCCGCAGCAGCGCCCGCTCTACGGCCGCATGTACCAGGCGCCGTTCGCCGACTGGGTGCGCAACGAGACCGGCATCGCGACGATGACCGTCGGCGCGATCACCAGCGCCGACCAGGTGAACACGCTGCTCGCCTCGGGCAAGGCGGACATCGTCGCGCTCGGCCGGCCGCACCTCGCCAATCCCTACTTCACGCTGCAGGCCGCGGCCTGGTACCAGGACGCGGCGCAGTTCTGGCCGCCGCAATACCTGCCCGGGCGCGACCAGGCTTACCGCAACGCGCCGCGCGAGCGCGCCGAGCTGACCGAGCTGCGCCTGCGCGCGCGGCCCGCGAGCCATCAGGTGACTTAGCGCCGGCCGGGGGAGGCCCGGCGGGATCTACTTCTTTTCCACGGTGATGAGCGTGTAGCCCTTGCCGCGCATGCAGCTGCCGACCGCCTGGCTCTCCTGCATCACGCGGTCGGCCTGGCTGGGGCCGGTGGGGCCGAAGCGGGGATCGATCTGCGCCGGCGGCAACGCGGCGGCCGGGCCGCCGTACATCGCCTGCGCCTGCTTGCGGCAGAAGGCCATGTCGTTCGCCATCACGGCTTCGTCCGTGTCGGGCTTGGTCCAGCGCACGTCGCTGCTGCAAGCCGCCAGCAGGACAGCGAGTGCAGCGCAGAGCGTGAAAGATTGTTTCCTTGCGTCCATGTCAGCCCTCGATAGGCTAGCATCTGCCGCACATGCACGCCAGCATCGGCAAGTACGAAATCCAGAAGCTGCTCGGCAAGGGCGCGACCGGCTCGGTGTATCTCGCGAGCGACGCCTTCGCGGGCCGCGAGGTCGCGATCAAGGTCATGGACGCGATGCCGAGCGACGCGGAAGAGGCGCGCCGGCAGCTCAAGTTCTTCCAGAACGAAGCCTCGCTCGCCGGCAAGCTGCGCCACCCGCACATCGTCAGCATCTACGACGCGGGCATCGACAAGAAGGACGGCAAGGACCTGCGCTACCTGGTGATGGAGCTCGTCGAGGGCACCTCGCTGCAGCCGCACTGCGAGCCCTCGGCGCTGCTGCCCGCATCGCGCGCCGCGCAGATCGCCTACAAGTGCTGCAAGGCGCTCGAATACGCCAACAGCGCCGGCGTCGTGCACCGCGACATCAAACCCGCGAACATCATGCTGCGGCCCGACTTCGACATCAAGGTGTCCGACTTCGGCGCCGCGCAGCTCGCTCGCTCTGACACCACGCAGGTCGCCGGCGTGGGCTCGCCCGCCTACATGTCGCCCGAGCAGATCCGCGGCAGCGAGGAGATCGACTTCCGCTCCGACATGTTCTCGCTGGGTGGCGTGATGTACCACATGCTCACCGGCGCGCGGCCCTTCGGCGGCTCCACCGCCTACGCGCTGATGGACGAAATTCTCTCCAAGGCGCCGCCGCCGCCTTCGGAGATGAGTCCCGCGATCCCGCCGGCGCTGGACGAGATCGTGCTGCGCGCGCTCGGCAAGTCGCGCTCGGAGCGCTTCGACAGCTGGAACGAGTTCGCCGTGGCGCTCGAGCCGCTGCTGTCGGAGGAGGACGCGACGCTGTCGAGCCTGTCCGACGTCGAGGAGTTCAGCGCCATGCGGCGCCTGGCGTTCTTCCGGCGCTTCTCCGACACCGAGCTCTGGGAAGTGGTGCGCAAATGCCGCTGCCGCAAGGTCTCGGCCGGCGCCGAGCTGATCCGCGAGGGCGTCGAGGACGACCACGTCTACGTGCTCGCCGCCGGGCTGCTCAAGGTCACGCAGCGCGGCAGGCTGCTGAATGCGGTGAGCCCGGGCGACTGCGTGGGCGAGATGATCTACGCGCGCCGCCGCTCCGCGCCGCGCAGCGCCTCCGTGACTGCGGTCGAGATGAGCTGGGTGCTAGACCTGCGCATCCAGGACATCGACGGCTTCTCGGATTCCTGCCGCGCGCGCTTCTCCGAAGCCTTCCTCTCGGTGATGGCCGAGCGCCTGGCGATGCTGGGCGGGCGCCTGGTGTCGCTGATGCAGGAACAGAAGGTCGGACTGGTCTAGCGGCGAGATGCGGCGCTGCGCCTGGGCGAGGAATCCCCTGGCCATCCGGTACCACGACCGCGAGTGGGGCGTGCCGGTGCGCCGCGACCGCAGGTTCTTCGAGTTCCTGGTGCTGGAAGGCGCGCAGGCCGGCCTGTCCTGGGACACGATCCTCGCCAAGCGCGAGAACTATCGGAAGGCTTTCGCGGGTTTCGATCCCCTGAAGGTTGCCCGCTTCACCAGCGCGAAAACAAACTCGTTGATGGAGGATGCCGGCATTGTGCGAAACCGCCTGAAGATCGAGTCAACCGTGACCAACGCGCGGGCGTTCCTCGCGGTGCAGAGGGAATTCGGCAGTTTCTCGGCCTACGTCTGGGGGTTCGTCGGCGGCAAGCCGATCCGGCGCCGGCGCGGCGCCGCGGTCCCCGCGCGAACCGAAGTCTCGGATGCGCTGTCCGAGGACCTCAAGCGCCGCGGCTTCCGGTTCGTCGGCTCGACCATCGTCTACGCGTTCATGCAGGCGACCGGCCTGGTGAACGACCACGATCCGAACTGTTTTAGGGCGAGGAAAACGGGGTTGGAGTAACTTGTCGGGAAAGACGGCAATGCGATTCATGCGTCAAGGAAAACTGGCTCTGACCCTCGTTCTCGTCGCGCTGCCGATCACCGCGGCCGCCTACGAGGTCAACGGCGTGCGCCTGGGCGGCCGCGAGCTCGACGTCAAGAAGGCCTACCCGTCGGCGCATTGCAAGCCGCTCGAATGGAAGTCGAACGCCGCCGACCGGCGCTGCGACGACGCGCAGGTCTCGCTGGGCGGCGTGCAGGCACGCTTCACCGCCTATCTCAAGGACGACGCGATCCTGGCCTACGACCTGCGCTTCGACCAGAAGGACCTCGAGCGCGCCAAGGCGACGCTGGCCGGGCTCTGGGGCGCGCCGCTCTCGGAGACCACCGAGACCTTCGCGCAGAAGAACAAGCCCGACCGCAAGGTGCTCAAGATGCGCTGGGAGAAGGGCGCCGACCGCGCGGTCCTCTCGGCGCAGCTGGACAAGAAGCGCGTCGGCGTCGAGGTGTCGCGCGGCAACTTTCCGGAAGAGATCTACCGCATCCGCTAGAATCCACGACATGGCGGAGGCAGCCGGCGCGCGCCGCACGGCATTGGTGATCGAGGACGACGACCAGATCGTGCACATCCTGCGCTTCATCCTGGAGCGCGAGGGCTTCGAGGTCAGCAGCGCGCTCGACGGGCATGCGGCCCAGGCGCTGATCGCGAGCCTCGCGCCGCCGGCGCTGGTGACCCTGGACATCATGCTGCCGCACGCCGACGGCTACGAGCTGCTCGCGCGCATCCGCTCGACGCCCGGCTGGGAAGCGGTGCCGGTGGTGCTGCTAACCGCGCGCTCGCAGGAGAAGGACATCGTGCGCGGGCTGGACGCCGGCGCGAACGACTACCTCGTCAAGCCGTTCAAGCCCGAAGAGTTCCGCGCGCGCGTGCGCAAGCTGGTGAAATGAAGGACGCGCGCATCTGGCTGCTGCTCGCCGCGACGCTGTTCGCGGCGGCAATGCCGGCCGCCGTGCTCGGCCAGGTCTCGCCCGGCGACCCCGGCCTCAAGCTGCGCATGAGCGAGATCGAGCTCGGCGCCACGCGCGAGAACCTCACCAACCGGCTGCCCGACTGGCGCAGCCTGTACCTGGCGGGCGCGCATACGTTCGCCGAGCGCCAAACGCTCTACGGCGGCATCCGGCGCACCGAGCGCTTCGACAAGTACGACACCGAGGAGTGGCTCGGCTACTACCACCCGCTCGCGCCGACCTGGACGCTGCTCGTGGAGGGCACCGTGAGCGAGCGGCATCAGGTGCTGCCCAGGGGCTCGGCGCTCGCGCAGCTGTTCAAGCAGTTGCCGCAGGGCTGGGGCCTGAACCTCGGCCTGCGGCGCAGCGAGTACACGAGCAACGGCGTCAGAATGCTGGTGGCAGGCGGCGAGCGCTACTGGGGTGACTGGCGCGGTGCCGTCACGGTGTACTCGGGCAAGCCCGACGGCGCACCCTCGGCCGAGTCCTACCGCTTCCAGCTGACGCGCTATTACGGCGAGCGCAGCTACGTCGGCGTGGGCTATGCCTTCGGACGCGAAGTGGAGAACGTCGGCCCGCCGGTCGGCATCCTCGTCGCCGACGTGCGCGACCTGACGATCAACGGCCGTCACTGGCTGACGCGCGACTGGGCGCTCGCCTGGGACCTCGTCGCGCACGAGCAGGGCACTCTGTACCGGCGCCAAGGCTTCCGGCTTGGGCTTCGCTACCGGTTCTGAGCCCGTCGTCGCGGCCGCGCTCGCCGTCGGCGCCGGCGCGGTCGCGGCCTGCGTCGCGCTGCTCCTGGCGGTGCTCGTGATGCGCCTGCGGCTCGCCGCGGGCCTCGCGTACGAGCGGCGCTTCGACGAGCGCTGGCAGCCGGTGCTCGCCGCCTGCGCGCTCGGCGCGCCGGAGCAGGTACCCGCGCTCGAGGAGCGAGACGGGCCGCTGTTTCTCGCGCTGTGGCTGCGCGCGCAGGAATCGCTGCGCGGCGAGGCGCAGCAGCACTTGAACGCGCTCGCCGCGCGCGTCGGCGCGGACCGGCTGGCGGTGCACTACCTGGCCTCGCGCGATCTGCGCCGCGAGCTGCTCGCGCTGGTGGCCGCTGGCCACCTGCGTCTGTCGGGCATCTGGCCCCTCGCGGAAGCGCTCGCCGCCGAAGCGCCGCCGGCAGTGGCACTCGCCGCGGCGCAGACGCTGCTGCGCATCGACGCGCCGCGCGCGCTTTCCGGGGTGCTCG
>JBASCW010000025.1:0-4044 GCA_049651845.1 Burkholderiales bacterium | reverse complement strand
CATGGCCTGCCTCCTTTGCTTGGTTGATACGACGCTCTCGTTCAACGTGTGGCTCTACGTGCGCAAACACGCAATCCACGATACGCCGGAGGCAGGCCGCCTCAGCGCGTTAAGCCATTCTGTCTAGCCGGATCGATCACCATACGAACCAGATCACCGAGCTGGCCAAGGTTGCCGCCATCACGATATTGAATATTCGCAGTCTTCGGGGTGAGCCCAAGATTCGTCGAACACCGACACCTGCGGTAAGCCAGACTAACCCGCTCGGAATCGCGGCCGCAAGAAACAGGGCTCCGATTGATACAGACTGCGTGAATGCGGTTCCCGCATCCGCCTGAAAATACGTGCTAGCCGCACTCGTGCTAACGAGCCACGACTTCGGGTTCATCCACTGAAACAATGCTGCACCGATAAACCCTACCGGGCGGCCGCCGTACGGCGAGTCGCTCTGCCCTGCAGTTGCAATTCTCCAGGACAGCCACAATAGAAACCCGGCGCCGCACCACTTCAAGGCTCCTGCAACGAGTGGAAACCCGAGGACGAGCGATCCCAGCCCAAAGGCGACGAGGGACATCATGAGCCCCATCCCTACGCCGACGCCAAGAAGACAGGGCAGGCCACGCAGTACTCCGACGTTTGCTCCTGTCGCAGTCAGCATGACGTTGCTCGGCCCCGGCGTGATTGCGGCAACAACCGCGAAGACGACGAACGCCTGAACCTGCTCGAAGCTCATGAGCGCAAGTCCTACGATTCCGGGCCAGCGATCCGGTAAAGTGCCAGCTATGGCTCGCAAGGAAATCAGATCGCGTCGCCTGCGTCTTGAACGATCGTGCAGGGCGCGAGGCTCAGATTGGATCCGCTGCGGTCAGGCAGCGGGCGGCATTCAGCTGTTGAGCGCGTGGTTCGCCGGCGCGGCATTTGCCAGACATCGTCACGACACCTACGCGATCGGCCTGACCGATTCAGGCATACAGGCGTTTGGTTATCGGGGCTCGGTGCACAGGAGTACACCCGGGGAAGTCGTCGTCTTGCACCCCGATGAACCCCACGATGGCTATGCCGGGACGGAACAAGGATTCGGCTACCGGATCGTCTACATCGACCCGGCCCGAATTTCCGAGGCGATTAGCGTGATTTCGGGTCGTGCGTGTCCACTGCCCTTTGTGCGCGAACCTGTGCTGAGGAGCGCTGAGCTGACTCACACGATCGAGATAGCGTTCGCCTGCGAACTGGAGCCGCTCGCGGTTGATGCCATCATCTTGCGGCTTTCGGAAGCATTGATTGAAGAAGCTAAGGGCACCAGCGCTCGCGCGCCTGTTCTGCGGCTAGATATAGTCGCGGTCGAGCGGGCGCGAAGATTCCTCGACGCTGCAAACAACCGCGTCGTACATTCCTCGGAGTTGGAGGCCGCCACCGGTCTTTCGCGATTCGAACTTGCGCGGCAGTTCAGGTCGAGGCTAGGTACAAGCCCCTACCGATACTCCCTCATGCGGCGTCTCGAGTTCGCCCGCGAGCGCCTCGGGGAAAATCAGCCTACGGTGAATCTAGCACTTGAGGCCGGCTTCTCCGACCAGGCTCATTTCACACGCCTGTTCCGGGCAGCGTTTGGACTCACCCCTGCGCGATATGGGGCGCTGAAAACCGTCGCACCAATGGCGATGCTTGACGGCTAACGAAGCGATGCAGGGGACCGCATTCCGGCGTCGCTACGCTGCGCTTCGCTCCGCCGTCGCGGCCCCTGATCGCGAGCGTTGTGCCGCAAGGGCGACACGCGGCTTTCGAATCCCATCACTGATACTCTGAGTCAATGAAGGTCCGGGACGTGTTGCAAATGCTTCAGAGCGACGGCTGGTTCCAAGTGGCCATGCGCGGCAGTCATCGCCAGTTCAAGCATCCTGGCAAGCCCGGTCGCGTTACAGTGGCGGGAAAGCCGGGCGACGACTTGGCACCGGGCACATTGAACAGTATCCTGAAACAGTCTGGTCTAAAGAAGTGAGGCCGAAAATGCGGTACGCCATCGTGATCGAGAAAGCCGAGAGCAACTATTCGGCATACGTGCCTGATCTGCCAGGCTGTGTCGCCACTGGCTCCACCGTGGAAGAAGCTGAGTCTCAGATCCGCGAAGCTATCGAATTTCATCTCGAGGGCATGCGCGAAGACGGCATCTCAATTCCGGCACCTGTCAGCAAGGTCGAGTACGTCGATATTGCGGTATAGTCCGGCAGCACAGCGGACGCGCAGGAAGCGCCGCGAGTCGCAAACGTCAGTGGCCGCGCGCCGCTGGCTTCCACGTTGATATGGCTTTCGTTGTCAACGAAGGCGCGTTGGCCCTGCCCACGGGTTTCAGTGGGTGAATCGCAATGCCCGAGTGCCAAATAGGGAACGCGGCGGGGCCATCTTCAGCGACGGTCGATCAAGCTGATATGCGCGCGTTGGCTGGCGCATGACTGCTGTGCGTCGCGGAGCTGCCTCGGTCTAGGATCTGGGATGCCGGCCGGGTGTGAAGCAATTCGGCCGGACCAATAGCGTCCGTCAAGAATTCTCCTTTCCGCGGCCGCGCCGCGTTTCCTATGTGGCATGAGTGGTGGGGGTTGTGGGCCTCCTTTGCAGAGCCGGTCGGGATGGTTCTGATCGCTCAGCTCACAGCGGCCTGACGCTCTGGCCGATGGCCCAGACGAAGCCCGAGAGCCGGCGCCGGTGTGCCCCGGTCCAGGAGGTCTTGCCCACGTAGCGGATGTCATTTCTTAAGAGCAGCGCCTTCAGCTGCTGGCGCACGCGCCGCTGCGCGATCACCGCATCGTCGCGCCCGCGCACCAGGTCCCGGATCGCTTCGTCCCGGATATCGGGCACGTGGATCGCCTCCAACTCGCCCGCGCGCGCCAGGCTCGCCAGCCGTTCGCTGTCGCGCCGATCGGTCTTCACATGGTCCCCGGCGCGCTTGGGAACCAGCGCGGGCGAGACCACCATGCAGTGCTCGCCCAGCGCCGCGAGCTCCCGGTGGATCCAGAACCCGCAAGGCCCCGCTTCATACACGAACACCCGCTCCCCGCCCTGCGACTGAAGTTTCCTCGCCATCTTCAATAACGCGCCCCGATCACCGCTGATCTACCCAGGCGGCGCAGCTCACCGCCCACCTCGGCCAGCGTCACCTCGATCGACTCCTTGTGCGCGTCCATCCCCACGTAAACCTTGCTAGACTTTTCCATGGCCCGCCTGCGTTCAGCGTGTTTGCGCCACCGTGCCAAACCTGTGGCTCTGCGCGCCCATCGCGCAACCCACGTTACCGCGGAGGCGGGCCGCCTCCCACCGAACGAAAGCCATTCTGTCTAGAACACACTATCCGTCGACACAAGTTCTGGCTATAATCTGGCCAGAATGCGGTTCGAGATACTCCTGGCCCCTGAGGCTGTTGAGGACCTGCGAAAGTTGAGGGCCGGCGAGCGGACAGCGGTAAAGGAAGCCCTCGAGACCCATTTGCGGCACGAACCAACGAAGACCAGCCGTAGCCGGATCAAGCGCCTGCGTGGCATGGCGAGACCGCAATACCGGCTCCGGGTCGAAGAGGTCCGTGTGTTCTACGATGTCTCGGGTTCGACCGTCGAGGTATTGGCGATCGTGCCCAAACCGGAGGCTGAGTCATGGCTGACGCGGTACGGAAATCCAAAGTGAAGGAAGTGCCTCTTTCCGAGGTCAAGGACGACTTGTCTCGCTTTCTTCGAGAGGCCGAGACGCAGGACGTTGTCATCACGCGCCACGGCAAACCAGCTGGGGTATTGATCGGATTTAAATCGGAAGATGATTGGTTTGAATATCGGCTTGAAAACGATCCTCGGTTCCTGCAGCGCGTCGAGCAAGCTCGCGCAAGCTTTCGTGCGGGCCGTGGCGTCAAGCTCGAGGACGTCAAGTAACGTGCGTTCTAACCCCTATGAGGCCCCGGCGCGTCAAGAGGTAAAGGATCTCCGGCGCGAGCGCAGCTCGCGCTGAGGTTCTCGACACCGTTCGTGCTCCTGCTGCTGGGCGGTTACGTTGCGGCCACGGTCGCGG
>JBASCW010000024.1:0-1877 GCA_049651845.1 Burkholderiales bacterium | reverse complement strand
CGTTTGGGTCTGAAGCTACCGGAGCGACTTCGACTACCCCAAACCGTGCAAATGTAGTGCCGACCTTGGACCTCAAGTCTTTGATCTACTACGATTCACACCCTCGAACTGTGGAAGTTGGGCTAGCAGCCCCCTGTCCACGCCCGTGGCGATGTAGCTCAGGGTCTGCGTGAGCCCGGCGCGGTTGGCGATGGAGACGAGGTTGCCCTGCTCGTCGTAGGTCTCGACTTCGTCCTCCGAGGTGGTCAGCTTCCAGCCGCTCGTGAGCTTCTCCAGCCGCTCGCCCTTCAATTGCACATCCGGCGTCCAGACGCCGCTCGCCAGGTTGAGGGCGTACTGCTTGCCGTCGGGGCGGCTGACGGCCGCGGTGTTCAAGCTCACGATCGGCGCCAGCGGATTGTTCCCCTGCGTGGGGCCGCTCGAGACGAGCCTGCGCACGTAGTTGTGCGTCCAGTTGGATCCCGCGATGGCGTCCGCGGTCACGAACCCCGAGCGGTTCTCCAGCGCATAGCCCCGCGCGCTGTTGTACATGCGCTCGAGGCGCAGCGGGAACGGCCCCGAGCCCGCGTAGTCCGTTTCACTCTGGAACTTGTTGCCAAAACCGGCATTGATCGGGTTGCCGACCGGGCAGGTTCCATCCGGGCAGGTGCCGACGTTGTGCATCACGACGGAAACCGAGCAGTACCAACCGCGTACGCTGTCGAACGTCAGGCCCGAGCCCGCCGGGCAATCGGGGGACAAGCTAAATCCTTGGTTTGGTGTGGTCGGGAAGTCCCAGGTTCGTCGGAAGTCCAGGTTGTACCTCGGCGGAGTGGGCGAAGCCAAGGCTGCATTGACACACTGGTCTCCATTTGGGAATACAAGGGGGTCGTTGTTGCGCGCCCTGGCTCTGTCTATGGCGTCATCGAGCGCTTCCTGGCAACTCGAGAAGCCGCGCACCTCGGGATCGCCCGCGCTGCTGTTCCAGGTCGCTGGCCAGACATTCACCGTTTGCGCCGCGACACTCGCGGAGAGCAGGATTGCGGCCAACCCGCACATCACCGCAACGCGCACCTTCTCGATGGAGTTTTTCATCTTGAGTTCTGCCTTGTAGGTCTTGAGCGGTGCTAGCGATTGGCGGGCGCAATGGCGCAGAACGCCCGAGGCTTCTGCGCGATCGCACGCGACATGGCACGAAGAGGTGCGAGAAAAACTGATATCTCGAATCCAGATAGCTTCACAAACTCTTGCATTCCCATCGGCAACGATCCGTATACAAAGAACTTCATTGCAGGATGGTTCGGCAACTCAGGACAGTGAGATGGGAAAGCGCATCGCGTTGTGATTTTTTTTCTCGCACGTTAACGATAAGCTCCGATTTGCGCGGCTGTCCAACGAGTCTTTCTGATAGCAGAAAATCTCGCCGTGCGACTCTGCAGGGGAGGTGACCTGCGCAGGTTCTTTGGACCAATCGTAACTTGAGAGAATGGCTTTCGCTCACCAGCGAGGAGCCCATGAAGAAGAGTCGTTATACCGAAGAGCAGATGGTCGCGATCCTGCGGGAGGCCGACCAGGCGCCCGTTCCGGAGGTCGCCAAGAAGCACAAGGTCAGCGCCCAGGCGATCTACACTTGGAGGCGCCGTTTCGGCGCATTGCAGCCCGCCGATGTCAGGCGCTTGCGTCAGCTCGAAGCCGAGAACGCGAAGCTCAAGAAGCTCGTTGCCGAGCGCGATCTTGAGATCGACGTGATGAAGGAGATCGGCCGCCGAAATGACCTGACCGATCTTTTGTACCAGGGCCGTTGTTACTCTACTGCACCATCTCCGGCTGCGCGAGCATGAGAGCTCGCGGGCTACAGGCCGCCGGCGCCGGCGGCCTGTAGCCCAGCGAGTTGTGGG